>JAPLRP010000076.1 GCA_026399095.1 Methylococcales bacterium | reverse complement strand
GCAATCACGCCTTTGGTTTTGGCGGTAGCCTTTTCCTCGTCAATGGTTTTCTTGGCGAAGTAAAAACGGAAATCTAAAAACAAGCAGGCCCAACGACCTTTGACTTGCTTGAGCAAACCGACCGCAACAAAGTTTTGTGCCCATGGATACTGACTTTGATTGGCTTTGGCGGCATGATCAAAAATGGCCTCACAACCGAAGATTTTTTTGCCTATCTTGGGATTAATGCAGTCGTCTAACGCCACTAATAGTCGACCTTCTGTTTCAGGCGAGGGTATCAAGCCCCAAACAGTCTGCCAAAGCTTTTGCCAGGGTAAGGTCGAAGACGCCATAAACGTGTAGAAGCGCTTCTTTTTTATCTCAATACCGAACAACGCAATCAAGGAGCGCAGAATGTTGGAGGTCATGGAAGAGGTGAACGGGACGATGACCGCCAGTAAGGTGTAGACAAATAATGAGGCTCGCTCACGTCCCAGGTCGGTATCGGAAAAATGGTCTTGGAGGGGGCGTAACAGATCGCGTAGGATAAACATAAATGAGGTCGTTTTATTCGTATAATCAGTGGCTTATAAGTTATTATTATACAGTAAAGCGAGGTCTTAATCATAAATAAGCCATTGTTTTTTATAGAACAATCCTTGGATTTTCAACGGAATATTAGAGTTATCTAATATTTTAGAAAATTAGTATATACTAATATCCTTGCTCGAGAAAAACTGGGAAACTTCAGTTTTTAACTTAACTCGTGATATTAGCTGAGTGAGAGTTGATATAAACCTTTTTTCATTTGCTGTTCATGATTTTTTCTTTCGTTAATCGCAGATTAACGCTAGATTTTTTTAAAGCGCCTCTCGTTTTCCCTAATATATTTCCTGATATTTACACATCATTATTCATTTATGTCACATAGTAATCTCAAATTATTCCTCTAAAGTTGCCACTGAGCCCGCTGAAAGTATTATTGTCGAGTGGTCGCCATTATCTCAAATGGATCAATACATTGCTGTGCACCAAAGAGATATGGGTGGTGTAAGTGGTATGTTTGTGTCATTCAGGCAGATTTGTTCGCCGAATGCCTTTTCTGGAACATCCTCTTTATGAGAAATATGAATGGATGCTGCATCAAGCCGAGGTTGTGTGCATTGCAGATACAAAGAAGTAAATTACCTTATAGTTATTAGTGCGTTAAAGTCGCTATTATCCGAAGTGGTGCTCCGCTGCCGTTTGCGATTTTCATGGGTAACGCGATAATATATATGCCTTTTAATGGTAATTTATCTAAATGGGCAAGGTTTTCAAAGCCTGGTTTATTACTACCTAATAGAAGCTGGTGGGTTTTAAATACTTTTGATTGACCATAATCCAGACTGGGGGTGTCTAATCCCATTGCTTTGATGGTTCTATTTTTAAGCAACCATTCAGTCGTTTCAGGGGAAATGCCGGGGAAATGGAGTTCTGGAATAGCGGCTTGTCCGGTCTTGGACGTGCCAAAATATTTTTCACGGTTAGGGTAGAACTGTCCATAACCGGTTCTAAAAAGTATGATGGTATCGTCAGGTATTGTGGTGTTGTCTTTTTCCCAGTTTTTAATATCATCGATGCTGATTTGATAATCGCGGTTGCTTAAAGCCTGTTTGGAAACATCAAGCACAATGGCATTGCCGGTTAAACTGCTTAAGGGTATTTGGTCAATGGTTAATTTGTTTTCTGCGAAGTGGATTGGCGCATCCAGATGAGTGCCGCCATGTTCTGGTGTGCAGATGCTATAAGAAGAATAGTAATAACCTGATGCTGTTTTTCCTGCTGCTTCGGTAGTATGCTCAAAGCCTTTACTATTATTGGGCCAATATAAGGTAGAACGGTCATAGCTATGCGTTAAATCTATCCATTTAATCGTATTAAATGAGGCGGCTGGATTGATGGTTTGAGCACATGCGGTAAGTCCGGCAACAAATAAAAAGATGAAGATTTTCATGGCAATTGAATGAATGAATAGCTTAATTAGCCTATTAATCTATCGAATAACAGGTGTTTGAGCAAGTAATACCATTATTAGAACAAGATGAGCAGTCTGGTTAGTTAAATTACATGACTGTATCCGCATGTACCGGATTATAATTTTGTGGTTTTAGTGTTGACATTTTATGCGAGGGGTTATGAATACAGCAGTAACAGAAGTCGGCGAGTTTTTTAATGCCTGGGCAATCTATCGTAAGGTATTAGCCAATAATTACATGCATCATAAAGAAATTTACGAGGCTGTTACGCGTCTTATATTGGAGCAATGGGAAGCACGTCCCTTTAAATTACTTGATTTAGGTTGCGGTGATGCCAGTTATATTGCCGAAGGATTAAAAGGCAGGGCTATAGAGTTGTATACGGGTTTTGACCTTTCTGATCCGGCTCTTGAACTTGCCGCTAAAAATATTGCTCCTTTGGGTTGCAAGACTGACTTAGTTAATATTGATTTTATGGAAGGCATGGCGCAAACCAAAGATCATTTTGATATTATTTTTACCAGTTACGCTTTGCATCATTTAACCAAATCAGAAAAAGCCAAATTCTTCCAGTTGGCACACAGTCTTTTAACTGAAAATGGCTTGCTGCTTGTTATTGACCTTATGAGAGAGCCTAACGAAACATTGCCTGTATTTTTGGACAATTATTGCCAAGGGGTGCGGGAAGAGTGGCTGCAACTTGATGAGCAAGAAATGACAGCAATTACTCAACATATTCGGCACAATGATAACCCTGAAACGGTGGCTACTTTATCAGCCTTGGCTGAAGCAGAGAGTTTTAGTCCCGCAAGCCGCTTATATAAATTACCCATGCATCAGTTTTTATGCTTCAAGAAAATCATTGTTGATTAACTTTTATAAATACACCTTCCCGGGCGTTGGGCTCTCTTCTGGAAGAATTTTAGGTATTGAAAGTAAGGGGTAGGCAGTAAACCAACACTAGATTTTAAATATTAATACTTGTTTGTCGTTTGCTATGCCACCGACTTTTAAATTTAGTGCAGATAGGTATTTGTACGGATTGAGTTTATCAATAAATACTGTATTCTCGATAATCAGTGGTAATGGATAAATTAGCTCTGTTGACTAATCAGGGGATGAATTTTGTTTAAGCCTTTTGGTAAGCATAAATGATTAGCCATCTAAGCTAGGCAATATAATATCTTCTATTATTTGACAGTATGCCAGTTACTAAAAGTCTAACATTTAATATGAGGTATTTATGTCAATCAATTCAAGAAAAATGCTTCTATTAATTTTTCTTTATGGTGTTTTAAGTATATTAAATGGCTGTGCAAGCATTTCTTCCCAAATTGTATGTGGCAAATCTCATCTTCCCAGAGAAAAGTTGTGTGACGAAAAAATAAGTTTCGGCGATGGTATTGTTTACTATCTGCCTAAACGATTTATAAGGGTCAATGTTGCCGTAACAGAGTCTAACGAAGGTGCTATGGATTCACAATTTAAAGTTTGCGCAACCCTTAACCCATCACAAAATGTTTCCATTGATAGTCAACCCCTAGTCAAACGCTGTGAAATAAAAAAGAAAGTGATCGTAACGGTGGTTAATAATTCAGTTACTGAAACCATACCCGATCCAGATCATGTCTTTTTGTTGCGCTACAATAAAAATTATATCGGTGAAAACAATATGGCTATTGGGGTTAATAACTATGGCTTGCTCTCTGTGACGCATGCCGATACGGTTAATAAAATAAATGAAATTACTGCTAACATTGCTATTGATGTGGCGGCTATTTCTGTAGGGAGTGGGTTGTCGCCGCAAACCGATGCTACAGCCAGATCGGCTTTACCTTCGACTAATATTACCAGTCCCGGACTAGTTTCAGCACCTACCGACTCGGCTACTTTTTTGACAGTAGATGATAAGTGTAAGATCGGAAGCTACACTCTATTATTTGATCCGGCTGATCCAAAAAAGTCAGGGCCTGAAACGGTTTGCGATATAAAAATAGAACTTGATCCTGTTTTTAATAGAGAAAACCAACACCAAGATTCTTATAGAATTGCCCCGGCTACTTTTCAAGATGAATTTTATAATTTTCTGACTTCTGCTAAAAGTGGTCTTGATATCGTCCATTTGCATAGTAAGTTTTCCAGTCTTCCCGGATTATTTTATAAACAGGACTTGCCATACCTGGTGACAGTGCAACAAACTTTAAGTTTTGAAGAAAATAACGACCATGTAGCCGCGCCTGTTTCGCGATTTCTTACACTGTCACCCAATGAATCCAAAATTTATTTTGCTCCCGTCACAGAAACCTTGTTTACAGATAACACCAGCGATATCACACTGATAAATGGCGTTGTAAATACTTTAAAAGAGAATACTGACAGTGAATTGTTGGCATTAACCAAAATTCCCTCTAATGTTCTTGGCGCCTATACAGAGGCCTTGGGTAAGATTGGTTCGTCGGTGGGTAAAGTGCTAAACAATCAAAATACAAATCAAACGGCTGAGTTATCAGTACTTCTTGGTACAGAAAAGATTAAGCGCTGTCAACTTGCAATTGCTATTAATAATACCACCGGTAAAACCGGTGATGCTTTAACTACCGCATTTAATAACATCCAAACAGCTTGTGGAAATTAGATAAATATAAAGAGTTATAGGGTATTGAAAAACTATACAGCGTTAAAACTTAACTAAGTAAAGGAGAATAATCATGGCAAAAGAATATTTAGTCGTATCGTTTCCCCGCACTCGTCGAGTGCTGATTAATGGGCAGTTCAGCGGAACTACCAACATTATCTTGGAGCTCGAAGATGGGCAGTATGAAGTGACTCTTGGGCCGCCGAAAAACTTTACGCCCGAAAAGTATGATATTGATTTGCATGGTACATCAAGCATGAATCCGATGATTGTCGAGTTTAAGGTGCTCAAATTATGAAAAATAATGCCGTGCGAACGTTTGCTCTTATGTTGCTTGTTTCCCTGCTCATCGGCTGTTCTCATTACACGGTCAACGAGCAAAATCGGAAATTTGATTCATTATCAGGCTATCGGTTTGATACCCTAAGTCCCGGACCTAAGAATAGTGATTCACTTTTTGTCTGCCTCATGTTCTCAGGTGGCGGCACGCGTGCAGCAGCATTGTCTTACGGTATCATGGACGCACTACGTAAAAAGGTTATTCGCGTTAATGGTCGAGAGACACGCCTTTTGGACGAAGTAGACTGCATTTCTTCAGTTTCGGGTGGTTCTTTTACTGCCGCCTATTATGGGTTGTTTCGTGAACAACTCTTTGATGATTTCCGCACCAAATTCCTTGAGCGTGATATTGAGGGCGCGTTGTTCGATAGTTTATTTAACCCCTATAATTGGGCCAGACTTGCCTCATCGTACTTCGGTCGTATTGATTTGGCTGCAGAGTTATACGATAGTGATATTTTTGATGCAGCTAACTTTGAGCAGTTACAAAAGAACGGGCGCCCTTTTGTGATGCTTAATGCTACCAATCTGGGGGCTGATCGCCGCTTTGATTTTACCCAAGATTACTTCGATGCGCTTGGTTCCCGTCTTGATAATTATCCTGTCGCTAGAGCTGTGGCGGCGTCATCAGCTTTTCCTTATCTATTGACGCCGATTAGCCTTAAAAATTACCCATTAGCGCAAGGCTACACAGCACCTTGGTGGTATAAAAACGCCTTGACGCCCAAGAATTGGATAACCGATCGTTTTAATGCTGCCAAAAATCTGAGCGTCTATCTGGACAAGGAAAATAGCTATATTCATCTGATGGATGGTGGCTTGTCTGATAACATTGGAGCAAGAGCTATTCTGGATGCTTTTGATCGTGGCTTTATCCGTACCCGTATTAATCAAGGCACCATAAAGCAATTGGTTTTGATAGTCGTCAATGCCCGCACACAGAGTGAAGATCAACTAAGTCGACATGAAGTTCCACCAGGCTTGTTAACGGTGTCAGAGAAAACAGCCACCATCGCAATGGATAATTATAGTTATGATAGCGTATCCAAGCTGCGTGAGGCACTTTATGCTCGGGTACAAGTTCAAAAGGATGATAAGGCCTACGCGGCTGCACTCACTAAATATTGTCCTCAAGCACCTAAGCCGATATCTTTTGCAGCGGATATAGACCCGTATGTGATTGAGATTAATTTTGAGGCTGTCAACCAAATTCCTGGTGAGAATCAGCGTTACTATCTGGATATGCCGACTTCTTTTAAATTAAATGAGGAGCAGGTCGGGAAGCTTCTAAATATTGGCCCCAAGTTGATGCAGGCGACACCTCAGTATGAATGTTTAATTAAGGTATTGGATGCTGAAGCCGCTGGTTTACCTCGACCAGAGGTTTGCCCGCAGGGCGCAGGAATTTTTAATTAATAATGCAATGCAAAATTTCTAATGTTCAATTTAGCGGGGGGGTGTTATTTGTCAGAGAAAATTTTTGCTTGGACAAATTCAGGAAACCAGTACATTACCCTTACTAGGGTAATGTACTGATTCGTCGAAATGCCAAGCAAGCACCAATATTCGACATTTAGTTAAGTTAGTGTGCGTTGACGCTTTATTGATCTCGCGAATCTTTGCTATGAACATAAAAGATGCTAGCTAAAACCGCCGAAATACCAACTAATAGGCCGCTGATGATATCTCCTACATTATATGTGATGGACACTGTGGGTTTTTCGGCCCAGCCATAAGCTACAATAAAGCCCGTGACAACTACAATGACTGAAAAGATAATCAAATATAACCAATTTTTTGCTAAAGGCTTTGTCTTAATCATAAGTTTTTGAATATTTGTATTTAATTTACCAATCTCATTTGTTAAACTTTCTTGTTGTTTTATAAGAGAGTTTAAATGCGACTCATGTTCCAGTATTTTAAATTCAATTTGTAATATTCGGCTTTCATTATTGTTTTTAGCAAACTCACTTGAGTCTTCCAGAGTCTCTTCCAATTCTTTCCATATCTCACTTTGCGATTTTTTATCCTCTGAATTAATCATAATAAAAATCCTATAATATTGGGCTGCTGTCAGCAAGTGCATATACCAAATAAATGCATAAGGCTGGTTACGTATAATCGAGCTTAATTTCCTTCAAATTGATTTAATTCCAAAATTATCTCCTGAATTACCATTCTTTTGTTCTTATCTTTTTCGCTATCACTAAGGAGAGAGGTCTTTTCATTAAGATAGCGTCTTATTTTATTGTTATCAGTACTTACTTTTTTAATCGAATCCAAATTCATTAAACCGGATAATTTTTCAACTGTTTTTTCTAATGCGCCATAAACAACTTTTACACTAATACCTGTCAAGAAGCCGATGGCGTTTGCGTCAAGATTGATGCCTGAACTATTAAACGCAGATTTGTCATAAATAAATTGAACAACTCCACCTAATAATGCACCCAATGTGATTCGAGTACTCCACCCATGAAGTTTGTCTTCATTAAACAGATTGTTTTCTGCAAGATCGGAAAAGATTTTTAGCAAGTAAACACATGATCCCATTGCTCCCCATAGATAAGGGCTAATATATTCCAAAATATAATGTTGAAATAAAGACAAGTAATATAGGATTCCATTTTCCGGTATAGGACTATCTTGGAACCAGCCATCGAAAAACACATTAAGCACTATTAAAGAAAAAATTAACCAAGTAATCAGACGAATCGGCTGCGTAACCTGGTCAACTTTAAGAGAATCACAAAGTGTTTTTCCGGTAATGTGTTCCGGTGTAAAAAGATTTAACTTTGTATATAGTAATATAACCTGAGACATTTCTTTTATCGTAAGTTGTTCATGTGCTACTTCAGTTGCTTCCCATCGGGTAATTAACTGAGTCAGTTCTGAAAGAATGGTTCTATCGTAACTTTTTACCGCCGGATTTAAGCGCATCGTTCCTGATTCTACAGCCTCTGTTGGTAATATATCTTTATCAATGCCGTGTTCAGCGGCATAGCGAACCAACTCTCTGACCTCCTGATAAGAAACAATATCGCTGGGATGATGTCCCTTTTTATGGGTAATATTATTAGCACTTTGCGTAAAATAGTGCTTTGAAAGGATATACCCAGATAAAAACACATAAGCCATGCAAAAATAAAATATGATGGCACTTTTAACATCGGGATACTTTGTATAATCCACGTACACGATTGATGTATATAAGCCTGTGGCAATAAAAAATGTGAGTACGTAGATACTTAAATATTTGTCTCGTAATGTCTTTGCTAGTTTCATGGCTTATTTCCCATAAAGATAAGTTTACTTGCGCGTGGTTTGAAATAACAAGGCTTGAATCTCATTCATTAAAGAAATTGTAAAGCCTCAATATAAATATACAATCCGTATAAATACTTACGAACTAACATTAAGAAAGTGTGGCTTTATTGTTTTGTTGGTAAATGGCTTGCATTACGACGCTTGTTTATTGACGTCATAATGCTATTGGGCCACAGAATATAGTTTATATTCTTACTTCGAAAAGTTGATTAGCTGAATGATAGGAAATAGCCTGAAAACCTTAAATTTGCGGAAAAATACCAAAATGTTAATACTAACAGTACGTTATACGATAAACATCTTCGCTGCTATTTGATTATTAGCATTATCCGTATTTGCTTGTTGTGCCCGTTGCAAATTATTTTTAACCTGTTTAGTTGAAGTTTTTTGCGGAAGATTGCTTAATTTCAAGTTTACCGAGAATACAATTCTCGGTAAAGTAGTCGGTCATGATGCATGAACTTGTTGTCAATGCTCCTTACGGGAAATACTGTCTTGGATTACTGGTGATTTTGCACACTGCGAGAAATTGGGCGTAATAGTTACGAGAGGCAAAGCCGAATGCAGGACCATCATAGGTATCAACGATAGAGACGAAATCACGTCCGACGGTATTTTGAGCTCGTTTCATGCCGCCGATTCCGTGGTTATAAGAGGTAATTGCACTAGGCCAGTCCCCTAATTTATGATAGGCGTGACTTAAATACCGTGCTGCGCCAGTTGCAGAAACAAATGGATCAAGACGTTGATCAATTCTGTCACCAGCAGGCATGTAAGTTTTTGCTGCACCTTTAGTAAACTGCCACATGCCTACAGCCCCCGCGGAGGATTTAGCGGATGGTTGGAAGGAAGATTCTACATGCGGAAGGAGGGCTAAATCTTCCGGCAAACCGGCATCGTGGAATATTTTTCTAAATTGCCTATCGTAGCGGCGACTAATATCAAGTCCGTGTTTAAAACGTTCACGAGTACCTCGTTGGGAACGTACCCGCTCAGAAGCGCCAGTCAATACACTGTTAAGTTGTCTGCCATTGCTTTTAAGTTTAGCGATTAATTGCTTATCGCCAGTATTTAATTGCACGTTATAGCGCAATTTACTTTCCAGTGCTGCTAATTGAATTTTCCAAAATTCGCGGCGTTTTTTAACCAATTCCTTTTGTTCGGTGGTTAGGCTTTCATCAACATTGCCGGGCAATATCATAACTTCGTAGATGATGTCCATATAGCGGTCATCATGAAATGCTACCTCGGATCGACGCCACACAGTATATGTTTTACACCAGAATTCTACGGCGGGATCAAGTTTGCCAGGTTTTTGAAAAACACCATAGTAAGTTGAATTATAGTACTTTTGAGGTAGTACTGGTTGCGTTCTTGGTTGGCTTATAGTTAGGTTTGGGATTGGTTTTACATGCTGAACCTTAGGCGTGTTGCTACTACATGCATACAATAAAAAACATATTGTTTGCAAAAGCAAGGTTCGCATAAGTAATCGATTCATTTTAATTAATTTAAGTAGAGTTGATAGATATAGAGTTTGTCTTAATACGAATTTTAATTAATTTAAATACTAAAATTCAACAAATTAAGTACTTAAATTTTAACTCTAAGTACCTCACAGCGCTATGGAATTTATTAATTTATTTGCATAGAGTTTATAAATGGATTAAATGTACATTTTTGTCTTAAACTTTTTATAACCCTTATTTTAAGCTAGTCTCAGATTTTAACCCTGATGATCAGGTAATTACCTGTCAAGCTTCGAATTATAGTAATTTGGCAAACAAGCAATAGACGGCTAAACTCTTAGTACTACTGCGAATGGTAACTCACTGATCGCCTTCTAAGGGGGGACATCATCGATGAAAATTCACCAACTAACAAAAGACGAGGCGCTTACTAGCCTAAAAAGTAGTCACGATGGTTTGTCCCAGGCTGAAGCGATTCAACGATTGAGCGAGTATGGCCCTAACAGGATTGATAAAGTTCGTGGTGTGCCATTTGGATTGGTCTTAATCAAAGAGTTTATCCATTTCTTCGCGCTGATTCTTTGGCTTGCTGCTGGGATGGCATTTTTCGCAGAGTCCAGAGAGCCGGGTAGTGGTATGGACAAGCTGGGTTACGCTATTCTCGGAGTGATTGTCATCAACGGTTTGTTTTCTTTCTGGCAACAGTTCCGAGCCGAACGCGCTATTACTGCCTTGGAGAAATTGTTACCCCAGTATGTAAAGGCATTACGCGATGGTAAAAATGGGCTTATTCTCGCGTCGGACTTGGCGCCTGGGGACGTTATTTTGTTACAAGGAGGCGATAATGTGCCGGCGGATTGTCGTTTACTCGAAGCATTTTCTTTACGGGTCAACAATGCTACTGTTACCGGTGAGTCGATGCCTAAGGCTAGAGATGCAGAGCCGAGTTACGAAGAAGAGGTGCTTCATGCCCGAAATACCCTGTTGGCTGGAACGTCTATTGTCTCAGGGGAAGGGCGAGCAGTAGTTTTCGCCACTGGCATGCATACTGAATTTGGTAAGATTGCTCATCTGACGCAAACAGCTAAAGCAGCGACCTCCCCGTTGCAACAGGAAATCGCCCGACTTAGTCGTATCGTCGCACTCTTGGCTTTTTCAATTGGTGTGGTATTTTTTTTCATTGGTCAAGCTATGGGGCTGTCGTTTTGGGGGAATTTCATTTTCGCAATCGGTATTATCGTAGCCCTCGTTCCAGAAGGATTATTGCCCGCGCTCACCTTAGCGCTTGCAATGGCAACCCAGCGCATGGCAAAGCGCAATGCGCTGATTCGTCACTTGCCATCAGTGGAAACTTTGGGCTCTGCAACCGTTATTTGCACCGACAAGACGGGAACTCTTACCGAGAATAAGATGTCAGTGAGTGCGCTGTATTTGAATGGTCAAATACTAACGCCCACTGAGGTAAGACGACAGTATGAATTGGCACGGATTTACCAGCGATTTTTCGAGGACGCGATGCTTTGTCATAATCTTAAAGAGACTCAAGTTGCAGGCAAAATGCAGATTTTGGGTGATCCTATGGAGGTGGCTTTGGTGCAAATGGCGAAGACCTGTCTGGGAGAAAATATAACCTATCCAAAAATCAATGAGGTGCCTTTCGATACTGACCGCAAGCGTCTTTCGACAATACACCAGACACCCGGCGGGCCAATACTTTATTGTAAAGGTGCGTTGGAAATGCTTTTACCGTTGTGCAATCGGGTGCAAATGGGAGCAGAAATAAAGCCCTTGACTACGGAAATACTTGAAGCTTACACACTGACGCTGGAAAATATGGCTCGCGATGGTTTGCGGGTGTTGGCGTTTGCTTGGAGGGAGTTGGACGTTGGTCATCATGATGATGGGGCAAAATTGGAACGAAATCTGACCTTGTGTGGAATGGTTGGATTAGATGATCCTCCTAGACCTGAAGTTAGAGATGCTATTGGCAAATGCCGTGATGCAGGCATCAAGGTCATCATGGTGACGGGCGATCATCCGCATACCGCCCTTGCTATCGGTCGGCAAATCGGACAAATACAATCGGATACGCCTTTAATTATAACCGGTGAGAAATTGCGAAAGCTGTCTGAAATACAATTACGCTTAGCGTTGGATGCACCTGACATTATTTTTGCTCGGGTTGGTGCGGATCAAAAAATGCGCATCGTAAGTGCTCTACAAAAGAAAAAGCATATAGTTGCAGTCACCGGCGACGGTGTTAACGATGCTCCAGCGCTAAAAATGGCTGATATCGGTATCGCCATGGGCGTGACTGGGACCGACGTCGCCAAAGCAGCAGCCGACATGATTTTGCTGGATGATAATTTTGCCAGCATTGTCGCTGCCATCGAGGAAGGGAGGGCGGTTTACGACAATATTCGTAAGTTTCTTACCTACATTCTCACCTCGGCTATTCCTGAACTTGTACCTTATCTCGTTTTTGCTTTGTTCAAAATACCCTTGCCCTTAACCATCATTCAAATTCTGGCGGTGGATCTAGGTACGGACATGTTGCCTGCTCTTGGATTAGGTGCCGATCCTCCGGCCCCGGGGATTATGCTTAAGCCTCCCCGCCCACGAAAAGAAAGATTACTCAATTGGCCTTTGCTTTTAAGAGCCTATCTATTTTTGGGGTTACTGGAGGCTGCTGCTGCGATGGCGGCTTATTTTTTTGTATTACAGGGCAGCAATTGGTCTTGGGGAGAACAATTAGCAAGCAACGACCCCGTGTATCTTCAAGCGACAACGGCTTGCCTTGGGGCGATTATTCTTATGCAAGTCTTCAATGTATTTCTCTGTAAAAAGCCTGAACGCAGCCTTTTTGGCGCAGGCAACTTCACTAACCATTTGCTTTTATGGGGCGTAGCATCTGAAGTTACTATAATTTTAACCATCGTTTATACGCCTTGGGGTCATACTATCTTCGGTACGGCGCCAATTGCGTTTTCAGTTTGGTTGTTCATGCTACCCTGTGCGATTGCAATGCTGTTGTTGGAGGAGGTACGAAAGTGGGTGGTTTTTCGATGGCATTTGAATCTCAATAAAAGCTGAGTAAACTATAAGTACTTTCTTTTATTAAACTGAATATTCCTTATGCTAACCATGAACTTTGCATCTGATAATTGGACGGGTGCGCACCCATTGATTTCGCAACGATTGTTTGAAGTTGCTTCAGGATTTTCTGCGCCTTATGGAGCAAGTTCACTTGATCGTAAGATTGAGCAACGATTTAACGAAGTATTCGAACGAGAAGTTGCTGTTTATTTTGTTAGCACGGGGACAGCGGCTAATTCTTTGGCGCTGGCTGCTGTTAATAGACCTGGTGGCGTTTCTTTTTGTCATCGCGAAGCGCATATGCTTGAAGATGAATGCGGTGCGCCGGAGTTTTTTACTCACGGTGCAAGATTGGCACCGGTAGATGGTGCCAACGGTAAAATTAATCCAGACAACCTTAAAGCTGAAATCGAGCGTTTTCCGCCTAATTTTGTTCATGCGGGTCAACCAATGGCAATATCAATTACCCAGGCAACTGAAATTGGTACGCTTTATCGGCCTGAAGAAATTGGGGTAATTTCAAAAATTGCACAAGGATATAGTTTACCCTTACATATGGATGGAGCCAGGTTTGCGAATGCTCTCGTTGCACAGGGGTTAACGCCAGCGGAAATGACTTGGAAACGGGGCGTCGATATCGTTTCTTTTGGCGCAACAAAAAACGGTTGTTGGTGTGCTGAAGCGTTGATATTTATGGATCCGAAATTATCAAAAGACTTACCCTTTATCAGAAAACGTGCTGCGCAGTTGCTTTCTAAAAGCCGATTTATTGCGGCTCAATTTGATGCTTATTTACAGGATGATCTTTGGCTAGTGATGGCCCGTCATGCCAATGCTATGGCTAACCGCTTGCAAAACGGAATCGTTAATTCTAATCTAGCAAAATTAGCTTGGCATGCAGAAGCTAATGAGGTGTTTGCGGTTGTTGATAAAGCAATAGCGGCACAAATTCAGGGAAAAGGTGCGGTTTTTAATCAATGGAATCCTCCGCGAGCTATACCTGATCTTTTAGATCATAACGAAGTATTACTGCGCTTGGTAACCAGTTTTGCAACTGAGGTTGATCATGTGGATCGATTTCTTGAATTATTAGATTTGGGATTGTAAATATAGATTAATCCGGTATTAAATTTAGAGTTTTTATTTTTAAGGGATCTATACGAAGGTTTTTATTCCGAGGTATGCCAAGTAAAGTAAACAACTCCCATCGGCATATTTTTAGCTAAGTATAATTTATTTTTATAAAGATGCCATCATTTGGAATGATCAACGAAGTTCAAATTTTTGATTTATTCAATAGTACAGCCTGTGCTCTCAACTGGTGGATATGATCAAGATAGCTTTTCTTCATATTTTTAATGGTTACTTTTTTTGTTTTAAAATCTACATAATTTTAATGATGAAATATTAGCATCATTTATGATGTATTTCTTAATCAGTAGTTTTGTTAAAAAACTAATTAAAACTTTGTATTGAAGATAAATATCAATTTAATTAACTAGTTGTTAAATTTGAGTTTATTGTCGATATTATTTAGTTTCACTAAATCAATTAAAGGATCAACTTTATATCAAAGAAAAGTAATTACTTTTTTATAATTAACATTATTTTTAAAAAAACTGGTTAAAAAACTTAATTATATGATTGAAAGAAGTTTTTACAATGTAATTAGTTATTATCAATTCAAATTTATAGTTATAAAGATAATAATTCACAATGACCTAAAGCTAAAGTATGATCTTAAAAAGATAGCGCAGTTTAACTGCCTTAACGCATTATTTAAATTGATGTTATATTTTTTTATTATCGATTTAATAAATGGTCTTGTGAAAAATTGTCTCACAAAGAAGAAAAATGTTAAAAATACTGACTATCCGGCAGTTACTTATAGCTTTTGCAACATTCAGCTCTCACAAAAGTACTTTTCATAAAGCCAAGCAAGGAAGTTCGGCAGCACAATGCCTATTAGGGGATATTTTTCTTTATGGTAGAGGTGAGCCTCAAAATTATGAAAAAGCGCTAATTTGGTATAAAAAAGCTGCTGCACAAGGCAATGCCTATGGGCAAAATAGTCTCGGCTGGATGTATGACCAAGGACTTGGCGTCTCTCAAAACCTAATAGAAGCCATCAAATGGTATGAATTGGCAGCCAGTCAAGATTATGCTAACGCACAATATAATTTAGGTCACATTTACGCCTATGGTGAAAGTAAAAAGCAAGATTATATAGAAGCTTTTAAATGGTATAAAAAAGCGGCTGAACAAGGACATGTTGATGCTCAATATAATCTTGCGCATTTGTATTCAAATGGACAAGGTACAGAGCAAAACCATGTCGAAGCCGCTAAATGGTATCTCAAAGCTGCTGAACAAGGTGATGTCTCTGGACAAGGATTGTTGGGTACTTTATATGAAGAAGGTCTGGGAGTAAATCAAGATTTCAATGAAGCAGTTAAATGGTATCTTCGAGCATCTGAACAAGGTGATCCAACTGCACAATATAATCTGAGTCATATGTACGCCAAAGGGTTAGGTGTTACACAGAGCTACGTGCGTGCGCATATGTGGGCAAGTCGTGCTGTTGAACAAGGCGATTTATCTGCTGAACCAATGCGTGATTTCTGTGCCCTTAAAATGAGATAATTATTTTTGTGTCAAGTTAGTTCAGTCTATGTAACTGAAATTATCAAGCTAACGTATAATGAGGTCATTTTATCAGATAGATTTGATGACCTCTCTCGAACTTCTTAAACAACTCACTCATCAACTTCCCATTTGTCTTAATCAAGACAGGCATGTCTTAAAGCGACAGTTAGACCGCTTAAGGACTGAATATCAAAAAGGCAAAAATCCTGTCGAGCAACTAAGCAGTCTAGAGCTGCGTATTGAGAAATCGGTTGCGAATAGAAACAAACGTCTTGCCAGCATTCCTCCCCTGAATTTTCCGGATTTACCGGTTACCGCTAAAAAAGATGAAATTGCCAAGCTGATAAAGGAGAATCAGGTGGTGATTCTTTGCGGTGAAACCGGTTCTGGTAAAACCACCCAATTACCCAAGATCTGTTTGTCCATTGGTTTGGGTGTTGCGGGTTTTATAGGTCATACTCAACCTCGACGAATTGCAGCACGAACCGTTGCTGATCGAATCGCTGAAGAATTAGGTGAGCAAATCGGTAAGTCAGTCGGTTATAAAATCCGTTTTAATGATAAAACTCACGCTGAGTCATTGATTAAATTAATGACTGACGGTATTTTATTAGCGGAGTCACAGAATGATCCTTACTTAAGTCAATATGACACAATCATAATTGACGAGGCGCATGAGCGTAGTTTAAATATCGATTTTTTGTTGGGGTATTTAAAGTGGTTATTACCCAAGCGCCCTGATTTAAAGATAATTATTACCTCGGCAACTATCGATACCCAGCGCTTCTCTTCGCATTTTAATAATGCACCGATTATTGAAGTTTCAGGACGCACTTATCCAGTTGATATGCGTTATCGTCCTATTGAGCAAAATGAAGAGGATGAGGACGAGACCAGCGACGATCTGCAAAATGCAATACTAAATGCGGTTGATGAGCTGTATCGGGATTTACGCGGCGACATACTGATCTTTTTAAGTGGTGAACGGGAAATCAGAGAAACGACTGATTCCTTAAAAAAACACCATCCTACGCAATATGAAATATTACCACTCTACTCAAAGCTAAGTGTCAGTGAACAAGAGCGGGTATTTAATCCAAAAGGTGGCAAAATTCGGATCGTATTGGCAACTAATGTTGCTGAAACTTCTTTAACAGTACCTGGCATACGTTGCGTTATTGATATCGGGCATGCCCGTATCAGCCGTTACAGCCATCGTAGTAAAATTCAGCGTTTGCCGATTGAGCGCATATCGCAGTCTAGTGCCAATCAAAGGGCAGGGCGATGTGGTCGGGTTGCCGAAGGTATTTGTATACGGCTGTATAGCTATGATGATTATTTGGCTCGACCGCAGTTTACCGAACCGGAAATCATGCGTACTAATTTATCAGCTGTCATTTTGCAAATGATTGCCTTAAATTTAGGCGATATCGAAGACTTTCCTTTTATAGAACCTCCCGAAGATAAAATGATTCGGGATGGTAAAAATGTCCTGCATGAAGTTAATGCCCTAGATAAAGCCGGTAAACTGACGGAGGTTGGCAGGCAATTAGCCAAACTGCCGACTGATCCCAAGCTAGCGCGGATGCTACTTGCCGCTGGACATGAACATTGTCTAACGGAAGTAGCGATTATCGTTTCAGTGTTAAGTGTTCAAGATCCTCGTGAAAAACCGGCGGATAAAATGCAGCAAGCTGATGCTAAACATATAGCTTTTCGGCATCCGGAATCTGATTTTTTAACGTTACTCAATATCTGGAATACGTTTGAAGAACAGAAAAAGCATCTGTCGAACAGTAAATTGCGTAAATACTGTTCAGATAATTTTCTGTCTTATATCAGAATACGTGAATGGATTGATATCCATGCCCAGATTATGCAGGTGATTAAAGGTGATTTAAAAATGCACCCAAACACCGATGATGCCAGTTATGAAAAAATCCACCGAGCCCTATTGACAGGCTTGTTATCCAATATTGGTTTTAGGCATGAATCCCACGAATATTTGGGTGCGCGTGGATTAAAGTTCTTCATTTTTCCGGGTTCCGGGTTGCATAAGCTTAAACCCAAATGGATTATGGCCGCAGAACAAGTAGAAACCAGCAAGGTTTATGCCCGTAATGTCGCCAGAATTGAACCCGAATGGATAGAACATTGTGCGGGTCATTTGGTTAAACATAATTATTATGATCCGCATTGGGAAAAGAAATCGGCTCGTAGTATGGTGTCAGCAAGAACCTTGTTGTATGGCTTAACTTTACAGGCAGGGCGCAAGATTCCTTATGATCATGTTGATCCAAAAGCGGCCAGAGAGATTTTTATTCGCTCGGCGCTGGTTGATCATGATTATCACAGTAACGCCCCTTTTTATGTTGCCAATCAAAAGTTATTGGAAGAAGTAGGTATTATTCAGCATAAAGGCCGTCGGGTTGATTTGGTTGAAGATGAACAGTGGCTTTACCAGTTTTATGATAATAAACTGCCGCTCGAGATTGTCAGTGGCGTTACTTTGGATACCTGGCGTAAAACGATTGAGCGCACCGATCCCAAATTTCTGTTTTTAACGAAAGAGGATTTAACACGGGAACAAGAAGAAGACTATGTTAATGAATGGGATTTTCCGGACAGCAAGAAAGTAGGTAATTTAACGATTCCCCTGCAATACCGGTTTGAGCCGGGTCATAATGAAGATGGTGTAACGGCAATCATTCCTGTGCATCAATTAAATCAGCTTTCTCAAGCAGCATTTGATTGGTTGGTTCCCGGTTTATTAGAGGAAAAATGTGTTGCATTAATTAAATCTCTGCCTAAGAACATTAGAAAACATTTTGTTCCAGTACCGCAAACCGTTAAACAATGTTTGGAAATTGAGCCTGATTTTAAAGGACTTTTACAAGAATGGTTGGGCAATCGGTTACGAAAACAAACGGGTGAAGCCATTCCACTCAATGTTTGGAGTTTGGAGGGTTTGCCCGATCACTTAAAGATGAATTTTAGAGTCATCGATGATCAGGATAAATTACTGGATTACGGTCGAGATTTAAAAAAATTACAGCTTAAGTATGCAGTTAAAGCTGAAGATAGTTTTGATCAGATAGCGACGGATGAGTTAAGTTATACGGGTTGTATTCAGTGGGCCTTTGATGATCTGCCAGAGACTTATCAGTTTATTCAAAAGGGGCAAACCTTCGTTGGTTTTCCTGCCATTATTGATGAAGGTGATGCCGTTGGCGTGCGTATTTTTGACACAGAACAGAAAGCCACGCTCCAACACCAGTCCGGTTTAATGCGCTTGCTTCAGTTGCAATTACGTAAAGAATGTACTTATATTCTTAAAAATATGCCGCAGTCAGCGATGGCAGAGTTAACCTATAATCGTTTACCCAAACATTCTGTTGTACCCACCTTGTCAAGTGGAAGCTTGGGATCAAGTGCCTCTTATAAAGAAGATATGCTGTTTTTGATTTTTTACAGCGTATTTATTGAAGGTAAAAGCCTGCGCACTCAAGAGGCTTTTGAGCAAAATTTACAGCAACACAAATCAGAGTTAATGGGCGTCGCTAATGATGCCGGAAAATTGGCTTTGGAAATTATGGTGCATTATGGCGACATAAAAAAGACGGTAGAGCGTATTTTAAAAGCCACTGATCCTTTGGCTACCGATATTAATGAGCAATTGGATTTACTGGTTTATGTCGGTTTTATTCGCAATACGCCTTACCAAGCGCTTAAAGCCATTCCGCGTTATCTAAAGGCAATACAATATCGTCTGGATAAGATGGATAATAACCTGCAAAAAATCCAGGAAGTCAGACGTTATTCAACGCGTTTTTGGAGTGATGTCGAGAAGAAAGCAAAAAAAGACCTTGTTATCCCAGAACAAGAGGAATTTAGATGGGCTCTTGAAGAATTTAGGGTTTCGGTGTTTGCCCAGCAACTTAAAACGGCTTATCCAATTTCAGTAAAACGCATGGATAAGTTATGGGATGAGCGTGGATAGAAGGGTTGTTTAAAATACCAATCGCTAAAAAATCTTCTAAAATAAATTTTAATAAAAAAGGCAGTGCCAGTCATAAAAGACCGGCACTGCCTAAAGTTATAATATAACGCTATATTTTATTGGTCTTTTACTGGCTTAAGTTTAGAGCTTGCAGTTGATCCTTTAGGATTTTGACAGCTAAACTTAGCCGTGTATGCCTCGGAACCTTTTACTACAGAGGAGCCTTTATTTACATTGATAGTGTAAGTACCAGCCCCGGCAGAAAGTGTTTCAGTACTACTGTATCTGGCATCACCATCTATTTTATCGGTACTTAAGGGTGACGATCTTCTACCTTTGAAAGCCTGAATACTAATGAGTGGTTCTTTTGGTGGATTTAAATCCATCACAGAAACAGCTAGTGATTTAGTGCCTTTTGCACAAGTCACTTCGTATCTATCAGTTTTAGCCGCGCCAGATGTGTTTTTACCCACAGATCCAGAATGAGTATGGTGTTTTTGATGTTTATCAGTTTTGCCATGATGATTTGAATCATGATCATCTTCGTTATCATCGTCATCACCATTTGTTGGGCCGGGTACTGCAGGAGTAGGTGCTACAAGAGGAGTAATTACAGGAGTAGGTGCTACAGGAGTAGGTGCTACAGGAGTAGGTGCTACAGGAGTAGGTGCTGCAGGAGGAGTAATACATGAAGTTCCAGCAGTATTCCATGCTTTTGGTGCTTGGCAAGTTGAAGAATTACCCCCTTGAACGGCAATAGCATCTATTTGTGCATTGGTAAGTGAAGTTTTTAGAAATCCCATTCCGCCTACATTGTTTGTAATAGCGGTTTGAATGCTGGTATATGATTTGCCTAATTTACTGTTGCTATGGCATCCGCTACAGCTACTCGCATAATCTGCAAATGCATTCTGTGGCAAAACTACAGACGAAATCATCAATAATAAAAAAATAAAATGCTTTGATATATTTGGATTTTTCATAAGGTTCTCGATGCAATTGTTACTATTTTGGGGTTTGAAATTCATAAAATTTCCTCAAATTATTTCAAATAAAACGACAAAACTAAATAGGTTTTTAATCTTAACAATCCTGTGCAAAATTGTTAATTGTACTAAGTGTTTAATAGCCCAGAAGATTAATAAAAGATTTAGGTAAGAATTGGTTTCTTTTAAACACAGTTGTATTCTAGTTGATGATTTATGAATTTTAACTGAACAAAGAACACGGAGGATAAATTGAATAAAGCAGAGAACGAAGATAAGTGGATTAAGATGAGGCTATTATAAGCCATAGATGCTTCTATAAACATGAAATAGATTGTAGCGTACAAAGTAAGCCACTTTTGATCTCGACAAGCTAATGCCCTAGTATTTAGGGCATTAGCTTTTGTCAGTTATAAATTAAACGTGACTAAACTCTCGTTAAAATGAAGACTAGATAATCAAGATAGTTTGTTAAGTTCGGCTATCATTTTTTGAGTGGCTTTATAATCCGTTCCAGACCAAGATAATTTTCCATCTGGGGTGATAATGGCAAAATAAGGTAGCCCGATTTTTAATTGACGATGGGCTTGATTAGCACGAAAAACTTCAAATTCAGGCTCTTTATCAACCAACTTTACTGCGATAGCTTTATCACGTAAGGCCTTATTTAACTCGACATTATTCTCGGCTTCTTTTTTAAATTCTGTGCAGTTGGCGCACCAACTGGCATAAAAATCTATAAAAACGGGTTTGCCTGTTTCTTTTGCAACTTTTATGGCTGCGTCGTAGCTTCTATACCAAGATATTCCGGCTTCTTTTTGTATCTTGTTGGCCGCTGGAACATTTTTACCCTCAGCCCCCTTGGCTAAACTGATTTGGTTAGTTGTTTCCGCTTGGGCATTATTCATAAAAGGCAGTTGCCCCAAACCGGCAATAACCAACCACCCACCGATTAATAACGCCAGTACACCAACATAATGATGCATTTTTTGAGTTGGCTGAGCATCCTGAGGTAATAGCGTTAATACATTGCAGTGAACTACAGCAATCCAAAGTACCACCATACCAATAGCCAGTGACAAGGTGATTGAAGAGTCGACACCTAAGACTCCCATTCCTTTTTGCAGATAGGTATAAGCAAAGTATAAGATCATAAAACCAAAGGCATATTTGATTTTATTCATCCAATAACCCGCTTTGGGTAATTTTTTAAATTTAACGACGCTGATTATAAAAAATGGCAGGCCCACACCCAAGCCAAAACCAGACATCATTACGCTGCCTTGTGAAGCAATGGTTAATTTGTCCCAAAAGCTTAAAGCTTGGCCAGCTAATGCCAAGGCTTCGGCTTTTTCAGCGATGTTATCGGCAACTTGTAATAATAAGGCGAAAACAATGGGACCAACACAAGGTGAAATAACCAGGCCTGCAACACAACCCATAAGCAAAGTACCGCTGACGCCTTTCACACGAGCAGAATGCTGGTCCATTGTATGCACTTCGTTTTGCATAAAACTAAGCTCATAAAAGCCGAGTAACGCAATGGCAAAAAAGGCAAAAAACAAGGCAAATCCAAGGTTAACAATAGCGGATTGCATGAATGTATTAAAAGCACCACCCGTCATGCCGGCAATTAATCCTAGCGCCATATAAGTAATAACCATGCCCATAAAATACGCCAAGGCATGTTGTTTTTCTTTACTGGCGTCACCATTAGCTCTGCCCACTATAAACATGGAGGTGATCGGAAGCATGGGGTAAACACAAGGAGTAGCAACAGATAACAGACCTGCTATAAACATCAGGCCAAACATGATGATCATATTGTCCTTATTGTTTTTAAACAATAACATCAGCTTGTCCATAAAACTTAAGGACTCTTCAGATTCTGCTGTTGTAGCTTGAGCAGGTACTGCCAAAGCAATAGTGGGAAGCACTAAATCGACGGCGGTTGTTTGTGGCCGAAAACACACGTTGGTCTCTTCATTACACAATTGATAGGTTAACTCCAAACTGGCGGCTTTAGGGCTTTCAGTCTTGGGGTTCGCTTGTGATAGTTCGAGTATAAAATCGCCTTTATCTCGAAGCACATTGGCCTTAACCAAGCTGTCATGTACCCCGGCAGGTTTTTCCAACTTGCTGATAGTAAGGCCTGATATCGCCAATTTAGCGTTAGGGTCAAGGGTAACGGGTATATATATGTGTTCATCACCGGTATCCAGATAAGCATGATGGCCTACAGGAACAGTTAAAGATAATTCAAATTGAGCAGGCCACTGTTCTGAATTAAGCGGTTTAACAGTAACTGCTGCTTTTGGTACTTCTGCGTAGGTTAAACTGACACTTAACATCCATAGTAGCAAAATCGATAATATGTTTTTCATGGTAAATTGTCCAACTAGTGGTTATAGATAATTAGAGGTAGTTTCTGTAATCCAAAACCAAATTGATGGGTTTTGGATTATTTAGCGATTAAAAAAGATTAAAAATCTAAAAATTAAAACTTCATGTTGACAGCGGCGGTTAACAGATAGTAATCAAAATTGGCAAAGCTACTGTTATTGTTACCCCCTAACTGAAATGATGAGTTATGGGCGTAGTACTCAATGCCAGTTTGAAATTTAAGTTCGGTTACATGTTTTATTTCGGTAAACTCTTTACTGAATTTTATGCCACCAGACAGCGTGCCAAAGCCAGCCAAACGGTAGTCACTTGAATAAGCGCTAACACCTTCCAACGTAGAAAGTACATTAGGATTAGAAATATTGACCACACCATCAAAGACGGGTTGATAAAAGTCGGCCTGATCCTGCGAATAATATCTAAAGCGTGGAATGACCATCCATCCATCTTTAATGGGTTGATACCAACTTGTTTCAAAGGTATGGGCATTAATTCCCCATGTATTCGTGCTAAAGCGATAGTCGGTATGTAACGCGGCATGATTAAATTGATCAAAATTACGAATGTATTGGTTAAGCCAAGCCCATTCAAAGCGGTCTCCAGGCCTTACCTCTTGGATAATTCCTGAGTTGGGAGAGATATCAAATAAAGTACCGTTACTGTCATATTTTCCAAAAACATTAACTTGCTTATAAGGATCAGTTAGGTACCCGCTATGGTAACCAAACGTCATATTACTTTGCATGAGGGAGTCTTTATTGATAATTTGAGACACACCTAACAAATATTGTTGACTGGTTTTGTGGGCTTTAAAATCAGGATCAATATATTTTAAGCCAGTGTAACCAGAAGGTGATGGCTGGATGTCATCAAAGGCAACGGAAGCAGCAAAATTTAAGGTAGTTAGCTTCTTGTTTAAATCAAGGCTACCACCAGTATTGAAATATTTTGAAGCATAGTCGTGTTCTCTTGAATAACCACCGCCAAAACTTAATGAGCCCATATCCAAAAACTTGGTTAAGTTGCCACTAATGCCGTCACGTTGCTCACAAATTGACTTTTCACAATAACTTGTAGGTGATGCTCCACTAAGTACTTGTGAAATGTTTCCTTGTGCGTCTCTTGAGTTATAGACTGGCGATGCGCCGGCTATAATATCTCTAACCAAGCTGACAGAAGCCGTCATGGATTTGCCAATAGGTGCAGAGATTGCGCCATCATAAATATTGACCTGCATACGACCATTACTCTCGGAATAGTGGCCATATTGAAATTCAGAGTTATAGGTTTCTTCGACCCGACCGGCAGAGGCGGTTTGCAACAGGCCCGGTAAAGCAAGAGCTGCAAAGGTTAATTTAGCGACAATATCTGGTTTGTTAGTTTTTTTCATATCAGAATTTACTGTTTAGTTTTAGTGTAAGGTGTCGAGGTTTAATTACAACCACAACCACCGCCGCCGCCGCCATAACCACCGGCCGCCGCTTCTTTACTAAATGCAGTATGCTGACGTAAGCCAAATTCTAAGGCATCAGTAGTGAAAGCCATTTGCGGAAGCGCTAAATTACCTCGTTGTCTGGGCATGACTTCAGTGCAGGCAATACTTGACAATATGAGGGCTAGTAATAAACATTGATTAATGAATTTCATAGGCTGTGCTTATTTTTGAGCCAATAATTTGGTGATTTTTTCTTCAAGATCTTTGATATCATCAGTAGTAAAGCCGTGATGTATATTTTGCACAACACCTTGTTTGTCGATAATAAAAGAAGTGGGCATTGATTCAACTACAAACTGGTCAGCCCATTCACCTTTTGCATCACGTAAAACAGTAAAGCTGACGGGATATTCTTGTAAAAATTTTTCTGCGTTGGCTTTTTCTTCATCTAAATTAATAGCGACGACTTCAAAGCCTTGTGCTTTTAGTTTTTCATGTAACTTATTTAATAAAGGGAAAGAAGTACGGCAAGGCGCACACCAAGACGCCCAAAAATCCACATAAACCACTTTGCCGGCAAATTGTTTTAAGGTTGTTGGCTTATCTTGTAACAAGGTCGGTAAAGTAAATTGGGGAGCCGCTTGGCCCACTTCAGTTGCATTAGCAGTAAAGCAAGAAGCGCTGGTTAATAACATAAATGCGATAGTATTTAATTTAATTGCCTTCATAGAGCACCATTTTAAAAAATAAATTAATAAAACCAGACTGCTAAAACTGTAATAGAAATAGTGTAAGATTGTAAAGCGATCTGCAAAAAAGAGAGTGATTGCCGTGATTAAAAAGCAATCCACAGTTATATTGTATTTATATTTTACATATAATACAAGAGGTTATGAATATTTATTTTTTTGCTCTGTTAAGGTTTGGTTAAGGTTTCACTGGTTATAATTAACAAAACAAAATTATAATTAGTTAATATTACAGCCTGTTTTTTTTCTTTATTTAAATTGAATTAATAGTAAATAGCATTAATAAAGGTTGAGTATTGGTTGCTAATAAGCATCAACAAAACGATTTCAAGAAGGGTAAGGAAAAAAAATAATGCAAATAGCAGGTCACTGTAAATACTTTATCTCTTTATTAGTATTCGTATTAATGGCGGGTATATTGCCAGAAAGGGCAATGGCGGGTAGGGCGGTAGGTGATTTTACGCTTAATTGTTCAAGTTGCCATGGAACAGCCCAAAATCCAATTAATGATCTGAATAGAAATGTGTCAGCAGCATCTATTCAAAGAGCCATCAATAATAACGGATCAATGCGTTTTCTTGGTTTCTTAACCAATGCTCAAATCGACGATATTGCTGTACAATTAGGCAGAACCTCAAGTTGTTCGTCTTCTCAAGTTTGGAATCCAGCAGGTACAGTTTGTCAATCGATTCCTGTTTGTACTTCTTCTCAAATACTCAGTGCCGATAAAACTAGCTGTGTTACTCCAGACTTTACTTGTAATTTTTCACAATATTTTAATAATGAAGCTATAACGCCTTGTATTAACTCAAGAGTAACAGTAACAGCGTTATCAAAGGGCAGTTATGACAGTACAGCAATTGGCAGTTATGATAATAGCTGTTCAGGCTGTCATGGTTCTATTACAAATCCAACTAGATCTGGTGTTAATATTAGTAAATCAACTATCACTCAGATACAGGGTGCAATAAATAGCAATGCTGGCGGTGTTATGGGGGGACTTATTTTAACCCCTGCACAAATTGATGACATTGCTATGCAATTGGGAAGTGATTCCGTTTGTGCTTCGCCAAAAATGTGGGATCCAACCAGTCGAGTGTGCACAGTATCAAATACTCTTTTATGTACGGCATCACAAATACCAAATGTAGATGGATCTGCTTGTATTAGCATAAAATCTGATTTATTTACTACTAACTGTGCTTCTTGTCATGGTTATGGCATTCCTAATCAAACAGGGGTTAATATTAGCAATACCTCTGTCGCTAAAATTCAAACGGCCATTCAAACAAGTAGCTATGGTATGGGGTATTTAAATACTTTAACCGCGCAACAGTTAAACGATATAGTTGGTTTATTAACAATTAGTTGTTCTGGTTCAACATTTTTTGATTCAACAACAAATAGTTGTGTAGCAACATTACCGCCTGGTGATTACAATCTAAGTTGCGCATCGGCTTCATGTCATGGTCCATTGGCTAGCACCAATAAACCAGGAAGAACGACAGCGCAAATTCAAGCGGCTATTGCTAGTACACCTCAAATGTATAGTCTTTCCACACTGACTCAAGCTCAGATAACAGATATAGCGAAACAATTAGCGTGTCCTGGAACAACCTTGCTTAATCCTGTTACTCATTCGTGTAGTGCACCACCAAAATTAATCTGTATTGTTCCACAAGTTCCAAATGCTGATAATACCGCTTGTATCAGAGCGGTTGGTGATTATAATGTTTTCTGTGTTAGTTGCCATATTGCAGATCACGGCACTAGCTTGTCGGATACGCAAAAGAAAGGAAGAACTGCAGAAAATATCCAAGCAGCGATCAAAGCTACTTATATGAATACACCATCCCTTACTTCACTAACTCCTGCACAAATTGACGATATTGCCATACAACTTGGTGCTGCTTCAGCTTGCGCAGCACCCAAAACATGGGATGCAAATGGAAGTATCTGTGGTGCACAGTCGGTTATTTGTAAATTACCGGATATCCGAAATACCTTAACCAATAAATGTGAGGCTGCAGTTATTAAGGCTGGCCTTGTTGGAGTCGTTGGGTCTGCTGCAGCGGGCACCGATGTTTACAAAGTTACCTGCGGTACGGGTACTTTATCGCTTTTAGCGGCCATACAAGACAATATTAAATTTACTAGATTACCAACAGTTAATGTTCAAATTATTAAACATCCTCATGCGTCGATCCCGGCTATTGATTCTGTTGAAGACTCTAATTACAGTTCTTTGATTAGACTTGCGGGTGGTCTTGGGCCTTATACGGTAACTGTCAATAAAGAGCAGTATATTGGTACTGATTTGTTAAATAAGGGTATAGAAGATTACACAGCCTTGTTTTCTTGTCGAAATAAAACGAGCCAAACAGCGACCACAATAAAGTTAATGCAGTAATTAATCCTTTTCCTGGAGCACGGCAGTTAAATGCTTAAAATCAACCTTGAAATGATAAGAATGCTTTTAAAGAAGAGTTATAAATGACAAATTCAATATCACTAACCAAACTAAACAGTTGTCTGCTACTGATCACTATTTTGTTTATAACAAACCCTGTGTTCGCTGCATCATGCGCGCTGCCTAAAATAAAAGACTCGTTGACCAAAGCCTGTGTTAAAGCCAACACTCAAGCGGGGACCATTGGTCTTGCGGGTTCAGGGGTTGCAAAAACAGATGTGTTTGCAGTTACCTGTGAAACGGGTACAAAATTTCTTACTGTTGGTGTCTTGGATAAAGCCGTTCCGAAAAGATCAACCAATTTGAGTATTCAAATTATAAAACCGGGAAGTTCAGCTTCTAGTCAAGTAACTGACTATACAGACGATGCAAAATACAGTGCGCTGGTAAAGCTTAACGGAGCGGCTGGCTTGTATTCCGTATTAGTCAATAAACTAAGTTATGTAGGTACTGAATTGGCCAATAAAGGTGCAGAAAACTACATTGCCTTATTTTCTTGTCGAAGCACAGCAAATAGACAACTGGGAACTTCTGTTATTACAACCCAGTAACAGCACCTGCTGACAATATTTATTTAAGAACATAAAAAACAGGCTAGAGTTATTTGATTTCTTCTTTATTCAGCTTGCATTAATAAAATTCTATTATTATCAACTTCAATATAAACTTTTAAGGACACACCCTTTATGCTTAATACAAATACGCTAAAACGATTTTTAACTGGCTTGATTTTATTGGCCTTATCCCAAGTGATATATACAAATGCTTATTCACAGCCATATTATGTCCCAATAGCGCAAGTTGCGGGCATTAAAATACTTGGTACAGCAGGATGTTTAACTTGTCACACTACAGATAGCTCACAGAATGCAAATAGAACTAATGTTAAAACAGATGCTTGTACTGCCGCTTTTAGTTCTAACCATGACTACAATGCTCTTAAAACCTGTTTAACTCCAGTAACTCCAGTTGCAAAAGTTTGTGCTCTGCCTTTAGTTAGTAATGGCACAACTTGTGTGGCAGCACCTAAGCTAGGTACAGGTGTTAATACTGTTGGTAATACAACAGGAAAAGCAGCTTTTGATAGTTACACCATTAATTGTGGAACTGGAACTTCTTATCTATCTGCAGCAGTTCAAGATATGCCGAAAGTTTACACTCCAAGAGTAGGTATACAGATTACTAGAGTAGGTAGTAAGCCGACAAAGCAACAATATGATCCTATAGACGGTGATAAATTATACAGTCCAGTTGCTAAATTAGTTAAAGGTCCTGGTATTTACAACGTGCTTGTTAATAAAACTATAGCTACAGGTCCTGCAACCAATAAGACGGCAGAGAAATACAATGCAGTATATGCTTGTCAAAATGCCAACGGTGTTAAAACACTTAATACCAAACCGGCTGTTGTTATAAACAATTAAATTATTTGCTTGGTGATTAAGTGGGTACAAATCCTGTACCCACTTAATCATTAAATCTCAGGCATAAAAAAACCAGTTGTTTTGTCATCTGGTTTTTTTTATGCCTAATTGTCTAATAAGCAATTATCAAAGTGTCTTATTTACAACTTGTGTCGAAGCAAATTGCCAACAATATTTCCCCGACAGTTCCTCGTTCTTGTCCTTTTATCTGCAGATCTGCATTTTAATGATTGAAAAATTTTGCGACTGTTTGGTTTGCTGTTTTGGAAATTATGATGATTGTTAAAAATAAGTACCTGTTTATACGTAAAAAATAAATACGAATTAACGGGTTACCGCAATTAATGTGGCCACATAAAGCACGTAAAGCAAAGAGCCATCATTAAGCAGTGCTACTCAATTACCACGGAGTACTGACCAGTGTCTAAGGATTACTTCTTACCAGCAGTGGAGCTTTCCACTCAGGTGGCGGAGTAATCCTTGACAGTCATTCAGTACTCCTTAGTTACGAAGTAGCACTCCTCAACTACTGGATAGTTTTGATTTGCTATTGCACAATGCGGCTTAATAGCTGCGGCGTATTGTTCCGTCAATGCATAAGTCGGCTTATTATTCGTTTGGCATTCATTGCAAGTCATGGGGATTACGCAAACTTCCTCGCAATCATGTATCAACGCTAACAATGTATTGCGTGACGGTGGCATGGTTAGCGACGATTGGTTGGAAATGCCCACATTAACAGTTATCTGAACCCAATCGGCTGGGTTTTGGTTTAAATTTGTGTCGAAGCAAACTTTAAACAAATTGCCAGCAATATTTCCCAGACATCGCCTTGTTCTTGTCCTTTTATCTGTCGATCTGCTTTGGCACTGAGTACCAGTACTTCATTTAAATCATGATCGCTAAGCTTGTTTAAGGCGTTACTGACCAGTTGTTTGCGTTTATCCCAGATTTGGTTATTCTTAAAGACCAAATCTTTGTTTTGACCTTGAGAGAGTGCGAGTTTAATCTTTATCAATAATCTCGCATCTCGGGTCAAAGCCCATAATACTATTGGAGGGGCGATGCCTTCAGAACGCAAACCCGATAACACTTTTAAGATACGACTTACATTAGCCGCCAACACGCAATCCATCAGTTTAAATACATCATATCTTGAGCTATCAGCCACTACATCAAAAATCTGCTGACTGCTTAGCTTTCCTGTTCCATAGAGGGCATAAAGTTTTTCTATTTCTTGGGCGGCCGCCAGTAAATTACCTTCAATTCTTGACGCTAAAATCCGTAAGCCTTCTGTATCGGTGCTTAAGCCACGTTGATGCATTCTCTGTTCTAACCAGCGCAGTAAATCTTGACCTTCCAACGGCCAAACTTGAATAACCACTCCTTTTTTATCCAAGGCTTCAAGCCATTTGGATTTTAATGAACTGCCGGCAACTTTACCGGCGGTAATGAGTAATAAAGTATCTTCTGGTAAACGGTCGCAATAGTTGCTTAAGGCTTTGGCGCCCTCAGCTCCGGGCGTGCCGGACGGTATGCGTAAATCAATAATTTTTTTATCTGCAAAAATAGACATTGAATCAGCGGCAAAGGCTAGCTGACGCCATTCAAAGCCTGTTTCGGCTGAAAGAATTTCCCGATTTTCAAAGCCGGCTTGTTTTGCTGCTTTTCTGATAGCATCAGCAAGTTCACCTAACTGTAAAGGCTCGTCACCCGATATAAAATAAATCGGCAGCAAGCCTTTTTGCAGGGTTGCATTGAGCTGATCCGGCTTAATGCGCATGGTTATTTGTTATTGGTTTCCAGCGCAACTTGAGCGCGGCTTATAACAGCACGCACGGCTTGTTGATACATTTCGTTACGTATCACCATTTCTTCATTATCCTTTGCAATAATAGCTTGTTGGTTATTAAAGTATTCACGCTTAATGGTGAGTGGTTGGCGCGCTATTATTACCGCATTTTTTGAATCAGTAATTTCGTAATCAAACCCGTAATCGAGCTCAAAATCGTTAGCCGCTCCACCTGAGTTGAGTGATAAAACCCGACGTTGACTATTTTCATTAAAAATTCTCACGATCATCCCGGCTTTATCGGGGGATGTGGCTATAGCAATGGAAGATATTTCCATTGCTTTACTAAACTGTTGGTTGAGTTGTGGAGAGCCACCCTCTAAATAGACGTCTTTAAGTCCCACAGGTAGATTTATTGCACCGCGCAAATGATAGCCGCAGGCGCTTAACAATAAGGCCAATGTAAAGATTAATGAATTTTTAATTTGCACGCATTACTCCATTAAAACTGTCAATGATAAGGGATGAGTAGTACCAGAACATTCCTGCCAAAATTAACAGTGCTAGTATAAATATCGCCACAGATTCTCAAAGTATCATGTGATAGATTGATAAATCTGTAGCCGTTTTTTTGACGTTTCCTAAAGGATTCTAAGGGTTAAACAACAATATTAACCAGTTTTTTGGGTACAACAATTACTTTTCGGATTGGTTTCCCGTCAATAAACCTTAGAGCCTGCTCATCATATAAAGCCATTGTTTGAACTTCATCAGTTGTTGCTGTTGCAGACACAGAAATTTTACTACGCAGTTTACCGTTGACTTGTATCACCAGTTCTATGGTGTCTTGCTCCAAGGCAGAGCTATCAACTTGTGGCCATGAAGCACTTACTACCGCTTGTTCGTGGCCTAAATCATGCCAAAGTTGATGGCAGATATGGGGAACCATCGGAGCCAGCATGAGAACAATGGCTTCAAGCGCTTCTTGACGAACAGCTTTGCCATTATCGGAATTGTCGGTAAATTTAGCCAAGGTGTTGACCAATTCCATGTTGGCGGCAATGGCCGTATTAAAGATAATACGCTCGCCCATATCATGTGTGACTTTTTGAATGGTTTGATGGACTTGTCGACGAACCGTCTGCTGTTCTTCGGTTAGCGCAGCTTTATCAAGAGCTATTGAAGCGCCCCCCGTTTGATTATGTAAATAGGCTTGTTTCCAAAGCCGTTTTAAAAATCTGAAAGCGCCTTCAACACCACTGTCTGACCATTCTAGAGATTGTTCTGGTGGCGCAGCAAACATAATAAACAAACGAACTGTATCAGCGCCGTACTGGGCAATCAAACCTTGTGGATCGACTGTATTGCCTTTGGACTTGGACATTTTACTGCCATCTTTTAATACCATCCCTTGCGTTAATAGCTTTTTAAACGGCTCGTCACAAACCAGTAAACCTTCATCACGCAATAATTTGGTATAAAAACGTGCATATAGTAAATGTAATATGGCATGTTCAATACCACCGATATAATGGTCAACGGGTAACCAGTATTTGGCACTGGCATCTAACATACTATCGGCTTTGCTACTGGCAAATCTTGCAAAATACCAAGAGGATTCCATAAAGGTATCAAAGGTATCCGTTTCACGGCGCGCATCTTTACCACACGTCGGGCAGGCAACATGCGAGAACGTCGGATGAGCAACTAGCGGTGATTGTGAACCATCAAGCACAACATCGCGTGGCAAGGTAACGGGTAAGTCTTTTTCTGGAACGGGGACGGTGCCGCAAGCATCACAATAGATAACGGGAATGGGTGCGCCCCAATAGCGTTGCCGGGAAACACCCCAATCGCGCAAACGGAAATTAACTTTACGCAGTCCTTTTTGATCTTTTTCCAACGTTTCCGAAATGGCTACAAAGGCCTCTTCCGAACTTAAATCGTTAAACGCACCAGAATCTTTTAGCACACCTTTTAAGGTGTAAGCTTGATCTGAACAATCAGCGTGTTCGTCAGGATCTTTAGAAAAGATGACTTGTTTGATGGCAATGCCGTATTTTTTTGCGAATTCATAATCACGTTGATCATGAGCTGGAACCGCCATTACAGCGCCGGTGCCGTAACCCATTAAAACAAAATTGGCAATCCACACGGGAACTAGTTCACCTGTAATCGGGTGTAGCGCTTTAATGCCGGAATCTATACCGCGTTTTTCCATGGTTTCCATGGCGGCTTCCGACGTTTCCATCATTTTGCAATCATTAATAAATGTTGCAATGGCTGAATTATCTTCAGCTGCTTTTAATGCCAATGGATGTTCAGCAGCAACTGCTAAATAAGTCACACCCATTAAGGTATCAGGCCGCGTGGTATAAATTCTTAAGGGTAGGGCCATTTCAGGCACAGGAAAATCCATTTCGACACCTTCAGAGCGTCCAATCCAATTGGCTTGCATGGTCTTAACTTGTTCTGGCCAACCCTCCAGCGATTCTAAAGAAGCCAGTAATTCATCCGCGTAGGCTGTAATCTTTAAAAACCATTGCGCAATTTCCTTGCGTTCAACTTTAGTGTCACAGCGCCAGCAGCAACCATCTATAACTTGTTCATTAGCCAGCACGGTCATATCATTGGGGCACCAATTGACGGGTGCCGTTTTTTTGTAAACCAAACCTTTAGCCAGCAATTTGAGAAAAAACCATTGCTCCCACTTATAATAATCAGGATCACATGTTGCTAATTCACGGTTCCAATCATAACCAAAACCCAGCTGTTTGAGCTGGTCGCGCATGTAGTCTATGTTTTGATAGGTCCAGTCCGCCGGATGAACACCATGCTGCATGGCAGCATTTTCTGCGGGCAAACCAAAGGCATCCCAACCCATGGGTTGCAAAACATTTTTCCCAAGCATACGTTGGTAACGGCTGATTACATCGCCAATGGTATAATTGCGGACATGGCCCATGTGTAATTTCCCGCTGGGATAAGGAAACATGGATAAGCAATAATACTTTTCTTGCGTATTATTTGTAGAAGATTCTGAGACATTAAATACCCCTGAAGCTTCCCAGGCAGCTTGAACATCTTGCTCAATTTCGAGCGGTTGATAATTTTCTTGCATCCTTCTCGTCTTTTACCAGTCAAAAGCGTTAGAATACCTCACAGTTGCTTAAATCTAAAGCGTCATTTTTCAGGAGTTGAACCATGAACAAAAATAAACTTATTGCTGCCTATTCCGATTTCATGAAACATCTTCATGAAACCATGGAAGATACCCTACATTCTTTTGCTGATGCTTTAGAGATTTCAAAAGAAAAAACCAGTAAAAGTAGTGACTTGACGACTGATGAGCTTGATAAAATAACTGCTTACATCAAGCGTGATGTTGAACATGCTGCTCATGGTTTATCAGCTAAAGAAGATAAAGATTCGTTATCAGAGTGGTTTAAGTTTGATATTGAATTAATTGAAAACTTCACATTGGATGCTTTCTTGAGTGTCGCTGATAAAACTCGTTTGGAATTGGCAAAAATTGAGCAGCTTGCAGTCGCTCATACCTATCATAGTGGTGATATTACCGTGCCGGGTACTTTTATTTGTGATGCTTGTGGTAAAGAAATCGCTTTTAAAACACCCAGTGAAATTCCTGAATGTCCTGCCTGCCACGCTAAAACCTTTATACGCATTTGATATTAAGGTTTCAGGGCTTATAATGTGGTTTTTATCTAATTGATATTACGGGGAATAATATGCGCAGAGTCATCTTTAATCAGAAGGGCGGTGTCGGTAAATCAACGATTACCTGTAATTTGGCTGCTATCAGTGCGATGGAGGGCAAGCGCACCCTAGTAATTGATTTGGATGTACAGGGTAACTCTACACAATATCTGTTAGGCCATAAAGTCACTGAAAGCGACAAAACTATTGCCCTTTTCTTTAAGGATTGCCTGAGTCTGTCCCTATTTGGCGGTAATAACGGCTCTGGATTGGAAAGTATTATCCACGAAACGCCGTTTCCAAATTTGTTTGTTGCGCCTTCACACCCCGACTTGGAGCCATTGCAAGGTCGGTTGGAATCACGGTTTAAGATTTTCAAATTAAAAGAGGCATTAGAAAAGTTAGAGGGTTTTGATGCCATTTACATGGACACGCCCCCCGTTTTAAACTTTTATAGTCAATCCGCATTAATCGCTGCCCATAAATGCCTGATACCTTTTGATTGCGATACCTTTGCCAGAGAAGCTCTATATACCTTGATGCAATCGGTAACCGAGGTTAAAGCGGATCATAATCAAAATTTGGAAATTGAAGGCATTATTGTTAATCAATTTCAAAAACAGGCTAATTTACCGCGTCAATTAGTTGATGAACTTATCGCTGAAGGATTGCCGGTACTTGCCGCAATGATTTCACCTTCCATTAAAGTAAGAGAATCTCACACGGCTTCACAACCTTTAATACATTATGTTCCTAATCATAAGCTAAGTGATGAATACCGTGCACTCTATGCCGAAATTCATAACGATTAAGCACTAATCATTTCATCAGTGCCTGCGATCAGGCTTAAAATTACCTGACATAACCTTTGATAGGGTAGGGTGAGCAACGATTGAATGCTCACCATTAGACCTATTCACACGTTTTTACGTGCGTTTAAAATGGTTATAAAACTGGGCTTATCAAGTTGATAAGGAATGCCATTCTAATCCAATCTATCCTATCCCTGAATATTTAGTGATTATCTATGAACGATCATTTACCTAGCAGTCCCAAGCGTTGGTTGCTTCCGGTTTTGTCCGGAATTTTGATCGGCACCAGTTATATTCCTTTTCCTCCATGGGCTTCTTTGTTTTGCTTTGTACCCTTATGGTTGTTTTGGAATCAACAAACCCGCTTGAGGGATGTGCTTTTGGGTGGTTTGCTAACGGCTTTTGTTTTTACATTGATTGGTTTTAATTGGGTTGCTCATTTGTTGCATGAGTTTGCACATCTGGACTGGCCTATAGCGGTTATTGGTCTTTTATTTTATGCATTGATAGCACACTTATATGTTCCTTTAGCAGGAATACTTTGGTTTACAGGGCAGCGTAAATTTGAATGGTCAAAACGACTCTCATTGGGATTGATGGCTATCATCACTGTATTATGTGAAGCTTATTCATTCACACTTTTTGACTGGAATTTTGGTTATTCTTGGTATGGCGCTAATCTGCCGATTTATCAATGGGCAGAATTTATCGGATTTAGTGGGCTGAGTGCAGCAACATTACTGTGCAATATACCCCTTTATGTTGCTTGGCAAAAACGGAAGCAAAACTCGGGTAAAGTTTTAATGGCTGTGGTTATCAGCGGCTTTATTATATTAAATATTAGTGGGTTGTGGCTACAAGCAAGACTACCGAAACCGGATGCATCATTTACAACATTGTTAGTTCAGGCGAGTACAGAAAACGCCGAGAAAATGGCGGCTGAACTAGGCAAAGGATATAGTCAGGAAATACTTAACCGCTATACGGCCTTAACGGATAACGCGCTTAACAGCCATAAAGATAAAAAAATCGATTTTGTTTTATGGCCAGAAACAGCATTTCCGGCTTTGTTGGGCGATCAGTTTAAACTTAATAAATTACCAATCGCGTTGGCTGAGTTTCTTCATGAAAGACAACTCCCACTTATTACGGGTGCTTATAGTGTTGAAGAACAAACAAGGCTGATAACCAATTCTTTGTTTGTATTAAATCAAGACGGCGAAATTGTGCCACCTCATTACAGCAAAACTATTTTACTGGCCTTTGGGGAATATATCCCTGGTGAGCAGTTTTTTCCTCAAATCAGGGCTTGGCTTCCAGAAACAGGTCATTTTGCAAGAGGAAAAGGCCCTACCAATCTTTTGAATTGGAATGGCTATAAAATGGGTGCGCAAATATGCTACGAAAGTTTGTTCCCCGGATTTTCACGTTCGTTAGCTGAGTTGGGTGCACAGTTTATTGTCAATGTAACTAATGATTCTTGGTATGGTAATTGGCAAGAACCTTATCAACACATGTACATGACCTTGGCACGGGGCATAGAATTTCGAAGACCTGTGTTGCGTGTCACCAATACCGGTATTTCAACCGTATCCCTGGCTTCTGGGGAAATTCTTGAACGATCACCGGTTCATAAGCCTTGGGCAGGGATATACGATGTTTCCTATCTTAAAAATCCACCAGCTACATTTTATCAAAACTGGTTTTGGCTAGTACCTGGTTTACTCTGGGGTGCTTTAATTTTATTACTTGCCGCAGGAATAAAACCCTCTGCTAATAAATAGTCCTGTTACACCATTTTTTATGGTGGGATCAGGCATTTTATTGGCACGAAAACTAACTACAGGAAATGTGAAATTTATTATAGTGATTGCGGGTGAGGGGCTTTATTGAAAAAAAGAATCCTCTCCCTCATCACTTTCCAATTCGAGTGATTCGCCGGGTATTTTTTTTTCTTCCATGACCCATTCACCTAAATCTATTAACCTGCAGCGTTCGCAACAAAAAGGTTTAAATAGTTGTTCAGCTGTCCACGGAACCGGGTGCCTGCAGGTTGGACATTTTACGGTTATTGGCTTGGTAAACGATGACATTAGAATAAACAGCAGGTTAAAGTAAAGGGGATGTCACTAGTACTTTGAGTCGGGCGTTTGTTCTCCGCAGAGGGTTCCATAAACCGGATATTGCAACGGTGTTTACCACCACTAATCTCTGCAAAGCAAAGTAAAGACTTATCGAGAGTTACTTTGACAATTTGAAACGGTTGGTTTTGATTCAACGAAACCTGAAAAAAACCGGCAACCGCTATTTCTTGTTTGCCTGAGCGGCTATTACGTATAAAGTTAAGGATAAAATCTATTGCAGTATGAATGCCTATAAAAGGACTGCTCCAGTGCTGCAGATCGCTTAAGCAAATGGCGTCATCCTGTGACAGCCAATAATGATATTCAGGCAAGTCAAAGGAGCAGGTGCCTCCCGGAATAGAGCTACGTTGTGCTATGCTTTTAAATAGATCATTTTCCAAAATAGTCCCTCCAATTTTTCCAGGAACTGTATTTAGTTTTTGGGTGATTAGTTTGAGCTGCTCAAGGATGGCATCCAGTTTTTCTTTATCAACGCCTTCACTGTTAGCAATTTTATTAAGTATTAATGCCTGGCGATCGAGTTCTTTAAGAATCTCAAGCTTTAGATCATTACGTTTAAAAATTGACATGATATCGAGTAGAACATGGACAGCCGCACGTTTGTCAGCAATTGATCCGCCTTCAGAGAAATGGATGAATTGTTGAAATAGTTGTTCGAGTCTTATGAAAACGCGGATTCGTTCATTAAGTGGAAATTCGTAAGTAATAGTGTTATTCACAGACACGTTTATCCTGGCAAGTGCTTAATGAAAGATAGAAATTGTGCAGTTTTTTGATTTGTTCTGCAAGTCTATCGTTAGTTTCGGAATTATCGATAAGGTCATTGGTATGGGCTTTTCGAAAAGCTTGTGATACTTGGCTGTTAATTATCGATTGTATGCTTTCTAAAGTCATATTATCTCTTTTTTTTAACCGCTTTATTTGAGTTTGAACAGAACAGTCCACAACCAGTATACGATCAACAAGATGGCTCATGTGGGTTTCGAACAGTAGCGGAATACAAATAATGCAATAAGGTGTATTTAAACGTTCAACTTCTGTTTTTATGGATAGATAAACTAAAGGATGAAGTAGATTTTCAAGCTTTTGTTTTTGTTATGGTTCTGAAAAAATTAGCTCTCGGAGTTTTTTTCTATTTAACGATCCATCAGAGCTAAGCATCCCTGATCCATAGGCTTGTTCTATTTCTAAAAGTGCGGGTTGCCCAACAGCAACCAACTGATGGGCTATTTCGTCGGCATCTATGATGGGTATATGTAATTGATCAAAGATTTTGGAAACAGTCGTTTTTCCGCATCCTATGCCGCCAGTGAGTCCGATTTTTAACATCGCTTTATAAACCGGCCGCACTGAAATAAAATTGATTAAGATCTTTGCCCCATAATAAGGCTAGCCATCCGGCAGCGGCTAAATAGGGGCCGAAGGGTATTGGCGTATTACGATCACGCTGAGTAAAAGATATCATCGTGAGTCCAATGACAGTTCCAACTAATGAGGATAATAAAATAATAAGGGGCAAATATTGCCAGCCTAGCCAAGCACCCAATAAAGCTAATAATTTAAAATCACCGTAGCCCATTCCCTCTTTTCCGGTGGCTAATTTAAATAATTGATAGACGAGCCATAAGATAATATAGCCGGCAATAGCTCCAATAATACTGGAATGGGTATCGGTAAGATAACTAAACAAGCTTAAAAACAAGCCAACCCATAGCATGGGCAGAATGATAGTATCAGGTAATAAATGATGATCTATATCGATAAAGCTAAGAGCAATCAGCGACCAAGTTAGTGCTAATGCAAAAGCCATTTCTGGTGTATAGCCAAAATGCCAAGCAACTATTGCTGAGGTTATCCCGGTAAATGCTTCTATAACGGGATAACGAAGAGATATTTGGTTTTTACAGACAGAACACTGACCTTTTAAAAATAAATAACTAATAACAGGAATGTTCTGGTGGGGTTTGATGGGTGAATGACAATCAGGGCATCGCGACAGAGGTAAGGCCAAATTAAATGGATCTTCCAAGTGCGTTGTTTCTGTTCCGTCTAGTTGCAAATATTCAGAACATTCTTTACGCCAGTTGCGTTGCATCATAAGTGGTAATCTATAAATAACCACATTAAGAAAGCTACCTACCATTAAACCAATAATCAATACCAAAGTAGTCAACAAATAGGGGTTTGTTAATAGATAATTCAGCTCATATATCATAATTTTCAGAAAATGTTTTGCAGATTTAAAAGCTGCATAAGTCAATATTAGTAGAGTTTTAAATAAAGGTCATTATTAACTGACAGCTGCGCCCATTTTGAAAATAGGTAAGTACATGGCAACGATTAAGCCTCCAATCAAAATACCTAATATGACCATAATAATGGGCTCCATTAAACTACTTAAGTTATCAACTAGGTTGTCAACTTCCTCTTCATAGAAATCAGCAACCTTTGCCAACATGGCATCCATTGAACCGGATTCTTCTCCAATAGCAACCATTTGTTGCACCATGTGTGGAAAAAGATTGGTTTGCTGCATGGCATACTTAAGCCTTTGTCCGGTAGCGACTTCTTCACGCATTTTGAAAACAGCTTCTGAATAGATAATGTTGTCACAAGCCCCTGCGACGGATTCTAATGCATCTACAAGAGGAACTCCTGCAGCAGACATAGTCGATAATGTTCTTGAAAATCGGGCAATGGCTGATTTATTCAAAATCATTCCGACTACCGGCATTTGAAGCAATATTTTATCCAGAAAATGATTAAAAGGTTGTGAGCGCTTTTTAAAATAACCAAACAGGTAGATTGCAAAAATAATGATGCCAAGAACGATCCACCACCATTCTTTCAGCCATTCAGACATAGTGACTACCATTCGTGTAAATGCTGGCAAATCTGCGCCAAAACTTTTGAACATGTCTTCAAATACAGGTACTACAAAAAGTAAGAGTATGGCAGTTACAACGAAGGCTACTACAATAACAGCCAAAGGATAAGTCAGCGCTTTTTTGATTTTTTTCTTCATGGTTTCGGTTTTCTCTTTATAAGTCGCAACTTTGTCCAAGAGTGTTTCCAGTATCCCTGCGTGTTCTCCTGCATCAACCAGATTACAGAATAGCTCATCAAAATAAAGAGGATTTTTTTTCAGTGCTTCGGCCAGAGTGTCACCACTTTCAACATTTGCTTTTATACTTAGCAGCAGAGCCTGCATGCTCGGATTTTCATGTCCTTTGCCAATAATATCAAATGATTGTACTAGCGGAATTCCAGCAGCCAGCATTGTAGCCAATTGTCTGGAAAAAATAGCTATGTCACCCGGTGTGATTGCTTTTACCCTAGGGCTAAAGAAGGGTTTTGGTTTTTTTTTAATTTTGGTTACGAGATAACCTTGTCGCCTTAATTCTGTTTTTGCTATGAGATCAGTTTTAGCAGAGATAACGCCATTGGATTTCTTCCTGTTTTTATCAATGCCTTCCCATAGGAAATCAATTTGTTCAGTTGGCTCTGCCATATTTTACTCCTTGGTGACTCTGTCAATCTCTTCCAAACTGGTAATGCCCATGCGAATTTTGTTCAGACCCGAGGCCCGTAAGTCATTGATACCCTCTAACTTGGACTGTTCTGCCAATTGCATTGCATTACCGCCTTCAAGGATAATTTCGCGCATTTTTTCACTTAGCGTCATTACTTGGTATATTCCAACTCGTCCCTTATAGCCATTAGTACAGAGATCACAGCCAACGGGACTGAAGATTTTAAGCGATCTTAACTCTTCTTGTTTAAATCCAGCCGAGTTAAGAATATTGTCAGGGAAATTTGAGGGAGTTTTGCAATGTTCGCATAAACGTCTCGCCAAACGCTGAGCCATAATCAGAATAACTGCCGAGACGATGTTAAAAGGCTCAATGCCCATTTGCATAAGTCGATTTAAAGTCTGTGGTGCATCATTGGTATGAAGTGTTGATAATACCAAATGACCTGTTTGGGCCGCCTTAACGGCAATTTCCGCCGTTTCCAAGTCACGTATTTCACCCACCATAATAATGTCGGGGTCTTGGCGCAAGAATGCCCTTAAGGCATTAGCAAATGTTAATCCGGCTTTAACATTCATATTAACCTGATTGATACCATCTACGGTAATTTCAACGGGGTCTTCTGCAGTACAAATATTACGTTCAATACTATTTAGTAAATTTAAACCTGTGTATAGAGTTACTGTTTTACCGCTACCCGTGGGTCCGGTAACCAAAACCATCCCGTAAGGTTTGTTAATAGCATTAAGAAATAGCTTTTCTTGATCAGGCTCGAAACCTAGTTTTTCAATGCCAATTTGAGCACTGGTAGGGTCTAAAATACGTAAAACAACTTTTTCTCCAAACAGGGTCGGACAGGTATTTACCCGAAAATCAATTGCCCGTTGTTTAGATAAACTCATTTTTATACGGCCATCCTGAGGTACACGACGCTCGGCGATGTCCATTTTAGCCATTACTTTAATTCTGGAAATAATTCTGTTGGCGATGTTGGGCGGTGGACTGGCTATCTGGTAGAGCATTCCATCAGCTCTAAAGCGAATTCGGAAGTTTTTCTCATAAGGCTCCATGTGTATGTCTGATGCCCCTTTTTTAATCGCGTCCAACAATATTTTATTCACGAATCTGACAATTGGCGCATCGTCAATATCAGTGTCAATATCGGTTTTGGTGATATTCTCATCACCACCGGTAATGTCCAGATTCTCAAGATCTTCATCGAGAAGATCCGTCATTGTGGTATCAACGGCTTCCATTGAAACTTCAATGGCATTGATTAGTTTGTCCTCTTCAACCAGAATGGTTTCAGTATTAAATTGACTTTGAAACTTGATTTCATCCAACGCTATTAAATTAGTTGGATCAGACAGGGCAATAAATAATGTTTTACCTCTAATAAAAAGAGGTAGCGCTTTATGTTTACGGATCAATTTTTCATTGATCAAATGTATAGGGAGGGTACGAAGATCAATAGCATTAAGATCAAAAAATGGAACGCCATATTCAATCGAGGCTTTTGCTGCCACAACTTTGCTGTCAATAAACTTGTTAGCAACAAGATAACTCAAGATCGGAATTTTCTTTTTTTGCGCTTCCTGGTTATGAAGGTTTGCTTCATTTTCAGTAAGTAGTCCTTCTGCAATTAAGTACTTTGTGAAACCACTTAATTGGAGATCTGTTGGTGCGGTTGGTGACATATAATGATAATTAAATTTAAATGTTTAACGGCATGAAATAGATTCACAACAGATGCAATGGTTGGGTTAGTGCAAGCTAACCCAACCATAAAGTTTCATAGTTTGTTTAAAGGTATCCAGTATAGCCCAATTATAAATAGAATTATAAAGATTGAATCTTGTTTTGTTGCTGCTCAAGGTTGTTTAAGTTAGAAAGCAAATCCGCCAGTTTGGTTTTTTCTTTATCAATAACTTCAGGTGGTGCTTTATTAATAAAGGTGGGGTTGCTTAGCTTGCCTTCAATTCTTGGCAGATCATTTTTAATTTTTTGAATTTCTTTGTCCAATCGCGCCAGTTCAGCCTCTTTGTCTATCAGGCCGGCCATAGGGATCAAAATTTTCAGTTCACCGACCAAGGTAATCGCAGATTCCGGGGTTATCTCATCGCTATTTAACCAGGTTATAGACTCCAATCGACCCAGTCTTTTTAAATAAGCGGAGTTGTTGGTTAAGTAGTCTTGGTCAGTCACTGAGCCATTTTGTAGCAATACCGGCAAAGGCTTGCCGGGGGCAATATTAATCTCGCCACGAATACGGCGAACCCCTAAAATAAAGCTCATAACCCAATTTATTTCTGCAGTCGCGTTATTATCAACGCGTGTTTCATCGGCGACAGGGTAGGGTTGTAGCATGATGGATTCAGCGTTAATTCCCGCTAACGGTGCCACACGTTGCCAGATTTCTTCGGTGATAAACGGCATGATGGGATGCGCCAAGCGTAAGATGGACTCTAAAACGGTCAGCAGCGTTTTACGGGTGCCGCGTTGAACAGCGACATCATCGGATTGTAGCGATATTTTTGCGAGCTCCAAATACCAGTCGCAGTATTCATTCCAGGTAAATTCATAAATAGCTTGGGCTGCCAAGTCAAAACGATAATTATCAATCGCATGACTGGTGGTCGCTGTTACTTGATTTAGTCTTGAAATAATCCAGTGATCTACTTGCGTAAAGGTGTTCGGTGCATCAGACAAGCCGTTATCCTGTTCTTCGGTATTCATCAACACAAAGCGTGCGGCATTCCAAAGTTTATTGCAAAAGTTGCGATAGCCTTCAGTCCGGGCCAGGTCAAAACGAATATCCCGTCCCGTTGATGCCAAAGAGGCAAAGGTAAAACGCAAGGCATCGGTGCCGTAAGACTGAATGCCATCCGGAAAATGCTTGCGCGTATCTTGTTCGATCTTTTTGGCCAAATGCGGTTGCATCATGCCTGCTGTGCGTTTTGCTACCAATGTTTCCAGTTCTATACCATCGATGATATCAATCGGGTCAAGGACGTTGCCTTTGGATTTGGACATTTTTTGGCCTTCTGCATCACGCACCAAGCCGTGTATGTAGACTTCTTTAAACGGCACGGTACCCTGAAATTTTAAGCCCATCATAATCATCCGCGCCACCCAGAAGAAAATAATGTCAAAACCCGTTACCAATACACTGGTTGGGTAATGTTTAGCCAATTCTTCGGTATTTTCAGGCCAGCCCAGTGTAGAAAACGGCCATAAGGCAGAGGAAAACCAGGTATCCAGCACATCTTCATCTTGTCTAAGCGCGTAGTCGGAAGGCAAGTTGTGTTTGTCGCGAATGTCCTGCTCAGAGTTACCGACGTAAATATTGCCCAGTTCGTCATACCAGGCCGGGATACGATGACCCCACCAGATTTGCCGTGAAATACACCAGTCCTGAATATTGCGCATCCAGTCAAAATAGGTGTTTTTCCAGTTGTTAGGCACAAATTTGATGTCGCCGTTTTCAACCGCAGCAATGGCAGGTTCTGCCAACGGTCCTACCTTAACGTACCACTGATCCGTTAAAAAGGGTTCGATAACGCTGTTGGTGCGGTCGCCGCGCGGCACCATCAATTTATGGTCGGCGATTTTTTCCAGCAAACCGAGTGCTTCCAGATCAGCAACCATGACTTTACGGGCTTCAAAACGATCAAGGCCGCAATATTTTTGCGGAATCAGCTCATTTTCATCCTCGGCATTACTGCGTATGGCGGCATCAACGGTAAACAAGTTAATCAAACCGCCATGCGGTAAATCTTGAATAACCGAGGTATGACGGTGACGCGTCCAGACTTCGTAATCATTAAAGTCATGGGCGGGTGTGATTTTGACACAACCGGTACCAAATTCAGGATCAACATAGTCATCGGCAATAATCGGAATGCGACGACCGGTTAATGGTAGTTCTACAAATTCGCCTAGCAAATGTTTGTAACGGTCATCGTTGGGATGTATCGCTACTGCCGCATCACCCAGCAGTGTTTCAGGGCGTGTGGTTGCCACCACCAAATGGCCTTGGCCATTCGACAAGGGATAACGCAGATGCCACATAAAACCGTTTTCTTCTTCAGAAAGCACTTCCAGATCCGATACAGCAGTATGTAAAACAGGGTCCCAGTTAACCAGGCGCTTGCCTCGATAAATCAGGCCTTCTTCATAAAGTTGTATAAACACTGCCTGTACTGCATCAGACATGCCGTCATCCATGGTAAAGCGTTCCCGATCCCAATCCAGGGAAGAGCCCATACGCCGCAGTTGACGGGTAATGGTACCGCCGGATTCTTCTTTCCACTGCCAAACTTTTTCAAGAAATTTTTCGCGTCCTAATTCATGGCGGGTTTTACCTTCAGCATTACATAGTCTTTCAACCACCATTTGCGTTGCAATGCCTGCATGGTCAGTACCGGGTTGCCAGAGTGTGCTGTAACCTTTCATGCGATGGTAGCGTGTCAGTGCGTCCATAATGGTATCCTGAAACGCATGCCCCATGTGTAAACTGCCGGTGACATTGGGCGGGGGAATCATAATGCAGTAGGACTCACCCTCTGAATTGGCTGCAAAGTAGCCTTTTTCTTCCCAGGTTTGATACCAGCGTTGTTCAATTGAATGCGGGGTGTATGTTTTTTCCATGGTGGGGCTTAATGTTTTTGTGAAAGTTTAGGTATTTTAACAGGATTAAGGCGTGTGAATTTGATTGTTGGTTTTGTAGTTATTAAGCTGGAGGCTTACGCCTGATTAACATAATAATTCATATTTTATGAGTCGTTATGGTGATATCGTACTGTTGATACTGCCGATAGCGATTTCTGCCGAGTTCTTTGGTTGCTTCGCTATTATCCAGTATCTCAAGGATGCGCTCAATGTTATCGAATTGTTTGGGGCAATATGACGACAGGTTGATGACGGTTTTTTGCCAGAGTTCAGGTACATCCAGTGAGCCAATCAAGATGACTTTTTCAAGGGCGGGCAGTTCGCCTGTATAAATTTGGTGCGGAATAAAACTCCCTGCCCTGAAAGTCCAGAGCAGGTCGTCTATTTTTTGGCTTTGTGCTGCATTGTCAGTGAGCACGTAACAAAAGCAACCGCTACGATAGGCTTTCTCAATGAGTTTGCAGGCAAATTCATCACGTTCCTGTGTCAATTCTGACGGTAGGATATAAAAGCTGATTTCAGCCATGCGCCCGATTTATTAGGTATTGGCTTAATAACGGAACCGGGCGACCGGTTGCGCCTTTATTTTGACCCGTGCGCCATGCTGTACCGGCAATGTCGAGATGCGCCCAGTGGAAGTTTTCGGCAAATTGTGACAAAAAACAGGCCGCAGTAATGGTACCGGCATCTTTGCCACCGACATTGGCGAGGTCGGCAAAATTGGATTTAAGTTGTTCTTGAAATTCATCCCACAACGGCAAACGCCACAAGCTATCAATAGCAGTTTCACTGGCGGCCAGTAAGTCATTGCATAATGCGTCATTATTACCAAGCAAGCCACTGGGCACTCGACCTAAGGCCACCAGGCAAGCACCGGTTAAGGTGGCCATGTCAATCACAACATCGGGGTTGAATCTTTCTGCATAGGTTAATGTGTCGCAAAGCAGTAAGCGACCTTCTGCATCGGTGTTTAGCACTTCGATGGTTTTACCGGACATGCTGGTTAAAATGTCACCCGGTTTATTTGCGTCGCCATCCGGCATATTTTCAGAGGAAGGAATCAGGCCGATAATATTCAGCGGCAGTTGCATTTGCGCTGCGGCCAGCAAGGTTCCCAGAACCGTTGCTCCTCCGCACATATCGTATTTCATTTCATCCATGCCGGGGGCTTGTTTTAAGGAAATACCACCGGCATCAAAGGTAAGGCCTTTGCCTATTAAGACGATAGGCTTGCCGTTTTTTTCACCGTTACGATACTCTAAAGTAATCATTTTAGCGGGTTGACGGCTGCCGCGTGAAACCGATAACAAGGCGCCCATACCCAGCTTTTCCATGTCAGCTTCTTCAAGTATGCTGATGTCAAGGCTGGGGTATTGTTTGCCCAGTTCCAGCGCTTGTTCTGCAAGATAAGTTGGAGTGCAAATATTACCGGGTAAATCGCTTAACAGCTTGGTTAGGTTAATGCCGTCAGCAATGGCTTTTCCTTGAATGAGGCCTGCTTGGGCAAGCGCCTGTTCTGTTAAAGGCGCGGTAATGCGAACTTTTTCAACTTTATTATCCGTTTCTTTATTCGATTTGTAGGCCGTAAATTGATAAACCGCATCGCTAAACACTTCAATGATTTGACGGTTTTTCCATTGTCTGTCAGCGCCAATAACGTCAGCGTCTGCCAAGCTACAGGCTACAGATTTTATTGGCGTTTTTTTCAGGCTGTTAATAGCGGCAAGGAGTGCTTTTTTGTAATTTTTAGCGGTTAAAGGTTTGTTTTCACCTAATCCGACTAACAAAATACGTTCAATAGAACTATCCGGTATGGCGTTTATTAATACGGTTTCGCCATTTTTACCGCTAATATCACCACGGCCCAGTATTTTACTAATCAGTCCTTGGGTGCTTTGGTTGATTGTGGTTGCTGACGCACTGAGCTGCTGATCCTGGTAAACACCGACAATAAGACAATCACATTGCAAGGTTTCTAATGGTGCGGTTTCTATAGCATAATCCATAACTTAACTCATAATAGGTGCTGATTAAAAATCTTATCGTGACAGGGCAGGGAGGTTCGTCCTATCAAGATGAGCTGTTAACCCAAGATTATACAACCAATAGCTATGCTATACAGCTACAGTGGTTGCATTAATTTTGAATAAATCAGCAGGTATTATGCTTGATGTTGTGTTTTTAAATGTGTTGGAACGATATCTTGGAATGAAATTAAGAGGCTAAAAGAATAATGATTTTTAAAGAGCTTATGATGGCGTTACGTCTTATAACGTTGGAGGGCAAATTTACTTCCGTAAAACTTACAAGGATTGGATGATTTTATCTAAGTCTGAATAATTCTTTAATCAACGTTTCAACTACCCATGTTGCTAGGAAACTAAAAAGAATCATTGTTAGTGATGTATTAATGATGGTGGAGCGTTTTATCCCTTGATTTTTAAATATTTGCCTAATCATTGTACCTAGCCTGTTTAAAAGGATTTAGGTATATTTTGGATAAACAATATTAAGGTATGATGACGTAACTATGACATTTTCATGATCATTTTATGGAACATTATCAATTTTTGTGAGTTTCGATACGGTAAGCTTCTATCATTGCTTTGTTAGTACCCGGCATTATTGATGCTATGTATATTTTATCACCGAAAATCAATGGCGTAGAGAGAGGGCGGCCGGCTCCTTTTAGCGTTTGTTTGGCTACCAAAGCTCCATCTCTTATTCGAACACCGTAAATTGTACCGTTTTGGTTAATATCGACAATCCATACGGTTTCGTTTGAGTTTCCGGACTGCGTATTGATGGTTGGCAAAGAGGGGTGACTTCTGAATATTAGTAAAGCATCAGGGCTTGAAACTTGAGGGAATTGCCAAAAGCGTTTAAATTGTGGTCGGCCATTCTCAACTACAATCTTTAAAGCCACCATTCCGGCAGGATGAGTTTTATCAGGAACAAAAGTAGGGATAACAACAATTGTTTCTTTATTGTAAGTAGTATGCACGGGTTGGGTAACAATCATGCCCATCCAACTCAGTTTACACTCATCGGTTTTTGTGCCACAAATATCAACAATTTGCAGGCGATCATATTGAGTTCCAATATGTTTTGCGTCGATTAAAAAGACACCTCCATCCTTGCTAGGTTGAACCAGTACAGAAAGTCCGTTTTCCATTTGTATTTTAACGGGCGCACTTCCACCCAAGTCATAATCCATCCAAGCCAGACATTCACCGTAAGATTTGTTATCACACTCTCCTGTAGCGGGTTTTAATAGGGTATCGTTTTCAAGTAAGCGTGGAATAAATAAATTCTTGCAGGAAGCCATGCAGGCTCTGTCAGGATTCAAGGGGTCAAAGTTTACGCATAAATGAGTATCGCAGCCAGCATCAAAATTTAATCCAGGTTTTAAACGCATAATGGTATTGGCATAATCATGACGTCCAAGATTGATTTGTCCGTTACCCGTAGGGACAAATATTTCAAACTCACCATCAGAAGGATAAATTTGAGGGCCGGCAGGTGTCCAAATCCCGCCGCCACAGATCATTTCTTGATTGCCGTATGCTTTAGTTACAGGACACTTTGACTCCGGTGTTGTTAAAAGAACATTGCTTATGACTCTCTTATTCGGTTGTTGTTTGGTTTGGCTGTTGTTAATGCGCCATGCATCCATATCAATTTCAAAAAGCCAACCATGATAAGGTTGTTCGTCACCCGAATTACCAAAAGCAGCATAAACATAACCCAATTTTGAATCCGGTTTTGGTGCGTGCTTAAGAGCAGAATGTGAAAAGGCAGTGGGCGGGTTAAATTTTACTGTGTTAATGCCGTCAATTGCGGGTTTTTCAGCGGTTAATATGAGTATTGGGAATGTTGGGTCCAACTGTTTTAAAGCAAGATCAATTACCGCTAAACGATGACTGGTTCGTACTCCCTTATCCAGGCATTGGTAAAGAATAACTAATTTATTCTCAATAATGACCGGTGTTGAAATGAGTTGAGTTGATTGGCCTATTGGAGCAGGCGCATTAATTTGCCATTCCAATCTCCCCGTATCGCCATTTAATGCAGCAATGATCCCATTAGATGCCGAAACCAAGACCATTGGTTTTCCTTGTGAATAGTCCAATAGTGGAGATGCTATGATGCTTTCATCGAAGCTAACAGAAGGATTGGTATCGGTAGGAAAAAGTCTTGTTAATGTATAGTTTTCCGGTTGCTGTAACGAAGTGCTTTTAAGGGATGCACAGCTACTTAAAATAATGGAGCTAGTTAGAGCAACTACAGAAAAAAAACAATATTTCAGGATATTTGGGTTCAAACGTTACTCAAAGGGTTAAAGAAAAATCATAAGATTTTATAGTTGAAGTATTACGAATAGATGAAAGTGTGTGAAAAGATTTTATTTTGTAAATAAACGCAGGAATATGCTTATTAAGTTTGTTGTCCGACCTTCGAATGTAACAAAACCTTAACAGGACTGTCATTCGATTTTCATCAATTTGACATGAAATTGACACTTTTGTTGATTAATCTAACCGGATATTTATTTGATCCAGGTGATTAGTCATGAAATTGAAAGATACAGATAAGCTTGTAAATGCGTCAAAAAAACTTGATTGTTTTTTGGCGGACTCTGATGTTTTGATTAAAGAAGCTCAAGCTTTACGATATCGTGTTTTTGCCAAGGAAATGGGCGCCAAATTAAAAACCGAATCTGAAGGTCTCGATTATGATGAAGTTGATAGTTATTGCGACCATTTAGTAGTATACGACAATACCCAAAATAAAATAGTGGGTTACACGCGATTGCTTAATCAGAATCAGGCTCAGCGATTGGGGCGTTATTATTCCCAGGATGAATTTAATCTGGATAAAATTCTCGCATTACCAGGCCGTTTTCTGGAAATAGGCAGAACCTGTGTTGACCCGGATTATCGTGGTGGTGCAGTATTAACTACCCTTTGGTCTGCCTTAGTGCAATACGCTTTGGAAGGTGAGTTTAATTATTTATTGGGTTGTGCGAGTATTACACCAGGCCCTAGCGGGTTTGCAGTTGATGCTGTTTTTCGAAATATAGATGCCAAAAATATTGCACCCGTATCCATTCAAGTTAAGCCCAGTATTCCAGTACCGAATGGTTTAAGATGTACTCGCGATGAGTCGGGTATTCCTCCATTACTTAAAGCTTATTTGCGCTTTGGAGCATTAGTTTGTGGGGAACCTTATTGGGATGAAGATTTTAATTGCATGGATTTATTTGTATTATTACCGCTGGATCATTTAAAAGATCGCTACAGCAAACACTATATGAGAGGTTATCAGGCAACTAATGAAATTGAAACTGCGGTTGCTTAAAAAGCTTACCCTTATTATCTTACTGTTTGCTTATGGATTGATCATTACGGCAGCAATTTTCCCAATACTTAATCTTTTTTGTTCTGTTAATTATTCAAAAGTTAAACGAAATACACTAAAAACTCATTGGCTAAAAATATTCAGTACAATTATGAATCTGTCGATAACAAAAGTCGGTGAGTTGCCTGTAGAAGCTGTACTTTTAGTTAGTAATCATATTTCATGGCTCGATATTATTGTTCTTGGTCAGTTATTGCCTGCTTATTTTGTCGCCAAGAGTGATATTCTAAGTTGGCCTGTCATTGGTTACTTATCCATGCAGGCGGGAACTATTTTCATCCGAAGAGGGGATAAAAAGCAAATCAAGCTAACGGCTGAAAAAATGGTCTGGGTTTTAAAACAAAACAGTCACATAATTGCCTTTCCTGAAGGAACAACAACTCTTGGTGAAGAGGTTTTGGACTTTCATTCATCATTGTTTCAGCCTGCAATATTGAATCGCTCGGCCGTTCAACCGGTAGTGCTTAAATATGAAGGCATTGCCATGCAACAAGCTCCGTTTATTGGTGATGATGAGTTTATTCCGCATTTAATTAAAATGTTGAGTTTAGATAAAATTGAAGTTCGAGTTTGTTTTTTGCCCCTCATTAGTTGTTTTGGTAGAGACAGGCATTCAGTTAGTTTTGAAGCAAGAGAGATGATCTCGGAGGGGCTTGAAAAATGTCTATTTACTGAAAACGACATTAATCAATGCGAATTAAGTCGTAAAGCGATTAAATGCCAGTAATATTTAATTTTAGGTGCTTTCAATAATTGGTTTCGTGTTACAAGCAGTTTTTTTATTTTAAATACTGATAATGACAAGCAATCATGAAGGCGTCATAGATGCTACCAATTATAATTTTGATCCAACGTTTGGTTATACGCTTAATCAATTGCTTGCTGTAAAGACACCAAAAGAGCCGAAGGATTTTGAAGATTTTTGGATTAATCGTTATCAAAAAGCATTGGCCGTTGATGCAAAGCCGAGCACTCGGCTAGTTACTGAAGATAAGTTAGGCTGGCGGGTATTTGAGATAGCTTATTCATCAACTGATAACTTCCCTATTCGGGGTTGGTTGTTGTTGCCAAAGTCCGGTGTCATTAAGCGTGGCTTCGTTATTGGGCATGGTTATGGGGGGGGTGACGAGCCTGATTATCATTTTCCCTTTAAAGACGCGGCGTTATTATTTTTATGTTTTCGTGGTTTGGCTCTTAGTGCTCAACCGGGTATTTCAGCAGAACCTTGCTGGCATGTTCTTCATGATATAAATCAAAAAGAGCGTTATATCTTGGGTGGTTGTGTCGAGGATATATGGCTTGCAGTCAGTGCGATGTTGTCATTGTTTCCCGGTCTTGCTGGACACTTGGGTTATATGGGTATTAGTTTTGGTGGTGGTATAGGTGCTTTGGCATTGGCTTGGGAATCGCGTATTAGCAAAGGCCATCTAAATGTACCGACTTTTGGGCATTATCTCTTACGTTTACAGCTTGCCAGCAACGGTAGTGCAAAAAGTGTTCAACAATATTATCTGACACATAAAAAGCAGGCCCTTAAAGTGTTGCGCTATTATGACGCAGCCTTGGCTGCCAAACATATTGACATGCCCATGCATTGTGCTTGTGCAAAATTTGACCCCTGCGTCGCACCGCCCGGGCAGTTTGCAATATACAATGCAATAGCTAGTGAAAAACAACTGTTCATTCTAGATGCCGGTCATCACGATTACTTAAATCAAGCGCAGCAAGATAATGAATTAATGATTCAGCTTGATGTTTTTTTTAGATCAATTAGCGAATAGTTTTACTGATTTAAAGGCAGGAAATTTAAATGAATCGCGAATATCACAAATGGTGGAGTGATCGATTACAGCGCGATATGGAGTTGCTGGTTTTTGGACATGCGGGGGCAAAAGTATTGGTTTTCCCTTCGCGTTTTGGGCGATTTTACGAGTATGAGAAATTAGGATTAGTCGCGACATTAAGTCACAAAATTGAACAAGGCTATTTGCAGCTTTTTTGTGTAGACGGTATTGATATTGAGAGCCTCTATTGTGGATGGGTGCACCCATCGGGGCGTATCCAGCGACATATTGAATATGAAGAATATATTTTGAACGAAGTATTGCCCTTAATGAATCGCATTAATACACATGAATGTGTTATTTCTCATGGATTAAGCTTGGGTGCTTTTCATGCCGCAAATATTGCATTTCGTTATCCTCATTTGTTTAAAAAATTGGTGGCATTTTCGGGTAGATATGATCTCACTTTAAATGTAGAGTTTTTTAACGATTTATTTGATGGGTTTTACAATGAGAATATCTATTTTCATACCCCTAGCCATTTTTTGCCTAATCTTGACTGCTCTTGGCGCTTAAGCAAGCTAAGGGAAATGGACATAACGTTTGTTATTGGTAGAGATGATCCGTTTTTGCAAAATAATGAACAATTGAGTTTTATATTGCGGCAAAAAAATATAGATCATCAGTTTGCTATTTGGGATAGTAGGGCTCATAGTGGGCATTACTGGCGTCGCATGACTTCAATTTATATGTGATTTTGTTTTTTAATCTTCGTAATGAGTAGCTTGGTTTGCATGTTTAGATAATAGTGTTTTCCAATAACTAAAAAAACCTTTATAATGTTCGGTTCTACGGGGCATATCGCTCCTCCTTGCTTTACCTTCTTTTTAAGACAGAGAAGGGAGGCTTAACCGAAAGGAAAAATAATGCGACATTATGAAATTGTCTTTTTAGTCCATCCGGACCAAACTGCACAGGTTCCAGCAATGATTGAACGCTACAAATCAACCATTGAAGCAGCCTCAGGAACTATTCACCGTTTGGAAGACTGGGGTCGTAGGCACTTGGCTTATCCAATTAGAAAAATTCATAAAGCACATTATGTGTTAATGAATGTTGAGTGTGACCAGGCTACATTAGAAGAATTAGAAAGTGGTTTTCGTTTCAATGATGCAATTTTGCGTAGTATGACTTTATTGCAAAAAGTGGCAATCACTGAACCCTCTATCATTGCTACTTCAACAGCAGAAGAAAATAAAGCAGCTGAATCCAGAGCTAAAGATGCGGCAGCAAGAGAAGCGGTTGTAGTACCGGCAACAGGTGATATTGATGACGATCTTGAATTAGACGATGTCGATTTTGATGCTGACGAAATCGTTGCTGAATAACACTTTAACTTATTGGATTTACGGAAATTATTATGGCACGTAACATTAGACGCAAAAAATTCTGCCGATTTAGTTCAGAAAGCGGCACACAGATCGACTATAAAGATCTGGACTTATTAAGTGATTATATTACTGAAACTGGCAAAATTGTTCCTAGCCGAATCACAGGAACCAGTGCCAAGTATCAAAGACAGTTATGTGTTGCAATTAAACGGGCACGTTTTGTTGCATTACTACCTTTCTGCGACGCACACAAATAACATAGGCGGAGGGGCTATGAATTTTTTAGCGACATACATTATGCGGGGGAGAATGCAAGCCATGATAGTGGCTTCATCTCTCGCATTATTGTCTCTAATGATGCCCCCTGTAAGTGTCGTAAGTTCAGCTACCGTTGCTCTTGTTACCTTAAGGCGTGGTGGTTTTGAAGGATTATATGTTTTAGTTTGTTCCAGTTTGGCAGCCGGAATATTAGGGTTTCTTGTTACAGGTAATTACCAGTTTGCCTTACTTTATGTAATGGTTTTGTGGTTGCCAGTCTGGTTGATTTCAATTGTGTTAAGAGAAGGGCAACATTTATCTCTCGCAGTTGAAATTGCTATACTACTTGGGATAATTGGCGTTGTTGTTTTCTATATTTTTGCTGCAGATCCTGCCGCAATGTGGAAAGCAGTTCTTTCGCAAATGATTCCAGCAGACGCACCTGTTGCAGAGATCCAGCCAACCCTTGATATCCTAGTGCATTATATGACTGGGGTTGTTGCAGCTGGATCGGTATTTGGCTTACTTTTCGGCTTGTTTTTGGGTCGATGGTGGCAGGCAAACCTTTATAATCCGGGTGGTTTTAAGCAAGAGTTTTTGTCATTGGTTACCAAGCCAAGATTGTCAATTGGCAGTGTTGTGGTTGTAGCTATTGCCTTGGCTAGCTCTGGATTAATCTCTGAAATAACATGGAACATCAGTATCTTGCTTTTTGTTTTATTCACAGTGACCGGTACTGCAGTATTTCATACTGTATTCTCTGGAATGAAACTAGGCCGTTATATGGTACCCATGCTTTATATAACCTTGTTTTTGATACCCCATTCGATGTTACTTGTAGCTATTATTGGCTTGAGTGATCCGTGGCTTAATTTACGAAACAAAAAATCGAATCAACAGACGCCTGATGGCGTATAAATAATCGGTCAAAAACCGAAAGGTGAGGATTAAAAGATGGAAGTCATTCTTCTTGAAAAGATAGCAAATTTGGGTAACTTGGGTGACAAAGTCATCATTAAGTCTGGTTACGGAAGAAACTATCTTGTTCCACAAGGTAAAGCAGTTCCTGCAACGGCTACTAAAATTGCTGAATTTGAAGCACGTCGTGCCGAACTTGAAAAAGCAGCTCATGAGAAATTGAGTGCTGCTCAAAAGTTGGGCGTCGAACTTGGCAAATTACAGATTGAAATTACTCATAAAGCGGGTGATGAAGGTAGACTGTTTGGTTCAATTGGTACCCATAATATTGCTGAAGCAATTACAGCAGCAGGTATTGCAATTGAAAAACATCAGATTCGTTTACCGCATGGAACAATTCGCCATATTGGTGAATACGCCATCGACATCAATTTACATTCTGATGTTATAGTAAAATTGACTATAAAAGTTGCTGCTGAAGCATAATTTATAAAAGCGCAAGGCGAAGGGAGTAAGCGTTAACTTTTTAAACCTTACTCTTTTTACCTTGCGACTTTATACTATGCGAGTTATTTATTCCTCTATTTTTTATCTGTTAATACCTTTTATACTTTCGCGCTTGCTTTGGCGCAGTATTAAAGCACCTGCTTATCGACATCGTTGGCGAGAACGTTTAGGTTTTTATAATAAAGCCAAATCATTTCCTGAAGGTGTTATCTGGTTTCATGCTGTCTCCGTTGGTGAGGCAGAGGCTTTATTTCCTCTTCTTCGACACATACAAAAGCATCATACTGACGCAAAACTATTAATTACCACCACTACACCTACCGGATCTGCCCGAGTTAATGCGGTAATGTTGGAAACCGTTACTCATGTTTATCTACCGTATGATATTCCGGGTGCAGTCAATCGCTTTATGCACTGTTTTAAGCCCAAGCTTGCTGTCATTATAGAAACAGAAATATGGCCTAATCTATATTCTTGCTGCGGAAAAAACAAAATTCCTTTATATATAATTAATGCCAGGTTATCTGAAAAGTCATCACTGGGTTATCAAAAAATTCCTTCATTGGTTCATCCGGCGTTAGGAAATATATACGGTATAGCGACTCAAACTCAAGAAGATACAAATCGTTTTTTGGCTATTGGCGCTAATAGTGAGAAACTAAAAACGTTGGGTAATATAAAATTTGATGTTCAAATTCCTCAATCAATCATTGCGCAGGGATTACAGATAAAAACAAATTTATTTGAGGGTCGGTTTGTATGGTTGATAGCCAGTACTCACAAAGATGAAGAAATAATCTTTCTTGAAATCTATAAACAAATAAAACAAAAAATCCCTCAATTATTATTAGTCCTAGTTCCAAGGCATCCAGAGCGCTTTGCTGAGGTTAGAAAGCTGTGTGAAAAGCTTCAATATACTGTAGTTTCACGCACGGCAAGTGAAGCAGTTTGCAAACAAACAGATGTTTATTTGGTTGATACCATGGGTGAGTTAAAAGCGCTCTACGCCGCATCAGATGTTGCCTTTGTCGGTGGCAGTATGGTGCCTACCGGTGGGCATAATATATTGGAGGCTGCCGCAGTGGGTCTTCCGGTAATGTTTGGCCCTTATATGGCAAACTTTAAGGAAATAGCTCGCAGAGTGTTAAGCGATAATGCAGCCATTCAGTGTCAAAATAAACAGGACGTTATTGATTCAATACTTGCGTTATATGAACAACCAAATTTTAGAAATGCATTAGCCGAAAAGGGTAAAGCATTTGTTCAGATTAATCAGGGCGCAATGACTAGAATCTATAAAATGCTGGAACAGTTCATTTGATTTTTTTCATCCAATAACTGGGTAGCCACTTAGTTTGGTTATATCTAAAATTAAATACATTCCTGATTTTTAAAACACAAAGGTGTTATGAGTAAGCAAAGAAAAGCAGTGGCATTGATTTCCGGTGGTCTGGACTCAATGTTGGCAGCAAAAATAATAATGGAACAAGGTATTCATGTAGAAGGTATTAATTTTTTTACAGGTTTTTGTGTAGAAGGTCATACTCATGCTATTCGTGAACACGACAAAGTTAAACCTAATCGAAATAATGCCTTATGGGTTGCTGAACAATTAGGTATAAAACTTCATATAGTCGATGTGATTGAAGAGTATAAAAAAGTGCTGATTAATCCTAAGCATGGCTATGGAGCACACATGAACCCTTGTTTGGATTGTAAAATATTCATGGTGAATAAAGCCAAGCAATGGATCGTCGAAAATGAATTTGACTTTATTATTACCGGTGAAGTTATTGGACAAAGACCCATGTCTCAAACTAAATCAAAAATGCCTATCGTTTCCAAACAATCGGGAGCTGATGATTTATTAATAAGACCGATGTGTGCTAAAAACCTACCTGCAACCCTACCTGAGATTGAGGGTTGGGTCGATAGGGAAAAGCTGCATGATATAACCGGGCGCTCGCGTAAGCCGCAAATTGAGATGGCAAAGCGATTCGGTATCGATGATTATTCTCAGCCTGCTGGTGGTTGTTGTTTTCTGACTGATAAGTATTATTCTGCAAAATTGGTTGATTTATGGAAAGCGCAGGGTAGTAAAGATTATGAGCTGGATGATGTGATGTTGTTAAAGGTAGGTCGGCATATCAGGCCGAAAGCCAATTTTAAACTCATTATCGCAAGAGAAGAAGGCGAAGGACGCTTTTTGCAGGGCTACAAAAAAGATTATATCAGTATGCAGTGTCAAAGCCATACAGGACCTTTAGCTTTGATTGATGGTCCGCTTTCAGCTGAGGATGTCTATTTTGCAGCCGGAATAGTTGCTCGTTACGGTCAAGGTCGGCACGCTGAACAGGTAGATATTTGCGTTACTGATAAAGATGGTTCTGAGCGGACACTTCAGGTAAAGCCATTATCAGAAAAAGAAGTACTAAAGGAATGGCATGTGTGAGAAAAAAGGTTTAACAATCGAATTTTTATTACTATTAGCGGTGCCAATGATTGCAATTCCTTTAACCTGATTTGTTATGATTAAAGAAACTTTAAATGCGCGGCGTTTACTCTGTCCATTGCCTGTCATTCGTACCCAAGATAAAGTTAAACAGCTTAAAACTGGCGATCATTTGGAGGTTATTTGCACAGACCCGGGTGTTATGCAGGATATTCCAATGTGGTGTCGTATCAATGGCCATAAAGTTTTGGAAACAAAATCAGGAAACCATGAATATATTATCATTCTTGAAGTAGGTTTGTAATGACTGAACTCCTCGATAAAGCGAGCATAAGTAAGCTAAAAGCCAGGGCTAGTTATGTTGGAGCGGCGATAAACGTTTTTCAGACTGTAATCAAAATAAGTTTTGGAATATTAGGGCAATCCGCAGCCTTAATTGCTGACGGAATTCATTCATTATCTGATTTATTAAGCGATCTTTTAGTTATTATTGCCGTTAAATTAGGCAGTCGCGAAGCTGATTATGAGCATCCTTATGGACATCGTCGTTTTGAAACGATTGCAACAGTTATATTGGGTGTCAGCTTGGTAGTTATTGGTGGGGGAATTACCTGGTCGGTGATGAATCGCATGGCTCATCCCGAACATTTACCCGTGCCAAATTTAATAGGTATGGGTATTGCTGCGCTTTCAATTTTTATTAATGAAGGGTTATATCAATACACAAAGCGTATTGCTAGAAAAACCCGATCTAAATTATTACTGGCCAATGCCTGGCATCAGCGAAGTGATGCCATCTCTTCGATAGTTGTTTTATTCGGCATTGGAGCAGTTATATTAGGTTATCCCTTGGCAGATGCAATTGCTGCAATTGTAGTGGCATTAATGGTCGCAAAAATTGGGTTAAACCTGGTTCTTGAGAGTGTTAAAGAGCTTGTTGATACGTCATTACCACCTAAACTGGTTGCTGAAATCCGAAAAGCCATTATGAGTATAGATGGTGTAGAAGGTATTCATTTATTGCGAACCCGACAAATGGGTGAAGATGCATTAATTGATGCCCATATAATTGTTGACCCCCGGATAACGGTTTCTGAAGGACACAGTATAGGTGATACCGTCAGAGATGAGTTAATTAGCCGTTTCGATGACATTATGGATGTTTTGGTTCATGTTGATCCTGAGGATGATGAGGCTTTGTTCGAGACTGGTAAACCATTAATGCGTCGGGATGTTAATGTTTTATTAGATAAATATTTAGCAGAATTTAAAGTATCAATAGATGATTTTAGAATTCATTATTTAAATGGACAAATTGAAGTAGAACTTATTTTGCCTTTTTCTCTCAGTGAGCAACCGGTCTTAATAGATAAATTAAGAAAGCAATGTAAGCGAATGACGCTTAAAGTACAAAAAATTAACAATATCATATTGTTTTTCAAACAAGACGAGGAATAACAAATGGCCGTAGGACAGTGCGATTTTCCAAATATGCTTAAGGTGGCCGGAATAACGCTAGGTACAACTTGTGCTGGAATTAAGCAAACCATCAAAGATGATATTTTGGTGATACAAATGGCTGAGAACTCAAGTTGTGCAGCCGTTTTTACCCAAAATGCATTTTGTGCAGCCCCTGTTCATGTTGCAAAAGCTAATCTGGCTCATGAGCCACGCTGGTTATTGATTAATTCGGGTAATGCCAACGCCGGAACCGGAGAGCAGGGCATGCAGGATGCTTTGCTGTCATGTGATGAACTCGCAAAAGTCACCGGAGGTCATTCTAATCAAGTACTACCTTTTTCCACAGGCGTTATTGGACAACCATTGCCGGTCAATAAAATTACAACCGCTTTGCCAAAGGCTATCAATAATCTGTCACTGGATAATTGGGATAAAGCGGCGTATGCAATTATGACCACAGATACCTTTCCTAAAGGTGTCTCTAAGTTGATTACTATCGCTGGGGAGTCTATTACTATTAATGGGATTTCTAAAGGTGCAGGCATGATTCAGCCTAATATGGCCACAATGTTGAGTTTTATTGCCACCGATGCGAGAATCAATCAAGCCCTATTGCAGAATTGTTTGGCTTTGGCCGTTGAGCAGTCATTTAATCGTATAACGGTTGATGGCGATACTTCAACTAATGATGCTTGTGTATTGATGGCAAGTGGTTGTTCAGCCGCTCCGGAAATAATTGCAGAGACTGATAATTATCTTATTTTTGCTGATGCTATTATGACTGTTTGCAAACAACTTGCAGAAGCCATTGTTAGAGACGGTGAAGGTGCGACTAAATTAATTCGAATTGTTGTGAAAGAGGCACTTCATGATGAAGAAGCAGTAAGAGTTGGTAAAACTATCGCCCATTCACCGCTCGTAAAAACTGCATTTTTTGCCAGCGATCCTAATTGGGGAAGAATACTTGCCGCGGTCGGACGCTCAGGCATTGAAAACATGGTGTTGGAAAATGTTCAGATATTTTTGGATAACGTGTGCATCGTCAAAAATGGTGGGCGTGCAGATGATTACACCGAAGAAGCGGGACAGCAAGTCATGAATAGAGAAGAAATTACTGTCACTGTTAAATTGGGTCGTGGAGTCGCTGTTCAAGAAGTCTTAACCTGCGACCTTTCTTATGATTATGTAAAGATTAATGCCGAATACAGAACTTGAAAGCAGGTTAAAGAATTTATTACCCTCTTTTAAAAAAAAGGGTTTAGGGCAGATTTCACAAAAAGTCCTTATTCCCTTAGATGTAACTCCATTTTATGACCCGGATATGAAAGTACTGCAAGTTGCCGTAGGTGTAGTAAAAAACACCAAAGGACAGGTATTAATCTCTCTGCGAGATGAATCGTTGCATCAAGGGGGTTTATGGGAATTTCCCGGGGGTAAAATTGAAACGAATGAAACAGCCGAACAGGCTTTGGTGCGTGAGCTCAAAGAAGAGCTTGCAATAAAGGTAACAGCCGCAACCCACTTGATGACTCTTAATCATCAATACCCTGATATTGCAGTCCAATTAAACGTTTTTCTTGTGGAAGACTATACCGGTGATACTAAAAGTTGTGAGGGACAGGCTTTTAAATGGGTTAAGCCAACTGACTTAAAAGACTATGATTTTCCGGCCGCCAATAAAACCATTATCACAGCAGCTTGCTTGCCTGCTTTTTATGCCATTTTAGATGATGCAGATGAGTCGTTATTATGGGTTAATTTACAGAAAATATTAAGCCGTGGCGTTAAGCTCATTCAACTTCGCTTAAAGACTACATCTTCCGAAACCATAAAACAGTTTATTGAAGAGGCTTTGTTTTTATGTAAACAAGAAGATGCCTTGTTACTGATAAATTCTGCCGTTAAAAATGCAGCAATCATTGCGGTTAACGGTATTCATTTGACCAGCCATGATTTAATGGCCGCTACCAAACGACCTGATTTCACATTATCTTCCACAAAACTGGCCTGCTGGGTTGCTGCTTCTTGCCATAATCTTCAGGAATTACAACATGCGCAAGCCATAGGCGTCGACTTTGTTGTATTAGCCCCTGTTTTAAATACAAAAACACATCCGGAAACCAAGTCCTTAGGCTGGGAGCAGTTTGCTAAACTGGTTTCTCAAGTTAATTTACCGGTTTATGCGTTGGGTGGTCTTTCTGAAGCTGAATTAAATAGTGCCAGAACGGCTGGAGCTCAAGGGATTTCAGCAATTAGGGCATTCTTGGAGTAAACAGTTATTGCGTCTAATAACCAACATTGTTTATGCGTAGTTTCTACGCCAGGCATGTAAACGTTCCAAACAAGTCAGTAACATTTTAGGCACATGCTCTCGTTTCCAGATGCCGGCAACATATTTGTTAGCCTCCGCCAAGGTGGGGTAGATATGAATAGTACCCAAGATTTTATTTAAGCCTATGCCGTGTTTCATTGCCAAAACAAACTCCGCAATCAAGTTGCCAGCATCTTCTCCTACGATAGTGACGCCCAGAATTTTATCTTTGCCGGGTTGAGTTAACACTTTAACAAAACCATGTGCCTCACCATCAGCGATCGCTCGATCAAGATCGTCCAGGCTATAAGTCGATATTTCGTATCCGATACCCTGTACTTTTGCATCTACTTCATTTAAACCAACCCTTGCTACTTCCGGATCGGTAAAGGTTGCCCAAGGTATGACTGAATAATCGGTACGAAATCGCTTAAACTGCCCGAATAAGGCATTAACAGTCGCATACCATGCCTGATGCGCGGCAACATGAGTAAATTGATAAGGCCCTGAGACATCTCCACAGGCATAAATGTTGGGGTAGTTGGTTTCTTGAAACGCATTGATTGCGATGGTCTTTTTGGTAGATAAAATAATGCCTAATTCTTCTGCACCAAAGCCTTTAATTGATGCTTCACGACCTAGTGCAATGAGTACTTGGTCAAAAGTTATTTTTACTGCCGATCCTTTGTGTTCTGTAAGGAGTGATTTTTCATCATTTTCAAAGTGAAACGCCTTTGCAGTATGCTCAAGTCGTATATCGATGCCCTCTAGTTTAAAACGTTTGATAACGGCTTCTGATACTTCAGGGTCTTCACGACTTAAAAGTTGGCTGGTCTGTTCTACAAGGGTTACTTTACTGCCTAAACGGGCAAAGCATTGGGCCAGTTCGCAGCCTATTGGTCCCCCCCCCAATACCAGCAAGCGTTTAGGTAATTCTTTTAGTTGCCAGATGGTATCCGAGGTAAGCGCTTTGATCTCATTAATACCGGGTATTGTTGGTAAAAAAGGGTGCGCGCCCGTTGCGATAATGATGGAACGAGTGGTTATTGTTTTAACAGTATCATCTGTTTTAACTTCAACTTCCCAGGGCGATATTATTTTGGCTTCGCCCGTTATTACTTCTACACCCAGTTGTGTATAACGCTCGATGGAATCATGAGGCTCGATTGTTTTGATTATCGAATGAACTCTATTCATAGCCTCGGAAAAATTAAAATCAGCCTGTGCATTGTTAAAGCCAAATTCTTGTGATCGTTTGAACAAGGCAAACCATTTGGCCGATCGTATCAGAGCTTTTGAGGGAACACAGCCGGTATTTAGGCAATCACCCCCCATTTTATTTTTTTCAATTAAAGTAACCTTGGCTTTTACTGTCCCTGCGATATAAGCGGAAACCAGACCGCCGGCACCCGCACCAATTACAACGATATTTTTGTCAAAATGCTTGGGTTTTGGCCAGTGCTCGTATATTTTATGCTGTTGTAAGTTTTTGACTATTATTTTAGCCAGTAATGGAAAAAGCCCCAGCAAAACAAATGAACCCAGTAAAGTTGGAGACATTATCCCAGATAGGGATTCAATTTTAGCTAACTGAGTGCCCGCATTAACATAAACGATGGTGCCGGCTAACATGCCAAATTGACTGACCCAGAAATAAGTTCGTGTTTTTAACGCCGTTAATCCAAGTGCCAAGTTGATCATGAAAAAAGGAAATAATGGAATCAGTCGTAAAGTCAGCAAATAAAAAGCCCCGTCGCGATTAATGCCCTCATCGATTTCTTGAATACGATAACCAAAACGGGACTTAACAGCATCCCTAAACAAAAAACGCGCCGCTAAAAATGCCAGTGTTGCACCGATTGTAGAGGCAAAAGAAACAATAACAGTGCCCCATAACAAGCCAAATATAGCGCCGCCTGCCAACGTCAAAACAGTAGCTCCGGGTAGAGATAAACCAGTTACGGCGATATAAATCAATCCGTAAATTAAAACACTCAAACCATAATTGTTGTTGCGGTAGTTTTCAATGGTAGCTTGTTTTACTTTTAAGGCATCTAAAGTCAGGTACTGCTGGAGATCAAATATAAAAAAAATCGCTACCAACATCGCAATGATTAATAACAGAAATAATCTTGATAGTTTCATAATATGGCTCCGGTTGAATAAATTATTTTACCCGCTAAGGAAGATAATGCAATCTAACTTAAGCTCTAGCGCAGGCCCAAACATCTACACGATTGACACCTGCTTTTTTTAATAAGTTGGCTAATTCATGTACTGTAGAGCCTGTAGTCATTACGTTATCAATTGATGACCCATTAAATCTTTTTTAAATTTTATCTTTAGTTTACTAAGTTCCATTAGCTCTATAAATATTGCTACACACTCAATAAAACAATAGGTAAAAGCAATATGCAAGAACACGAAACATTTCTGACTACTCCAATTCCTGACTCTATTGAAGTTTCTGCTATAAGCAGTGATAGCTACAATAATCCTGAGCTTGATGACTTATATGCTGAGGCTGTTAGATTCGTAACAGAATCCCGTATTGCTTCTGTATCTGCTGTACAACGAAGATTCAAGATTGGTTACAACAGATCTTCTAGAATACTTGAAGCGATGGAAGCTGAAGGCATTGTGAGTTGTGCTGAACCACATGGTAGAAGGTTTGTATTAGCTCCTCCCCCTGTTCTGCCTTGATTCAATTTCATTAATTTGCTTTATTTCAGAAATCGGTTAAATCTAATTTTGGAGATAGTGTTACAAGCAGGAAAATTGATTGGATTGGTATCTTAGCCCATCAATCCAATCAATCTAGTTCATACCACCAGCATTCAATTAAAGGGATTATGAAAAAAGACTCCTCAACCAGCATTAAAACCGCAATATTGGTTATTGCTTGTGTACTGGTATGGATAGTTCTCCAATCAGTAACTGGAGTATCAATGAAGATGTAAGAGATACTTTATTCATATTACTTCCTCTTAGTTCCAAATCACCCCACATCCTCGTGTTATAAAACCTCAAGCAAGATTTCTCAATCTCTTCCACATATCCTTCTGTTACAAATATTCTGACGTTTCATAATTAACTGGTATTTCTGATTACCTAACAATGTTCAGATAATGCAAATAGATATGTGTGAAATAAATTTCTGTTACTATCTAACGTCGGATTATAGCTAGTGAAACTACCAGATAGTTCGTGAGGTGGGATTTGCAGTAAGGCTATAGTTGGTTACACTACATTTGTCGATTGGGTGAAGAGTCCACTGTTGTGATTTGCAGTTAGGCTATAGTTGGTTACACTCCCAGCTCGCGAGCAGAACAGAACAGAACAGTTGTGATTTGCAGTTAGGCTATAGTTGGTTACACTATCCTTGATCAAACATTGATTGTCCTTGCTGTTGTGATTTGCAGTTAGGCTATAGTTGGTTACACTATCCTTGATCAAACATTGATTGTCCTTGCTGTTGTGATTTGCAGTTAGGCTATAGTTGGTTACACTAAAGGCATAATTAGACCACCGTAGAAAAGAGTTGTGATTTGCAGTTAGGCTATAGTTGGTTACACTATAGGGTCTGCTGACAGCATCAGATCGAGAGGTGTGATTTGCAGTTAGGCTATAGTTGGTTACACTCACCCGTTTTACAGCCACGCAGTATGTCAGTTGTGATTTGCAGTTAGGCTATAGTTGGTTACACTGTGGATGATAAGTTCTAATATCTGCCCTACGTTGTGATTTGCAGTTAGGCTATAGTTGGTTACACTCGCATTACCCAATTGATTCTCGAAGAAGAAGTTGTGATTTGCAGTTAGGCTATAGTTGGTTACACTAGGGCAGACTTTGAGAAGGGAACCCCAGCGTTGTGATTTGCAGTTAGGCTATAGTTGGTTACACTACCTGTCTGTTTGTTGGTGTCTACATCCACGTTGTGATTTGCAGTTAGGCTATAGTTGGTTACACTGTCTGTCGTCGTTGTGATTTGCAGTTAGGCTATAGTTGGTTACACTCAATTATTCCATTTTACAAAGAGCATTTCGGTTGTGATTTGCAGTTAGGCTATAGTTGGTTACACTAAAAATCAGAACTCGACTCACTCATAGACGTTGTGATTTGCAGTTAGGCTATAGTTGGTTACACTAGTTTACGTCATGCTGGCCTAGATGACAGTGTTGTGATTTGCAGTTAGGCTATAGTTGGTTACACTTAGGAGGGCTTCGCCGGTTTTGCATCGGAGGTTGTGATTTGCAGTTAGGCTATAGTTGGTTACACTAGAACCGGTTAAATCAATGCCCAGCCGTATGTTGTGATTTGCAGTTAGGCTATAGTTGGTTACACTCGCAGATGATGGGATAATGTTAAAAGGCAAGTTGTGATTTGCAGTTAGGCTATAGTTGGTTACACTCACGTTGCGCAGAGTCCAAGTTAGGTTTACGTTGTGATTTGCAGTTAGGCTATAGTTGGTTACACTCAGAACAACCACGCCTGAATTTAATATCAAGTTGTGATTTGCAGTTAGGCTATAGTTGGTTACACTATAAACGTGTAATGGCAATTTATACGGACGGTTGTGATTTGCAGTTAGGCTATAGTTGGTTACACTATTTTCTTGCACCATTATTGCTTGCCATTCGTTGTGATTTGCAGTTAGGCTATAGTTGGTTACACTTCACCGAGCTGTTGGTATTTGAGCAGCGAGGTTGTGATTTGCAGTTAGGCTATAGTTGGTTACACTAGTGGAATAGTTTTATATCATGGTACAAAGGTTGTGATTTGCAGTTAGGCTATAGTTGGTTACACTTAATAGTAAAATAATAACTATCTATGTAGTGTTGTGATTTGCAGTTAGGCTATAGTTGGTTACACTCGATTGATCGCGCAACAGAATTAAGCGGCAGTTGTGATTTGCAGTTAGGCTATAGTTGGTTACACTAATGTATTTTCTTTGTGATCTTGCCATGCAGTTGTGATTTGCAGTTAGGCTATAGTTGGTTACACTAATAATTTTACAATCGCGGGATTTAGTGGAGTTGTGATTTGCAGTTAGGCTATAGTTGGTTACACTCTGCGCGGTAAACTATAAATGCAGTCCCTCGTTGTGATTTGCAGTTAGGCTATAGTTGGTTACACTTAAAGCTATCCACTCCGCCAGTGCGCGTCTGTTGTGATTTGCAGTTAGGCTATAGTTGGTTACACTAGCCTTTAGTTAATTAATTGTTTTGTATAACTTAAGTTGTCACTTTTATATTTAAAAAAGTGACAACTGCTCTGGTGGCTGCTCAATTTTCTTGTGTTTTTCGCCATAAAAAACCTCTATCCTTCCAAATTGCTTGTCGGTTATCTTAATAATTCGAACTTCACCATCAGGTGGTAAATGACATTTTATTCGTTTTGCATGCGCTTGTGCGTTTTCATCGCTGGCACTATGGCGCATATAAACTGAGTATTGCATCATAACAAATCCATCATTTAATAGATGCTTTCTGAAAATAGTATATTGTTTTCTTGCTTGCCGAGTATCGGTTGGTAGATCAAACATCACGATTACCCACACAGTGTTTAATCCACCAAAATTCATGTTTGATGCTGAATGACTATTTTCGGATAGATCAATACGACAGAGCTATCTTCATAAGCACGCTTCAGTTATGCCATTAAATAATGACAAGCAACCATTAACGGCATTTCTTGATGCTCCCATGTTACTGTTTCCGACAATAAATTTAACAGTGGTACTTTTGTTTCTTTAGTAACTTGCAGCTCTGGATTACTTTTAATCATTTGATAGACCTTTAGATCCACCCAAGGTCTAAATGGCTCCATCAAGTCATCAGCAAGACATAGACTGTTATATTGATTATGATGGTTTAATCCAATAGTTGGATGTAATCCACTACAGACAATTGCTCTTGCAACCATAGCACGCATAATCGAATAACCGTAATTTAACAAACTATTGATGCCATCTAATTCTACATCTCGTCTAAACTCATTACCAAAAAGCAACTTCCAGTAAAGTTGAGCAGCTTGTGCCTCTAAATTCTCTGGATCACCTGCTTTAACATTCTCGGATAATCGTTCGAGTGGAGCATACATTTTATCCAGTGCTTTTAAAGTATTTACTTGTCCTTTAATTTTCTGCGTAACAATCTGCTGCCATAAACGTTTTTTGGTAGGTAACGTCAACAATAACTGTTGTTGTAAAATTTTACTATGCAGATTATTACCCTCACTGATGGGTAACAAAACTGAGTAGGGTAAATGTCTTTCATCACAGAAAACCATGACCACATTATTTTTCTGGCAAGCAATGATAACTGCTTGAGTAATCACTATTGCAGAATTCTGCAAGATCACTACACCTAAATCTTCAATTGGTATTTGTGCAATGGTTTCGCCTTGCTTATCAATCAACAATTGCTGATACTTTAGATAAAGATAAGCTGGCTCACTAATATCTATAGTACGCTTAATCACTCAATTAGTTTTCCAATTGCATTTACTGAATGTTTTTTTAATTGCCACATAGTAAATGAACTTTCATTGATACTAAAATATATTTCCTCACTTTTATTATTTAATACTGTTGTTGTATGTAGACGTAATACAATCCTATTACCGCCAGAATCTAAAACTTGAACACGATAAAACAATGTCTGACCATCTTTTTCCATACTTACCAAATCGTTAATATGCAATGCTAGAATGAACTCATGATCTTCACCGTGATCTATTTTGATGATTTTCTGCTTAGGAATATTGATACCTTTCGCTCGATGTGTAGCTTCCATCGTGGTTACAAATTGTCCAGAATACTTGCCCGATTCTTTGTGTTTAATGATCTCTACGTGATGCATGTTGCCATAAGCAAGCCATTTAAATATGTTACCTTGCTTATCTTTTGCACCAAATTTGGATTTTCCAAGCTTATCCAGAGTAGTTTTAGATTGTAAGACACGCACACGTTTTATCGGGGTTTTTCCATCTTTATGGTAAACGGTTACGCCTTCTGCAAAAGCATTTTTAGGATTATTATTATGATTTACTAAATGCTGCTCAACTAACTCTCTAACGATAGGATCAATAATTTTTTTAAATTGAGTGAAACTACCGTCTAAATTTTTACGATTAACATTACCAATACCGTTAATAAATCCTGCACCTGTGGTTTCGTGTAATTCTCCTGTTAATTTTAGCTGCGGAACATGGGCAATAATGACATTATCAAGTGCTTGCTCTAACTCATCACGTAAATTATGCCAAGGTGGATCAATATAAATATCCTTCATATTGAGTTCTGTTTGAGAGCGTTCTAATTCTTTTGCTGTATTGACTAATGCTTGATATAAACGTCTATCAACACAGGCGACAACTAAAGCATCAATAGCATGATGCCGATGATCAGTGCGTTCCTTTTTATCGGTTTCACCAATCAAACTATTCAATCCCCACTGATGACGCATCCAAGCAGTCGTAATCCCTTTACTAACAGAGATATCAGCACCCAATTCAATTAGATAGCCTTGTGCAACTTGCCCTATATAGCGAGTATCATTTAATTGTGTACTGATAAAATCACGTTTTTGTAACTCAGCAAAGGTAGTAAAGAATCGAGCTTTCTTAGATTTTAATGATCTGTCCCACTTATTGATGCTATGAGTAATTTGATTCCACTTATCTGTATTACCACCAAAAGCATCTATCGGAGTTTTCTGACCTTTAAAACGATTCTCGCTGGTGTAGCAAATCACTTTATTCATGTATGAATCATCCAGTGATTCGCTGTAGGGTAAGATATGATCAATTTCTATAGCGCTACTAAATAATTCCGACTTAGTGATGGGATTGCCACTGTAAGCACAGCATTGTTTTTGATCCTGCCATAAACGATATTTAAGTTTATCTGTTTTGCTCGGATATTTTGATAAGGCAAGGTGAGGATTTTTCTGTCCCATTTCTTGATAAGAACTAATTGCCTCATCGTTTGCTTTTGTGTTTTTGGATTGTTGCTTAATAAAGTCTTGGTAGCGCTTTGTGTTCATTTCCAAATCACGCGCCATTTCTATCCTAATAGCGTCCGGTTTGCCATATTCAGCAATGATGGCATTAATTAGTCTTCGTAACTCGTGAAGTGCTTTGTTAACTATAGGATTGGACGTTTCAGGGGGAGTGCCTAATTTATCAGCAACATTTATTTTAGCTACTTCATAGCCGTAATTTGCACTGACACGAGCATCAGAATAAATCTGTCCTTGCTGTAAGAAAGGTAGCATTTTACCAATAGCTTTAGTTGAATGGTTGCTATGACCTGGCTCAAACTCTAGTAAACAGAGTTGCACTGCTGTGTTTGCAGAAAATCCCCAATGTCCAGTCAGTCGGTTTTTTAAAGCAGACTTCTTATTGATGGTGAGTAAATCTTCAACTAATGCATGCTGATTACTGTCATCCAACGAATCCCAATCTGGGAGTTGCTTACGGATCTCACACGCAGTTATATTGCCTTTTAATTTTTTGTTACCATTTTCCAGATTAAATTCTGTCGTTTTATCAAAACCTAAAGCTTTTCTTATCCCTGCAAAACTGATATTCGCTGTTGTTTCAAACAAATGTACCAGCTTTTGTTTAGCAGCATCATCAAGACTGGTTGATTTTTCAGTGTAATAATCAAAATATTGTAGGTTGTTAATATCCTGAAGATAGCGGAACCTCTGACATTCTAATCGTGCAATTTTTGCTCGTTTCCGAGTGGTTTCCAACGAGCATTTACCAATGCGATCAGGATTTAGTTTTAATGGGCGTTGCTTAAATATAATCTCTTCTATTTGAATTTTTACTGTGTCAGTTAACGTATCATGGTATTGCTTTTGTTGCTCCCAAATCAGATTGAGTTCGTCACGATACATTTGTCGATCTGTGCGTAAATGCCCGCCATCTCTTGATCGGTTACGTTTGCAATCATGATGATCAAGTGATGCAAGATATTCACCCAGTGTACGAAAACCTATGTCACTAATCGTCTTTTTTAATTTACTAATATCTGCTTTAAATGCAGTTTCTTCTTTTGCTCGGTCTGAACTATTATCATCTTCACCTTCAAGTTCGGACAATACATCTAACACATCGGGGTCATCTGCCATATCACCTAGAAGAGTTTTTCTATTGCTCAAAAAACCGCGTCTTTGCACAAGATGCAGTAATACTCGACCTAGTTCAAATTTGGTTAATTGACTATCAAGTGCTTTGGCACGCAATAAATAAGGACTACCCAATTCATTAAGTAATATTTCTGGTGTTGGATTGTTTGTCAGTTCTTGAGGTAGTAGATTTAGTTTGATGAGGTAATTGAGCATTTTCAATTTACGTCTTGCTCTACGCTGAGTTACTCGCCTCGATAATCTAGCGTTTCTACGTTTAACGTTTTTGGGAGTAGGTGTCTTTTCTTCAACTGCTTTGGTAAAGATGCGACTGCCAATGTTTATGATTTCATTGGGTTTACCGTCTTTTTCTTTTAGTAATGCCCAGCCAATTGAGTTACTGCCTAAATCGAGACCTAAAATTACCTTGCTCATTTGCATCCTTATGTATATTCTATATTCATAGTGTAACCAACTATAGCCTACTTGCTTTTCATACCAATGAAATTGTTTTTCGTAGGCAACGCTTTCAAGCGACCATAGCCCTCGCAAAGTTAAAACTTAAGGGGGCTTTTTATTGCTGTAAATATTTACATGTCGTTTCTTGCATATTCAACTTTGTAAAGCTAAAAGAAACAAGATATCAAGCAATACTCCTCACCTACCTTATCTTCAATTTTTTAGTTAAATTTACTGCATCTTGTTTGATTCTAACCTATATCTCCTAAGTAAATACTTTTTTAATACCAAAAAACTAACGTCATTTATATTAGGATGAATTCGGACAGGTAATTCAATGTTTCAACCAGTTACAGCACTACTGCAAATATTACATGAAGTATTTTTCCTAACTATTTGACAGACCGTGCTTTATAGACTTATCCCCAAAAGCTGTGGATAAGTCTGTGGATTACTGTTGGCGTAACTCGCTAACCGCATAATTTTTATTGAAATTAGTTAGAATGTCCAATATTTACACAATGCCTTTACTTAATTAAGAATCAATGGGTTACAATATTTTTTCTGTTTACTTATGATCGAGTTGATAATTTTTTCTCACATCATATTAGAAGATATTGATATGTGTGTAAGTATGATGACACATTGTTTGCTTTCTCTAATGTCAAGGTAAATTTGATGTTATTCTGGAAGTAATTCCAACTAACTCCATCTAATTTCAAGAAAAGTGATGCTAAACATAATTGCCATTGCAGATGATGATTTCCTTGTTGGTCGTATTGAACCAGAGGCAGAAGTAGATATTCTGATCTCTCTTGGAGACCTTTATGATGTGACTTTGCAGAAGGCAATAGATCTCTATGCACCAGAACATGTTATTGCTGTAAGAGGCAATCATTGCGTAGATCAAATATTTCCTGCTCCTACTATAGATCTTCATCTTCAAACCATAGAACGATTTGGTCTAACATTTGCAGGATTTGCTGGTAGCTGGCAATACAAGAAAGTTGGGAATCATATGTATACACAGGATGAAGCACATCAGCTATTACAGAACTTTCCTGCTGTAGATGTATTCATTGCCCATAACTCACCAAGGGGGATCCATGAAAGGGATACAGGAATCCATCAGGGATTTGATGCATTTATTGAGTATATTGATAGAGCACAGCCAGCGTATTTCCTGCACGGTCACCAACATTGCCGAGAAGTTTCCTATCGAGGGAATACCTGTATTATGGGGGTTTATGGAGAAAAGAACTTCATCTTGGATTTATAATGAACAAAATCCTATTATTTGCCCTATTACTACTCCCCCTATCCACTATAGCTGGAGGAAAACCTTGCTCAGGTAAGAAAGGTGGAATATCGCATTGTGAAGGCACACAATTTGTCTGTAATGATGGCAGTTCCAGTAAGTCTACCAAAGACTGCTCTAGCTATATTAGTGGTAACACTACCCAGAAAGCAGCTCCTGTTGCTACAGCTCCAGAATCCATTGAACCAACTGTTGCTCCCATTGCTCAAGATAACTCGGAAATCAGTAAAGTTTCTGACAACATCTTAAAGTTAGATTATTCTGGATTTACAGTGTGGTTGGATTGCTCTAAACGTGCTCCAATTAAGTTCCAATATGTAGCACAACGAGATACAGGAAGTTTCAAGCGCTACGACAAGTTCTCTTTAGATCCTAATGTTCCAAAGGAATGTCAGCAATATTCTGCCAAAGCATATGGCATGAAATACGATCGTGGACATCAAGTTCCAGCAAACCATATGGACAATTCTGCAGTATCCATTCGACAAACCAATTACATGACCAATATTCTGCCACAAGCTGCAAACATGAATCGTGGTGCATGGCTTCAGACAGAGAAGATTACAGAATGCTATCGGGATATTGCAGAGCTATTGGTTATTGGCGGTGTCATTTGGGGGAATAATTCTACTGATGACTATTTTCTAGAGAGTCATGGTGTTAGAACACCGGATGCATACTGGAAAGTGATTGTGCGTGGTACTGGTGCAGATGAACGAGCTATTGCTTGGATTGTTCCTAACTCTCAAGATGCTACTGGTAAACGATTGGATCAATACTTGGTATCTGTTGAGGATATAGAGAAAATAACAGGGGAGAAGATACCTGTTGCAGATTATGCCAAACATGAGAAGTTGAATACGTCTTGGCAGATTCCGGTTGGGTGTAATGAGGGATGATGTTCAGTTGGGGTCTTGTGCATCTCATGGCAAGTGCAATATTATCAAGTAAACTTGGTGTAATGAACTCAATTGAGCTCAGTTAATTTGCAAATAAGAATCTTTCTTATTTTAATATAACACTATGATTTATATCATAAAATAAGAAATAAAAGTCATTTAAAGTGCATTTCTATTTTCTAGAGGTACATTCGTAGGTATTATGTAAAAAACACGAAAAACACCTTTGCAACCAATTGATTAATAACAATAAAAAATAACGAAATTCACTAAAAATGAATGTTTAGGCTATTTTTGTCAAAATACTCAACCTGCTAGATTTAATCTCGCTTCCGACTAAATAATTATTTGCCAGTTATACCTCCAACTTCTTGCCCACGCTTTACGCAGTCTGCGTAACTCGCATCTACATTTGCCTTGCCTTTCGCTTCTTCTTGGCATGCAGTCGATACAGCCCGATAATCAGAGGTGTCTGCAGTAGGTACTGTCCAACCTTTTTGTTTCATACAACTCATATAGACATTTGGATTTTTGCCCATTGGTAGTACGTTAATTCTCTGGTTGTTACGAAGAGTTACCTTGCTACATTCTGAGGAATCTGAAAAATAGTCGGAAGTAGCATCTACGTTATTTTGCTTCACTGCGTTGTTATTGGAACATCCCACCAGTAAAGTGATGTAGAAAAATGATAGTGATAATTTTTTCATCAATTAAATCTCCCTCTCTTTAATAAAGAAAAGTATAGTCTGTAGTTAGCGGACATTTACATATTATATCAAGGGTTGATGTTTACTAGAGTATCTGAGGCAGAGATTCATGAAGTTGCAGACTGTACTGGAACTATGAATGACACCTCAATTATGGTTTAGAGGGGTGCCAACCAATACAGTCTGCAATACTTAGTGTAGTTACTTATTAAAATTTTTCAGAATCATTTCAAGTCGGTATTTTCCAAATGTTAGAGCAGTTATCATTCTTAAATGGTCTCTCAATAGATAAGCAGCACATGCCGTTAACTAATTATTTTTTTATTTCCGAACATTTTCAAAAACATCTGTAAAAACATTGCAGTAAATACCACTCATCTAAATTGCTAGTCATTAATTTCCATATTTTCTATAATAAAATTGCTAATACTCCCAGTAGGCGTATAACAAATAATCTTACAAAAAGTAAATCAATACACAGGAGTTAAAATGAAAAGAACAATGTACGCTCTAATTATTTCTAGTTTAGTTATCTGGCTGTCTGGTTGTGTTTCAACAGGTCCTTTAGAAGTAACTTCAAACAATGGTCCAACCAACCTTGTTGGAGAAGCTTCTTGTACGAAAATATTTTTCTTAGCACGTTTGGGTGATTGTAGTTATGAAGCAGCAAAACATAACGGCAACATAACAACTGTTCATCATACCGACAGTCAAATTACTAATTACTTTATAGTGTTAAAAGAAAAAACAATTGTTTACGGAACTAAGTAGTTGAAAAATCATTGGGCGTGTCTTTGATGCGCCCATTGCCTTATAAACAATATAGAGATCTTTATAGCTATGAAAATACGAAATTTTATCCCTTGCTTACTTTTTATTAATATCGCAATAACTTCCTATACTGCTGAAGCATTAGATTTTCTGGGTGATCTTTCACAAGCTATTGGTGAAGTCAGTAAGTCTACAGGTGAGATTGCTAAAGCAGTAAATGATGCTTCTAAAGAAAAGTCTCCAGCTCCGACACCAGTAGCTCCATCCAAAGTATTACCAACAGGAACTGGCGTTCCGAAAGAGTTCCAAGGTAAATGGGTTACTAATCAAAATAACTGTGTTGGCAATCCAGATAGTGGTGTTGTTGATATTGAGAAAAACAGATTTTATGGGTATGAATGGAGTTCAGATATAAAATCCACCAAGTCTCTTGGTAAAAAACTTGAAGTAGTTTTCACTACTGCTTCTGATGGTGATGAAAGCACTGATACTTCAAAACAAACTTGGGAGTTAAATGGTGCTAGTAGTTCATTGTCTATTTCTGACTCAACTGGTGGAGTAGAAAAATATTCTCGTTGTAGTGCCGCTGGCTCTAGTGTTTCAACTGCTCCAGTGAGTTCTATTCTGCCGATTAGTCAAATTAATCAAAAAGAATTGCCATTGAATTGTTCTAATCTATTTTTACAAAAGATTGTTTCAACAAACCATCCAAATAAAGAATATAACGATTCCCTTGTTGCCTGTAAAAAAATCCCATCGAAATCAGAATTGACTATTGTTGTATTGCCATTATTAACTTCTGCTACAGATGCGGAAGTTACTGTTTATGATTTAGATATACTTGTAGTTAAAAGTAATTCAGGAGAAGTTGTTAGTAATTTGTACAAAGAAAGGGCTTTAGAGTCTAATGCAATGCAGATAGAAAGTATAAAAATCGACACAGCCGCTTATGTTCTTAACGAAAAATATCGAGCCTTTGGTGTAAAAATATCTACTTACCATCGTGGAGGGGAAGAGGCAGGAAACGAAATACTCAGTTTATATGTAACCGATGGTAATAGTTTATTACCAATTTTACCCAATATAGAAACTGCATTTAATACCTTCGATAGAATGGGTGGAGGTTGTAAAGATAATCAAGATGTAACTAGGGCAATATCCATTTTGAATACAAAAACAGATGGTTATAACAATCTAATGGTTAATGAAAAAACAACAAGTTCAAAAGACCCAGTTCAAGAAGGAGACGAGTGTAAAAAGGGTGCGGTCACTAAAGCTGGATATACCATAAAGTATGATGCTCAAGCTAAAAAATACTTGGTTCCTGAAAAAATTGCTGGAGTTTATCCATCTCCATAATAAATCAGTGAATATTTTTAGATCTTCTGCGCTTAATCTTGTAGCAACCTAGATCACTATTAGTGATAGGTTACTTTCATTACATCAATCGATTTGTTAACAAGGATCTACTTTGAATCAAGAAGAAACAATATGGTCAGGGTCGCCTTCACAGATCGTGAACCTTGGTACATTCATATTTTGTACGCTGACAGTTATTTTATTACCTATCGCTTTTTGGAAATGGTTAGTTATCAAAAATACAAAATATGAGTTAACTAATCAAAGGTTAAAAATTACAAGAGGTGTATTAAATAAAAGAAGAGATGATTTAGAGCTGTATCGAGTCAAGGACTATATTATCCAAGAGCCATTATTTCTCAGATTATTTTCTCTTGGTAACTTGAGGCTAGAAACTTCTGATAAATCTAATAAATTTATCACTATAAGAGCTATCCCAAATTCCATTGAATTAAAAGATACTATCAGAAGCTATGTGGAAGTTCTTAGAGCTAATAGACGTGTTCAGGAACTTGATATAGACCAATTATAATGTCTGCTTTTTCTATCATTTTATTATTAGTTGGGATCGGTTTACTAGTTCTTGGATCTGTATCTGGATATGCTCTTTTTTCGCGATCAATTGCTCAGAATAAAAAGGCTAACGATGAAACTAACATCGGGACGCTCTGGGGATTATTCATTATAGGTGTCTGGGTAGGTCTTATATTTATTTGGTGGGCATTACCCAAAGCAAATATATGAACAAATATGCTTTCATTGATTATTGTAAATAATCCTTACTAAGTTTATGCAAAACATTTTTAAATTAGCATTTATAGCAACAGCATTAATTTCTTCTGCTGTAAATGCTACACCACCGCCTCAACCATTGGTTAGAGAAAGCTCTTGTCCTAGTGGTTACTACAGCAGTGGTTCTTACTGTGTTCCCAATAATGATGCACATTTTGCTATTGAACGAAACGGATCTTGTCCTTCAGGATATTATTCCAGTGGAAGTTACTGTGTAGCCTCTTCTGACGATAGCAAATTAGCGATCCCTCGTATCAACTCATGTCCCTCTGGATACTATTCCAGTGGAAATTACTGCGTTTCCAATAAGTAATGAACATGACAAAATTAAACGTTAAATTTTTTATTTTAAGTGCAGTATTTGCTTCAACATCTACCTTTGCTGGTGTTAAATGTTCAGATGTCATATATGGAACAGATAGCTACCAAGATAAGATGGAAGAATTATCAAAAAAAGCGGGGGTATCGCCCGATGGTAATTTTAGTAGATACCATGAAGATGTTGTTAGTGCGTTATGTAATGGTAAGACCGAGGATGTTAATAACTCAATAGATGCTGGATTTGTTGAAGCTAAAGAAGTAAAGGCTATTTCTAAGTTACTTGGTAAACCATATAAAGTTAAAGCACGGTCACAAACCGGTAAAAGTTATGGTTATTCGAAAGAAAAGTTTATCAATATGGGATTATGTAGTGCTTGTGCAGATAATATCGCTCAATACTATACGGAAAAACCATCTTCTCCTTGTGGCATATTAGCAAAGCAAGCCTTGGAAGGTGATCCAGAGGCTGTTAGTAAATTGCAAGAGTCACCTGAATATTGTAATTGGGAATATTAATGTAATTCTCACGAGTGATGTGATTTCTGACGATAGTAAATTAGCGATCCCTCGAATCAACTCTTGTCCTTCTGGATACTACGCCAGCGGAAATTACTGCCTTTCCAATAAGTAAGAAATTATGAACAGTATCTCATTTGAAGATTCGCAACTTAATGTTGGCGACAATTACTATATCTATATTGAGGATGGCAATACTCATGTTAGTTGCTACTTCTGGTTTGATTCGCTTGCACAATCATTGCTTTCTATAAAAGAGCATTGCGACTTCTGGCAGTGGGGAAACGGATTAGAGCAAGCAAAGGTCGATTTATCCAACATCATTGATTCTCAGCTACCAACAGCAGAATTTGATGATGAACTGATGTCTCAAATCAATGCTTATATGCAAGAGCATGCGGGTATCTTCTTATATTCATGGGGATCTTTTGAAGAACTCTGCTCTGGTTCTGATGATTTCAGCAAAGAAGTTCGAACAGAATTCCGTGAGGAATGTGCTAACTCCTATGATGAGTATGATCCGGAATATGATGAGGATTCTGAAGATGAAGATCAGGCGTCTGATGCAAGACCAGTCACAGAAGAAGAGCAGGAGGATTTCTGCCAGTATCTTATCAATATGCCTTCTTAAATATTTTATCTTCAAAGCATTATTAACATATAGATATATCTTTTGATTTAAAAGGATACATTTTACGGTAATTGGAAGCAATTAGAAGCAAACCAATCTACATCTATTGTGTTATTTTAAACTAGAAAATATGTTGAGTTGTTCCATGCTCATAAAATCAACTAACAAACACAATACCCCTAAAATTAACCTAACTTAATATTATGAGCAACTCTTTCCTAAAACCTATCGCAGTTGCTTTAATGTTAGCTGTAGCCCCCCTATCAATTTCTAATGTTCAAGCTGCTGCTGTCAAGGTTGGATCTTATGTTGGCATTTGGAATGCAAAAACTTCTTATGCTGCCGGTGATTTAATAACATTAAATAATAAGACCTTCCTGTCTTTAGTTGCCAGAAATTTAAACAAGAATCCAGAAACAAATACTGCTTTGTGGCAATTGCTGGGGGGAGTTGGTGCTACTGGATTACAGGGACCGATTGGGGCGCAGGGTATTCAAGGACTGAAAGGTGATACCGGATTAGCTGGTGCTTCTGGAACAGGAGCAGGTGTATTAAAAGTATTTGATGCTAATCATAATGTTATTGGTGACTTTCATGATGCTTATAGGCAAGTCTTTATGGATATAAATGGAAAAACTTATTCTTTGGCTGTTGCCTCTGATGGATTTGGTGAGAATATTTACCATAATACCCCATTTTATAGTACAAATGATTGCACTGGCACTGCTTATTATTCATTTCAAGTTTATAACACAAATGACTTTGGGTTAAATGATTACTTATGGGTGGCTAATAAAATATATGAATTTGACCACACTAAAGCGGTATCCATTACTGCCAATTCAATGCTTGATCTAAACTCTTGTTATAATCAAAACAATATTTTTACTCCTCGAACAATTCAAGCAGAGTTATTTGAAGATCTTATCTTAATACAAGATTTAAGTGTATACCCAACCCCGTTCACTGTTGGTAAGGAATAAGTTCAGCCTTAAGAACGAGAACCCCATCAGAGGCTCTAACCTCTGGTGTAGTCAGATTTGTTCTTGAGCATTTATCAATCAAATAACAGCTGTATCGCATTAAGTTTGAGGTAAAAGCATTTTTATAAAAATGTATACTTATTATAAGAAAGTGAACTCAAACACAAAGTCAGCAAATCCAACTCATAAAAATTTATAATAAAGTCAATTTGTAATTAATATAATAATTATAATAAAGTCTAAAATTTAAATATTTAAATTTACCGTTATTGGTTTATAATAAATCTTAAGAATTAAATATAAACTTTTATGGTGGTAATTAAATGGCTAGTTTTCAAAATGTCGGATACATCCGCGTCTCATCATTTGGTCAGAATACTGAAAGGCAATTACTAGACGTAAAGCTAGATAAAACCTTCACTGATAAGCTCAGCGGTCAGAATGCTGATAGACCTCAACTAATAGCATGTATAGATCACTTAAGAGAAGGTGATGTTCTTCATGTTCACTCAATAGACCGTTTAGCTAGAAATCTACTAGATCTTCAGAATATTGTTAAGCAGTTAAATGCGAAAGGTGTATCAATAATATTTCATAAAGAACAACTTGAATTTAATGCTAATAAAGATGCGGATAACATGAAAGCATCAATGCAGACATTAACCCTGCAATTACTTGGTGCTTTTGCTCAGTTTGAGAGGTCACTGATTAAGAATAGACAAGCGGAAGGCATCGCTAATGCTAAAGCTAAGGGGATTAGATTGGGTGCTCCTTCTAAAATATCAGAAGTAGATAAGCTAGAAGTTATTAAATTGTGCTCTACTAAGAAGCATGATAAGAAAGCAATTGCTTTACAGTATGGAATATCAGTACCGTTAATTTATAAGATATTGGCAACTGTGGATGCTTAATAAGATTCTAGTCCTACTATCTTAGATCTTATCAGTTAGGATCAATGCATGTGAGCTGTTGATATTAGAATCAAAAAAAAATGCCTAGAGAAATTTCTAAGCATTGAGTTGGTTGCTTCTATTAGCGGGTAAGACTTTTCTTGCGAGTGAATGATAGTAAACCTAATCCACTTAAGAATAACCAAGCTGCTGCTGGAACTGGGACAGAAGAAGCAGCATCAAAAACTCGACAGCAAGACAGCACACTTAATTTTTAATAATCTCCTGTCGTTTATAACGTATTGATTATGTTGATAATAGACAGCAAGACAGGACAGACAGCAGTTTTCCCATTTTTGCTAGCACACATACAATGCGCACTCTCTTCTTACTTTATTATTTTTCAAATTAATAAAATATGCTGTCTATCCTGTCTTGCTGTCTAGAACCCAGTAAAATCAATGCTTGTAGACCAGACAGGAAGATTATAAAAAATAAGCTTCCTGTCTTGCTGTCTAAATCTTAGTGCGACATGGTGTGTGTAGCATCAAGAACAGAAGCAGTTCCTACCTCGTCTACGTTATAGTCATTAAACCAATCAGGAAAAGGTACTGTCTTTGATTCTTTTTCAATGCCAAGATCTACTTTCTCGTAATTCTGGAAAGTTAAAATCGCAGCATCTAGTTCACCGAACACATAGCCTCGTACATCACCTCTTAGCTTCTTACCGACAAAAATGCCTCTCAAGTATTTACCGAAAACTGTCACCGTTACCATATCGTACTGGGTCTTCTTGTTGACATTACACCAATCAGTATAACTTGCGTATAGGACATTAGTTGCTACTTCAGTCTGCCAAGAACTGCCTTGAGTAGGATACTCACAATGATATCGAAGACCAAAATATCCTTGCACTAAACTATCAGCAATCCATTGCCCATGTGCTGGTAAAGAATGCAGTCGCTGATCTTTCAAACCTTGAGTTTCTGGAATAGCATTTGCATGAAAATCACTAATATCACGATTTAACATCTCATCTAAAAAAGCTGCTTGCACATCCTTATCCTTACAAGCAGTACCCAAAGCACTAAAATAAGTATTGTCATTGATACGAGCACTTGAAACATCAAAGACTCCATATCTTCTTTCATCTTTGGATGCAGGAACAGCGAAATCACTATTCGTAGCCATAAAAATCTTCAAGAAATTAGGTTGACTAATAGAATCTATACCCTTGCGTTCTATCGTTATGGTTGGTTCTGTAATCAATGCTTTTAATATGCCCTCGTGCTGCTTATCGCCAGAATAAAAAGCTTCATCCGCAAAAAGGAAACACAAGTCTGCCAAATGACTATTAAACTTCCCAACAAGATGAACAGGATTACTGATCTGCATACCGTGAGAACCCCATATTTTACGAAGAAAGTGACCAATAATACCCTTGCCAGAACCCTTTTCACCACGCAGTATTAAAGCTGCTCCAACTGGAACCTCAGGATGTTGTATGGTAAAAGCAACCCAGTCATAAAAGTACTTGATAAGTTCTGGATTTTTATTACAGATAACGGTTTCTATATGTTGCTTTATAAGTGCAGTTGAAGTTCCTGATTTTGGCGTAATTGCAAAACCTTGCCAGAGATTATAATAATTCTCTGGTGTTATTTCGCCTGGTTTAAAAGCAACACCACCTGTATACACACAGCATTGAGGATGGGTTGCCCATGCTGTTATCTTATCTTTAAAAACAGGTTCAATGCCATTACCCCTTTTCTTTGCAAAAACTTGAATGGATTTACTAGCATAGAGCTTTTTTAATTCCTCAATATCAATAAATTCAAAGGTCACACGATTATCAGGATGAATCCTTGCATCGACGGCTCGCATAATTTTATGTTTTCCACCAATAATTACTTGAGTATGGGTTTTGTTGAAAAAAATCACATGAATAAGCAGTTCAATTTCCCAGACGGTGATATCTGGATACAATTGAAAGACTTCCTCCCCATGTGCAAATGTATAAATTTTTGGTTTGGGTTGATCACAATAAATTAACGTTTTACCTGCAATCTCCTCATCCATTGGATGAAAACACGCGGCAAGATGATACTGTTTCGGATCATCTAAAATAGATTGTATGGTTACTTCTTCCCCTGTTTCCAATCGTATAATAAATTGCCCATACAAATTGTTATCATTAATAGCTTTCTTAATGATAATCTCAGAATGCTTTTTAGATAAATTAGGAGATTTACTCTTAATAAGAGCACCTCTTTTAGTAACGTAAGAAGCTTTAACTGCATTGGCTTCCTCTGCAACAGAAGCTTTCAATCGAGCAACATTCTTAGCATAACTAGTTCTTTCAGTATCAGTTAATGGTTTGATTTTACTAATATCCAACACGCCACCTTCGTATAACTTAAATTCCGGAACTTGAGTAATGGCAGGATGATTAAGTATTGCTCCACCTTCAAATACAGGTTGGTTAGACGTTTTTAGCGCGGTATCTACCAAGGAATTGATTTTTATATTACCCGACTTGGTTATCTTTGGATAAGCAAACCCAGCATTCACGCTCCGTGTATGTAATGTCTCAATAATAGTTTTGTTATCTTTTGCGCTACTGATAGGAATGTAGGTATGTACCCCTCGTAAACCCGAATTAACACCATTATATTCAACGTAACTGCTTGCAGAACTAGAACAATACTTCATAACAGATTTTATTGCTGGTTCAATCTTATCAAGAGTAGCAACCAAATCATCTAAAGTAGTAATACCTTCAAACATATTAATAGAATCAGAATCTACTATTAAAAGACCCGCTTCACTAGAAAAAGGAAATAATACCTTCTCCCTTGTCGCATCCGATGGACAATTCCCAGAATCTAAATCCTGATGCACACCTTGGACAACAAATTCTCCTGCTTTCATAGATTGTATAAAATCAGGCAGTTCCGTATAAGGAATATTGATGGTATTAAAATTCCCATTCCAAAAGTTACCTGCTATTGATTTGATTAATTCACCATTCTCTAAGCTATAAACTTTGGCAGTTTTTTTATCAGCATCAATAAATTTTGTGAAGCTGATATTTGTTATTTCTTCTTTATTTCTAATCATTAGATAAACTCCGTGCATTATTTTTTCAATAAAACAAGAGCAGCTTTTGTACAAATAGACTTACATTTTTTGTATAAATAGTAATGTCGTATTACTAATGTAAGCCAGAGTTTTCGTGCAAAGACTGCTCTGGTTTCTTTTTTTTGTGCATCTGCACTCACAGAAATCTCATAATATATATATTTTTTTGTCTTAATTTTTCATATTTCTCACGTCTCTTTTAACAAGCATTCATTGCATAAGCAATCGTCTGCATGCTCCGTCAAATAAAAGTAAAATGAAATTTCCTCTTTATCTTCATAAGAAATTGGAAGAGCCTCTTCGTCAATTTTATTATTATTTAAGCTTTTTAATAATCCTTCCTTAAAAGCACTGTCCCATTTAGCAATGAATATGGATCTTAATTTTTCACCACCCATGAAAATCATTTCGCTGAAGGTAATGGGTTGTGTATATTCAATGTCGTCTTCTCTAATCTCAAATACTTTGGTATTAAAATCGAGTCTCAGTTTGTTAAGTTCTTCAAGCTTACTTATATTGCTGTTACTGTGATACTCATTACTTTCAATTGAAACGTGAGTTAATTTTTCTAGAGTAGGCATCCTCATTAAATTGCCCCCCGCTGAGCAATTCGGGATTTAACCCATCCCTCAATCTCCGCCTCGAGCCAAGCAACACTTCTTGCGCCTAAGGGGATTTGCTTAGGAAATCGCCCCTCACTAATAGCTAGGTAAATAGAGCTTCTTGATAATCCTGTAATTGACATAACAGCTTGTAATTTTAAAAACTTCATTTGTAATCCTCATTGGTTAAAGTTAAATTGCAACAGGTTCTTTTGGAACCTACTTATATTTATATAAACCTATAAATCCAATAATGCATTATTGGACTTTAATGGTAAAATAATTGCATTTATTTTAAATATATGAGTATTATCAATATGATAGTTGATGAAAAAACCTGCGTTTCTTTAATAGAAGCTGGAGATAATGAAAATGAACCAAAGAGTTATACTTTCATTGCTAGATTGAATAGCAGAAATAAATGGGAAGTGGAGATATCTCTTTCGAAGAGTATGAGTAGCAAACTTTATGCAAGACGTGGTGAAGTTAGAGAGTTTGCTAGATTAAATGGTGTTGAAAAATTTATGAAGAAAATTGGAGCTGAAGAATTTACTGTGATTATGGGAGATTGATCACAGTAGATTGAGAGAGCCAAAATATACGGTTTGGGGAGTTTTGTGGGATCTTGATAATTGAATCAAAAAAATACTTAGAGATTAACTAACTTATCTAAATCTATTCCATATTTCTCTTTTAATTTTTTAAGATTTTCTGCTAAAAGTTCTTGTCTTTCTATTTGTGCTTGTAATACTTGACTTGTTGATTTTGAATAATCTAGGAAAGGAATCACATGTCTCTTTTGTCCATTTTTAAATTCAACAATGAAAAATCTATAATATTCATTAAATAACTTCTTGCCTGTTTTTGCAGATTGCAAATATTTTACTTTTTTTTCTTCGGTATTGTAGCCTCTTTTATGAGCTATATCTAAGATGGTATTGGGAATATTATTTGTATTGTTGTCTGTGAATTTAAAGTCATTGAATATAGTTATCTTAGATATTACAGAAAATATCTGATTATTTAAATCTCTTCTGATTTCTGTTATTTGATCTAACGCCTTATTTTTTGTGTATTCATCGTATTTTTGAATATTATCTCTCAATACAATAGAGTCATTTTCTTTATTGCTAGTATGTATTTCATATCTTAGTTTAAGAATCTTGTCATTAATGGTTTTTATACCTGCTTTCTTACTTATTGCTGATTTATATATGTCCTGCCTTATTTCTTCGGGCGCATCATCAAGGCTAGCAATAATATTAGAATATTGATGCTCTATTTTTTGTATTTCTAACTCAAGAACTGTTATTTCATTTATTACTTTTTGGTTATGTTCTATTGAATCTTTGTTAAACAGTGTATCAATATCAAGCTCTGTTATGAATTTCATAAAAAAAGTTTCAAATTCAATATAATTAAATATTGGACAACTACATACTGAAATATTACTTCTTTCTGAATTACTACAATGTAAGAATCTGCTGTTTCTGAATCCAGCTCCTTTAGACCTATAAACCATTCTTCCTTCGCAATTCGCACAAAAAATAAGCTTTCCTGTGAATATATTTGGAAATCCTTTTCCTATACGACCTCCTCGTTTATCTCTAGATTTCATCAAAGCAAGATTTAACTCAAATTCTTCTTTAGTAATTAATGGAGGAAAATATCCCTCAATTGGCTCTATATTTGGAGTTATATAGCATCCGTATGCAGCAACATTATGCAATGTTTTTAAAATGTAACTTTTATGGAAATTACCAACTGGTGCATATTCTGGCCCAACTTGAACACTCATTCTGATCCCA
>JAPLRP010000033.1 GCA_026399095.1 Methylococcales bacterium | reverse complement strand
GCGAACTCAGCGCGTAAAATTCATCGATCAGTCGCTCACTGATTTCCCGACTTTCATTGAGTAAGCTCAGATCAGTGGGGAAGCGAATCGTTTGCTCTGCAACGGTAGCGTCCAACAGCAAACGACCTTGGTGCGTAATAGGCTCTTGTTTCTCGTCACTGATGACGTCAGATTCTGTGCTGTCTACTGCGGCCTCAGTAGAGGCCTCTGCTTCGCTGGTATGCCCGGTCAATTCAGGGCTCGCGTTATTGCCGCCTGTCGTTGGATCAGTTAGTGGGGTACGGCGTTCTAATTGATTGATAATAGCTTGGTGTAACTGCTCAAAAACATCAATACCCATGCGTTTGCGTATCTCTACCAATAATGACGGTGCAAACGGAGCTTGGATAGAAAAGCCTTTTAAGCCGCAAAAGTATTGTAGATATGGATTTTCCTGGATTTGTGCGACGGTTTCTTCATCGCTGAGCTTGAGTCTATGTTTGATGATGACGGCACCGATAACCAGCTGCGCATCTTTTGCAGGACGTCCTGTGCTGGCGTTGAAACTTTGATAATACGCATTGGCGAGATCGTCCCAAGGCATACATGCACTCAGTTTTATCCAACGATTGTTTTTATCCATGCTACGCTCAAAAGGCGTTTCAAATCCTTCTAAAGTAAGCTGAGTTTGGCTATGTATTCGTATCATAAGTGCATGGGTTTTGTGAGGTGAAGCTCATTTTCTATGCATCTATTATACCATTGACAATATAGTTAATATTATCAATAGGTTATTGTTTCTGAGTGGACTCTACTTAGGCTAAGTTTAAGCCTCTGGCCACCACGGAAAAAATAAGCTGGTGGTTTTTTGATACAAGCGATAATCGTCGCCTCGTGTACGTAAGGCTTGTTGTTCGGTAAACGGAATGCCGGTAAAAAAATATAAAAAACAAAACATCACTACTGGGGCAAGCCATAACCAGTATTGATAGTCACCTCCCCAACCCATCAACGGGTAGGCAAACCAGTGCAGCCATTCAAAAAAATAATTGGGATGTCTTGAATATCGCCACCAACCTTTGCGACAGGTTAAGCCACGATTTTCAGGGTTATTTCTAAAGTCGGATAATTGCTGATCGGCTGTGGTTTCGCCGTATAACGCTAAAACGGCAAGCAACAAAGCGGCAATTACCAGTGGTATTTGTGGCTGCGTGTTTTGTGCAACCGCCCAGAAAGGCAACGATAACAGGCAAATAAATCCGGCCTGCAATAAAAAAAACAGCAAAAACCCTATATCAACTCGGTCTTTCATGGCGTTACGCATGGCATGATAGCGTCCATCTTCGGATTCTGACAGCACGCGGTGCTGTAAATAAAGACCCAAGCGCAAAAACCAACTAAAGGTCAGCAATCCCAAACTCAATTTTAACGCTAACGGTGCCGAACCGGTCAAGGCATACCAAGGCCCGGCAAACATCATTCCATAAGCCCAGACAACATCGACAATACCGGCATTAGCGTGGTTTTTTTGCCAAATCCAGGCCAATAACATGGCCACTATACTGAGCATGCCTACAACAGTCAGACTAAACATACTTTACGCCCCTTGTTTTATTTGTTTTAAATGATTAGCCAGCCACAGCAATAACGGGATGCTAACCGCCCAGCTTAAACTCAACACAACTACCCATAACCAGGATTCGGTGACAATATCGACCGCCCCCAAGCGTGCCGCTCCCAAATAAGATAAGGGACAACTTAAAGCGCTTAACACACCGGCAAGCACTAATCGTGATTGTAACCAGGCCAAAGAATGATTAATTGTTAAAGCCAAGCCGGCCCATAAAAGCAAGATCCATAAAGGCGCACGCCCGGATAAAGCAAAGTCTGGGGCAAATTTAATCCAATCTAACTTTACCCAGGTGGTATCAAGTATTAGCCCTATTAGCAAAGCGACCAGCATTAACTGAAAGTCACCATAAACGCGTCTGGCCGGTCGAAATTCCCAAACTATAAAGCCTGTCAGCAGCACAGGTGCCAGCCAAAATAGCTTCTCCGCTGCACCAATAATAGCGCCAAACCATAGCGCCTGCATCCATAACATATTAATCCAGCTATTTAGCGTCATAAATCGGTAACCATTGCTGACGACGATTGCAGGGTTTGGCCAGTAATAACTGCACATTTGAAATGGATTTTTCTTTAAAACCACCCTCGCAGTAGCACAAATAAAATTCCCACATGCGAATAAACTCTTCGTTGTAACCCTGTGCCCTGACTTGATCCAGCGCTGCCATAAAACGTTTGCGCCAACTGTTTAAGGTCAGCGCGTAGCTTTCCCCCTGATCTTCAAGATTAATCAACCGTAAATCCGTACAGCGTGAGGCGCTGGCAACAATCACGCTGACACAGGGAATAAAGCTGCCGGGGAAAATATAACGTTTGATAAAATCCACGCTTTTTAACGCTTGATAGTAGTAGCGGTCTTCGATGGTAATCGCCTGAATCAAGGCCAAACCGTTGGGTTTTAACAACGCTGCACATTGTTTTAAGTAGGTATCCAGATAATGATGCCCCACCGCTTCAATCATTTCAATTGAAACCAGTTTGTCGTAACTGCCCTGTAAATCACGATAATCTTTCATTAACACGGTCACTTGGTCGGCTACGCCAGCATCGATGAGTCGTTGCTTGGCGGCCTGATATTGTTCTTTAGAAATAGTGGTCGTGGTTATTTTGCAGCCATAGTTTTTAGCGGCATACGTCGCAAAACCACCCCAACCGGTGCCAATTTCCAGCACATGATCTTCCGGTTGCAAATTCAGTTTCTGACAAATGCGCTCCAGCTTGGCGGTCGATGCTTGTTCCAACGGAAGGTCAGACTGGTAAAAAGTGGCCGATGAATACATGCCGTGCTGATCCAAAAACAAAGCAAACAAATCATTACCCAGATCATAATGCGCCGCTATATTTTTTCGGCTATTTTGTTGAGAGTTGCGATTAGCGAAATGCCAAAACTTAAGCAATTGATTAGCGAAAGTAGCCAAGCCGCCTTCCATACTATCGAGTAAATCCCGATTACGCACCAGTATTTGTATCACACTGCACAAATCATCCGCTTGCCAGTCTTGATCCATATAGGATTCTGCCGCACCGATAGAGCCACCCAGTGCCACTTGACGATAAAAACTCATGTCCAGCACTTCAATTCTGGCTTGCAAACCATCATCGCCCTGAGTGCCTAGTACACATTCACCCAAGGGATCTGAAACGGTTAATACCGCATTTTCCAAGCGGGCAAGTTTATCCAGAAACGCTTTACGTAACAGTAAATCTATTCGTGTCGGGTGTTTAATTAACGTTTCAGTGATTGCATTCATACTATTCTCACTATTTCTATTCGGGTTGTTTATTCAAAAGAAGAGCCATTTATCCACGAAAGACACGAAAGTAAAAACCAGTCCATCTGATTCCAAAGTATTTTGACTAACGATTTACAACTTAAGCAGTCTTTAAATATTTTTCGTACTGTTTGTGTCTTTCGTGGACAAACTGCTATTTCTATCGTTATCAAGGGTGTCCATAAAAAGGCACACCTTTTAGCCATAAGCGTAAGGCCTGCCAATAAATAGAAATGACAACTGATAACGTCAAAAAAGGATAACGCAAAGGCAATTGCTGCATCACAGCACGAGTCATTGACTTTGCTTTTAGCTGTAAGGTCGCGTCAAAACAGCACGCATTATCTTGTTGTAACTGGATATGAATAGTCAGAGCTGATTGATGCAAACTAAACTGCCAGCGGTAATGTTGCTGCATGGGCATAAACGGCGAAACATGAAAGGCTTTATCAAATTCAAACAGCCATTTGTTTTTAGATACGGCATTTTCACCAGCGTCCAGCACATAGCAGTAGCGTTCGTTCCAAGGCGTGTTATTGATGTCAGCGAGAATAAAACGCGGCTGTTCGACACCGTCAGGAAAACAAAAATAAAAACTCACCGGATTAAAACAAAAACCCAGGAATCGCAAATGCGTCAACAGACAAATTCGCCCGTTAAAATCTTCACCGGTATGTTCTTTAATGCGACTTTTGACTGTGTCGGATAAATCCTGCCCGGCATCACCCAGATAATCCTTGCGATAAAAGCTAACCAGATTAAAGCGTTCCAAAGACCAAAGGGGGCTTATTGCCATTACCTGATCCAGCTCTTCCAGATCCAGCCAGCTCATAAAAATCGGATATCTAAAGGCATGTTTTTTTGGCAGATAACGACGATGACGAACCCAACCCAGAAATAATCGGCTGTTTAGCGTAGTCATGTTTTTAGCTGAAGCAAATCAACCACTTCCTGCGCACTTTTGGCACCGTCTTCATGAAAGCCCCAGCCCCAATAAGCGCCGACATACCAGGTATTATTTTGTCCGTTAATTTCATCGCGCCGCTGTTGTGCTGCCAAACTGGCCGGGGTATAAACTGGATGATGATAGCTTCTTTGTTGTAAAATTTTTGCCGGATCAATGCGATCGGTGCAATTAAGCGTTACCAGTAAAGGTTCTGCCGTCTCCAGATTTTGCAGTAGATTCATATAATAAGTAACGGTGCAACGTGCTTGGGCTTCACTTAACTTAAGTGCATTCCAACTTGCCCAAGCTTTAGGATGTTTTGGCATTACACTGACATCCGTATGCAGCACAACATCATTTTCCTGAAAAGTCATGGCGCCCAAAATCTCGGTTTCTTGTTCGCTGGCATCCTGTAATAAGCGTAAAGCTTGATCACTATGACAAGCCATAATCAGATGGTCAAAATATTGTTCGCCTTCCGATGTTTTTACCGTTACCTGGGCTTTATTGCGTGTTACGACTTGCACGGGGCAATTCAGTCGCAAGTCGCCTTTAAAGGCCTCCATAAATGCCCGTATATAGGCTGAAGAACCACCAGATACGGTTCGCCATTCGGGTCTGTTATCCGTTTTTAACATCTGGTGATTAGCCATAAAGGCAACAAAATAACGTACCGGAAAATCTTTCACCACGTCCGGTGGACCAGACCATAACGCGCAAGCCATCGGCAGAATATGGTCATCAATAAAGATTTGGCTGTACTGTTGTTGGTGTAAATAGTCCCCCAACGTCAACACATCATCCTTGCTGTTTAAGAGCGCCGGTGCTTCGCGATAGAAGCGCAATATATCCCTGACCATGCGATAAAAACGGGGTCGTAACAGATTAATCCGCTGACAAAATAATTTATCCAGGGTTGTCGCATTGTATTCAAGTCCGGTCAGCGCATTGCTTACACTAAAACTCATATCAGACAACTGCGAGCCAACGCCCAAGTCATTTAAAAACCGACAAAAATAATGATAGTTATGTTCGTTGAAAACAATAAATCCGGTATCAACGGCATAATTTTTAGCTCCCAAAACAACCGTATGGGTATCGGTATGTCCGCCCGGATAACTATTGGCTTCGTAAACCGTCACCTGATGCTGTTGACTTAAATAGTGAGCTGCATAAAGTCCTGAAATACCGCTACCGACGATGGCTATCTTCATTATTGCAGCCCCTGTTTAACCAATTTTGAATGTAACCGATTGGCAGGAACCGGCTTTAAATCCCAGATGATGCCAAACAGGGACATTAACCGAAGCAGATAGTAACTAATGTCAATTTCCCACCAAAAAAACCCCTGCCGTGCGGATACCGGATAATGATGATGGTTGTTATGCCACCCCTCCCCTAACGCAAATAACGCTATAAACAAATTATTGCGACTATCATCTCCGGTTTCATAGCGTCGGGTTCCTAAAACATGCGCCAGCGAATTAACAAAAAGTGTGCAATGAATTAATACGATAGTTGACACAAAATAACCCCAAACCAACATCTGCGAACCATTGGTCTTCAACTCCGGAAATGCGAACTCCAGATACTGTCCCAAAAACAACATGGATAATGCATAAAATATCGGCACAATACTATCAAAACGATCCAGTAAAACCAGTTCAGGATATTTAAGCAAATCACGGACACAATGCCCTTGTGTCGTAAAGTTTTTCAGGCATAAAAACCAGCCAATGTGGCTCCATAAAAAACCCTGCCGAGGGCTGTGAATATCTTTAGCCGTATCAGAATAAAGATGATGACGACGATGGTGCGAAGCCCACCAGATAGGTCCTCGCTGGGTTGCAGTTGCACCCAGCAGAGCAAAAATAAACTGGCACACTCGGCTGGTTTTAAAAGCCTTATGGGAAAAATAACGATGATAAAAGGCAGTAATGGCAAACATGCGCACTAGATAAGAGCCCAATGCGACCCATAATGCAACTGGACTAAAGCCCACCACAAACACCAACAGACAAACCAAATGCATCAATATAAAAGGGATGACTCGCATCCAGTCAATTGCCTCACCCACATTATCAGCTATTTTTACATTGCTGTTATCAAACCATACCAGTACCTTGATAACTATTGCTTGCAAAGACATACCACTCCGTTGTCGTAAAAATTATTTAAAAATAGTATACAGGCAGGCTATTGCTCATAGCATATATGTTATAGCTTGAAACATAACGTAACATAACCTTAGCTGCCGTCAATAAGAGTGGTTACACTTTTTATTTATACCCGATGTAAGCCCTGATTAAAAATGCAAAAACTGAGGATACAATCAGAGATCATTTGATTTTTACCAACCAACCCCCACTTCCATTGCAATTGCTTTCGGCATCGGCTTCAATTGAAATTCTGGCGTAAGTCTCTTTTAATGATTCAGGAAAAACGCCACTTACCTCATAATTACCTGCACTTTTAACCTTAACATTAATATCAATAGGGAGCCCTTTCACTAAAACCTTTATGCTATTCGGGTGTGTATTTTCAGAAGCGTTAAATGAAAAATTTGAACCCGAAACTACTTCCGCATTTTCTGCAGGTGAGAAATCAGTAAATTTAGGTTTCGCACAAGCCTTGGAACTACTACTGCTTCCATAAGCCCAGCAATTGCTACTCACCATTATTAAAACAAAAACCCAACAAAAATTATTTTTTTTCATTATTATCACCTCATGTGTTGTTATAGTTATTTTACAATCATTAAATACAGAGCTGCTGATTCCGAAATATTGGCATTCTTAGTTACATAAAAACCATTCCTGAAAATATAAACCTTAAGGGATTACAATGAAAAAGCTCATAGCTCTTATAACCACTGTCTTCTTAACGGGTTGCAGCGTATTTGGCATACGTAGTGCATCCGAACCCTCTTATCAAGTGCTTAAAGATTACAACTCTATCCAAATCAGGCACTACCCGGCATTACTTGTCGCTCAAACTGAAATTAATGGCGATTATAAAACCACCAGTAATCAAGGATTTCAAAGACTCGCAGGCTATATTTTTGGCAACAATAAAACCCGGCAAAAGCTAGCGATGACAGCTCCTGTTATTCAAGAGCAACAATCTCAAAAATTAGCCATGACCGCTCCAGTCATTCAGCAGAAAACAGGATCAATATGGTTAATGGCTTTCGTACTCCCCCCAAATTATTCAATTTTAACGGCACCCATTCCCGTCGATTCAGCAATAACACTCCAAGAAATTCCGGACAAAAAAGTTGCAGTCCTTCAATATTCCGGCAGCCTTTCTGAAGAGAATATTAAAGAAAAGACAGAACTATTGAGCAATTGGTTAAGCAAAGAACCTTATCAAATAATTTCACCAGCTCGCTCTGCAGCTTATGACCCGCCGTGGACACTGCCGTTTCTTCGTCGCAACGAAATACACATCGATATTGAGTAAAACATACCGAAAACCAAAAAGTTATCAGATAGCTTGATGATAAAAAGGCTGCAATACCATTTCACTGACTACGCCACTATCAGGTTGCTGACATAAAAACCAGATGGCTTTAGCTGCTTCTTCAGTTTGCAGCATTTTTTCCCGTTGCACTTTCAGGTCAATCGTATCCCAAAAAGGAGTATCCACACCCCCAAGATATAAATTGGTAATACGAATATCGGTTCGCTTTAGCTCTTCCCTTATGCTTTGCATCATCCCGACTAATCCGTATTTACTGGCACAATAAGCGGCGGCTCCAGCCATTGGCACTTTACCTAATACACCAGGAATATTGATAATTAACCCCGCTTTTTGTTCTTTCATCGCAGGTAAAAAGGCTTTCATTAACAAAAAGGATGAAATTAAATTTGAATTCAAGCTCAGTAAAAAATCAGCCTCATCCAAAGTATCCATTGACTTAATAATGCCGATACCGGCAGCATTAATCAAAATATCAACACTCGAAAACTGCTGAAAATACTTTTCTTTAAGCTCACTGACTGAGCTGGATTGTGAACAATCCAAAGCAAAACATCTTTCAGAAGGTATATTGCAAGCATTCGCTACCACTCGCAATTTTTCGACATTTCTTCCCGTTAAAAAAAGCTTGGCACCACTTCCAGCGAGCAACTTTGCAGTTCGACTACCAATGCCACCTGACGCACCAATGAGCAATATATTTTTATCTTTTAATGATTGCATAAATAAATAACACGATTCAGCTTGTAAGATCAATATACTTGTAATTTCAAATTAAGAAAATAAAACTACAGTGTTTCAGTCAGCAACTGATCCAGCGTTAATATAATCTTATTTAAATATTTCTGGGTAGCCATCAAAACGATTACACTTAACCCCATCCTCGTTTCATCTTTTATCGTTAAAAGGAAGCTATTATGCAAAAAACTATTGGCTATGCAGCCCACACTAAAACATCACCACTAGCGCCTTTCAGTTTTGAACGACGCGAACCTTTGCCAAACGACGTTCAAATTAAAATTCTCTTTTGTGGTGTTTGCCACTCTGACATACACCAAGTGCGTAATGAATGGGGTAACTCGACATTCCCCATGGTGCCAGGCCATGAAATTGTAGGTAAAGTCACGCAAGTCGGTAGCGAAGTTACGCGATTTAAAATAGGTGATAGCGTTGGCGTTGGCTGCATGGTCGGCTCCTGTGGTACTTGCCCAGACTGCCAAGACAATTTGGAACAATACTGCAATAATGCAGAATTTACTTATAACAGTCCTGATAAGCACAGCGGTGGCACTAACTACGGCGGCTATTCCGGACAAATCGTTGTTAACCAAGATTTTGTGTTACATATTTCGGCCAAACTCGATTTGGCCGCTGCTGCGCCTTTATTATGCGCAGGGATTACGACGTATTCCCCTTTAAAACATTGGAACGTAAGTAAAGGTGATAAAGTGGGTATAGTTGGCTTGGGCGGTTTGGGTCACATGGCCATCAAGTTTGCTCATGCTTTTGGTGCTCATGTTGTTCTTTTTACCACCTCACCCGGCAAAACAGAAGATGCCAAACGCATCGGCGCGGATGATGTGGTCATTTCAAAAAATCCAGAAGAAATGGATAAGCATATTGCCAGCTTTGACTTTATCTTAAGCACCGTGGCGGCATCGCATAATCTGGATGCCTATACTGCCCTGCTGAAACGTGATGGTACTTTATGTTTGGTTGGCGTACCTGATCAACCGCACCCGTCACCTGCCATAGGCAATCTTATTTTTAAACGCCGTAGTATTGCGGGTTCATTGATTGGTGGAATAAAAGAAACCCAAGAAATGCTCGATTTCTGTGCAGAACATGCTATCACCTCAGACATTGAAATGATCCCGATTCAGCAAATTAATGAAGCTTATGAGCGGGTATTAAAAAGTGACGTAAAATATCGCTTTGTAATTGATTTAGCTAGCCTGACAGAAGTTTAAAATAGCTGGTCTACTTGTTTTGCTGATGAGCGGCTAAAAAAGCAGCATAGTGATACCTTAGCTGATCATGAGAATTGCCGTAAGGATTACTTATAAATTCTTGCTCAAGTGTTCCCTAACGGTGTCCGCAATTTAATTATAGGTATGCTATCAAAACCGGCCGTAGCTTGAGTTCAAAGAGCCGCTGAGAGCTTTTCTTAAGAAAATTGTTTTTTACGAATCGCCAAGCCTGTTTAGTGATTTTAGAGAGTTTTTT
>JAPLRP010000031.1 GCA_026399095.1 Methylococcales bacterium | reverse complement strand
GTGATTTGGAGAAATAATTCTGAATATTGGCTGGTCAACTGCGATATGAGTGATTTTTCCGGCTCTGAAAATTTTTTCAAAAAATATTTTTTGATTTTAATCTGATTTTTTTTGAAAAGTGGCTTTTTCGGTCAGGCACTACTTAAGCCCATGCACACACTGAATAACACTTAAAAAAAAGAAACTTTTATCAGGAGATATTCTCATGACTACAAATTCTTACATGCCCAACACCGATAACGACAAAGCTGATCTGTTAGACCATCTTGCCCACACCCCAATATGCCGCACTATTGGACATTAGCCCTAAAACCATAGCAACAGTCACCACAGATGCCAGCAACTTTCGCTATACCTTTGACGCCAACGGCATGGCTCAAGCTCATTCCCAAAATTGGACCACGTTTAAAAATCAACTACGCGATGGCGGTACTAGCTCTAATCAATGGCCGGTGGCTTTGATATTACCCCCACCCCACCCCCAGCGCTAACGTTAATCCGGGTATTATTCCCCGGCTTTCAGCATTAGTTAAACAAATCAAAGCCCATAAAAATTACACCGAAGCCATTGGTAAAGATTTATGGCTGATAGCCAGCAAACATGTGATTGATCCTAAATCCTGGAAACCATTGTTGGGCATTCGCTTACAAGCGGGTCATCCGGTTATTATTTGGACAAAAGGAGATGCCGCTGCCTTAGAAATATGGATCGATCGTGGAGAGGGTCAATTTGTCTTCTTGGCGATAAATATAGAACCTTATACCTTTGATAATAGCGTCTTGCCCCCAGCAGGAACCAGCCAAATATGGCGCTATAAAGCCATTTATATCTTACATGATGCGCAAGTAGGACAATGGAGCGACATTATTAGCGCAACAGTGGGCGCGTAGGTCGGGCGCCGCCTTTTGTGCCCGATTTTTATGATAATTGGTTTGGCAGCGCTGTCCTATTACCTAACAATAAAACCAAACACCCACAAAATTTTTGGACAAAAAAAAGGGAGGAGACCTAAGCCTCCTCCCCTTTTCGGTTTCGGTTTAAAAAATGTAATTAAAGATTAGTTAACCACTCTTGTTGCAAAGCCCAAGCCGCTAGAGCAAGCAACCAACGGTTTACCAACGGCATTAACCGCAGTATTTCCTTTTATATCACCCGTGGTAACTGCCCAAGCACCACTCGCTTGAACAGTTGCTGTTGCAATAGCTCCAGCCGCTCCAACCGCAGGGCAAGTAGAGCCGGCATAAACACTAACCGTTTTACCTGGCACACTGCTGGTGCCATTCAAGGCAAGCGTTTGCGATAGCACAATAATGAATTTGGTAGTAGTCAGCTTGGCATTGGTAAACGTCACCGTATCAGCTAAGTTACCAACCACTTTAACCGTTACAGTAGAACTCGCTGTACCACCTTTTCCATCACTAATGGAATAAGTAAAGGTATCAGTACCACCAAAAGTACCCACGTTGGCAACATAAGTTAGCTTATTGCTTACTATGCTTACCGTACCCAGAGTTGGCGTTCCAACGGTTGCAATCGTTAAGGCATCGCTATCAACATCACTATCATTAAAAAGCGCATCAACAACCAAGGTAGCACCCGCATTAACACTGCCAGCCGGCGCATCAGCCACCGCAACCGGATTATCATTGATTGGATTGACCAATATACTCACTATCGCAGTCGATGAATTTTTGCCATCAGTCACCACATAGCTAAAGCTGTCAGCCGTTGCCAAGGTGTTATTGTAATTAAGCTTAGGCGTATAGCTGACGCTATTGCCCGTCTTAACGACTATACCATTGGCTGGCTGAGTAATCGAAAGCAAAGACAGCGGACTTGGACCAGTATCATTGGCCAATGGATTAATAGCAAGCACAGTATCTTCATTAACCGCTACCGCATCATTAACCGCTATAGGTGCAACATTAGGTATGACAGCTCCGCCAGCTCCGCTAGCGCCACCTATTGTACAAGCCAATACGGAGCTTGCAGTATCACTGACTGCAGCTAAAGTCATTGGCGTAGTCATCCAGTCCAGTACATCAACTTTAGTGAAGTTACCGGCGGCATTAACACCCACGCCATTACCAAAGGTTCGTGCCGCACTCGCATTAACAAAAGACAAGATACGATCACTGACATCCGTCAAAGCGACACTGGTATAAGCGCCGACCGCTAAAGGACCGTGAGGCAAGGTTGCTTCCAACAAACGTGGATCAACATCTTCAGAAGGAAATGGCGTCAAGGGCTGTTTAACTGCTCCACAAGGCGTAATTAAAGCACCGGCACTATTTCTTGGGCCACAACCACCCGGACTTAACCGGCGATCAAGATTCCAGGGCAAACCAGTAAAACTAAACGGTGTATTGAGTTTGTTTGGATCAATCTCAAGGAAGTTAGGAATATCAACCCCCCCCAAACCGATGCCAAAGGGCATTAAATATTGACCCCAGGTTGCTGACTGGCCGTTAACATCCTTTGAAATCATTCTGCTTCCAGCCTTGATATCGGCAAACTTACGGCCTGTTCTCGCTTGAATCTCATGCGGCATAGGGCTTAAGATACCAAATTGCTCGGCAAAAGTACCGTCCATACCCACGCCGGCACCGGCCGTATTAGGCGAACAAACTGTATTGCCAACCGCTGAATTAAAGCGGGTATCAGCATTTAAATGGGCACAAGGATTTAACGTAGGCTTGACCTTACCTGGCAGCGTAGCATCCAGAATAAAATCTACGTCATGCTTGATTCTAAAGATATTGCCGGCTCCGGCAAGACCCGGAATACCGGCAGCAGTACACTGACCCGCCGCACCACTGGCTATATCACAACCGGTCGTTGATGCCAACGGAAACTCATGAGGCGAATTGGTGGTTGGATCATAATGAATAGACCAAATCATAATATCGGCAGGTGCTTTGGTTACAAAACCAATAAACAAACTGCGAGTCCGTTGATTTTGAAAACCGGGCGCATCAATAAAGGCTTCATCAAATTCCATATAATCCGGCATGATGGCATCAGTCGTACTGGTGACCAGCATGCTGCTCACTTTACTGGTATGTGCCGACAAAAATCGAAAACCGTTAATCTCTTCATAATTACCTTCTACGGTAATACTATCACCTAACTTGATCGGTGCAAAACGACGTGAATCGCCCGATACCAAACCAACTCCCGGACGATTAATGCTTGGACAAAGCGCATCATCCGAACCGTTCCAAGCGGCATTTACAGGCGTGATGGTTTTATTTAAACCCAAGCTGGTTGCTTTAGATGTAGTCAAAGTACTGGTTAAAGCTGTCGGAACAAGTCGTGGCACCGTACTGGGAATACAGGAAGGAAAACCACCCACAAACGTGTTAGTGTAATTATCAGAGTCCAAAGCAAAACGTGAATCAGGACTACAATTAGGTGCTCCCACCTCACAACCAGCGCCTGTATCAGGTTGAACAGTATGGCGACCGGTCGGATCATTAAGACGGACCATAACCCCGGCAGTTGTGCTATTTAGCACACCATTAACTCTAAAATAACCCTCATCATGATTAATATAGGTTACTTGTCCAGTGACACTCTCAACGGCTTTTTCAATTAATACATCACCGGCAACCACTTGACCGGTTGACAAACGATTGGCAGCAATGGTTGCAATAGCACCTGACACACTGGCATTACAAGCATCAACCTTACTTAAGCCGGTTTCAGCCAGCGTAAAACAAGCGGCTGGCGCATCCGTATAAAGTTGTTCCAGAGTAACCCGATTGGCTGGCAAATCAAGCAACATGTTTTTGGGGATAATTATGTTTTGCCCACCCACGACCATGCTACCGCCAGACCAATGATCGCCGGGGCTATCCAGTTTAATCGACTCAATTTCTCCGGTCACCGAAGAGGCTACCGGCACATCGGCCAGTAGTTGTGCTGAAAACAGCGTACCACTTAACATTGCAATTGATAAAGCCAGTTTTTTTGCTACTGGCCGGCCTAACATCTTACTTGCTTCATCCACATTTTTTTCTTGCCCGATCAGGCCTGTGGCTTTTTCATTTTTTATAAACATTTCTCGCACCTATAAAGTTATTAAACTATTAATTAAATTAATTCCTGATGGATATCGGCTGTCACCCTAGAAACTTAAGAATAATAATAAACCAAGCTGAAGATTACGAGCCATAAACCCATGATTTTAGTAGGTTTTATGGTCGCAAAAATATAATCCGGCACCCTTGCCAGTCCCAACATCACTGTAAGCCTTCAACTTAATCCATTACCACTCTCAAGTAATCTAACCTTGATAGACCACAACCTAGTGGCCCATCTTGGCTCTCCTTTATCCTTCTCTTACTATTGTTTAAATAAGAGCAGGGGTAAATCGTATTTCTGTTTGGCTGGTCGGGCACTGTCTTTGAGTGCCTAACATTACTTCCTTTAATACCGGAAAAACACTAACGCTTTTGTCCAGTCAACCTTGTTACTTAATAACTGTTTTATTCTGTTGGGCAAAGCTTTCGCTTTTACCCAACCTACGGTGTTATCCCATCATTTCTTGTAAATTAGGGCGTGCACCACCTGGCTCCATCCAACGCACATATTCGGCGATATATTTGGCTTCACCCAGTGCGGGGGTCATACCCCAGCGACCTAAATGCTCAATTCCAAACTTAACAACACCGGTATGCTCAGTTTTGTCTTTATCTATTTCAGCAATATTTGAATTAAAACCCAGCTTAGTTCTTAGCGTTTCTATATCGGTCTTTTTACCGGTTAAAAACGTCCAACCGGGTTGTACATTAAATAATTCGGCATAGCCTTTAAGCATTTCCGGCGTGTCTTGATCTAACGACACGGAATACATAAAGACGTCTTTGCCCATGCGGTCGCCAAATTCTTTTTGAACTTGTCTAAGGTTGGCTGTCATACCCGGACAAATTTCGCCGCAACGCACATACATAAAGTTAATCAAGACGATTTTGTTTTTAATCAAATCATCATAAAACCGTACCAACTTACCTTCATGCGTTAACAATGGCACATTAGGAATCAGGTTTCTTCGACGTATGGCCGCATCGATTTTTGCCGGCATCAGATCACTTAATCGGGCTGCACCAGCAGGAATTGCGGCTAAAGCAGCGACACCTAAAGTAGCGCTCGCCGAAAGCTTAATAAAATCTCTTTTTTTCATAATAAAATCCTCTTAAATTTAATCAGCGTTACTTGCCGGCTTTAGGGTCTGTTGGTGGCACAATTTTCCATCTGAACATCATGCCGTGATCTTCATGCACCACGTTATGGCAATGCGTTGGATAATCACCCAACCAATCACGGAATTGCATACGGAAGATCACACTGGAGGTGCCTGCAGTACCTTCGCTACCTTGACCAATGCGGTACACGTCTTTTCTGGATAAATCATCCAAAGCGGGTGCTCCGCTATTACGACTGATAACCTGACCTTCTTCATGATGAATATGAACCGGATGTGACCAACCACCACCAGACGTAAACTCCCATTCCTCACAAGAACCTTCAGCCGGATAAGCCGACATGACCATGGGACTATAAAGGTTGCCATTGATAACCCAGGCACCGCTTTTGGTATTAAAATCGAATCTGCGTTTTACTTTTGGAGCAGGACGCGTTGGAAAATCAATCATCTTTTGTTTTTGTAGCTTAACCAAAGCCGCTGGTGTATTACCGGGTGTTGGATGGCCGTAAATGCCGTTGCCGCCGCCACTGTAGTCTGGTGTAGAAGGCAAATCGCCAACAATAAACTTTAAAATGGCAGTACTGTCACTGAAAGGTAAAATTTTGCCGGTTGTGCCTTGTGAGGGGAAAATTGATTCCAACACGTTATGTAAATAAATCACATCGCCTTTTTTAAATTGACTAAAATCAACAATAAAGTCAGCACGCTCGGCAACACCTTGACGGATACTGGGAACTAATTGCGCTTGTGGCATCAAGTTACCGCAGTTAGCGATACGAGTCAGTGTCATATTCGCTTTTGGATCCGTCGCATGCTTTAGGGCCAATTCAAGAAAGGTTGATGGCCCGCCATTAAGCGTACGGAAACGGTATTTACGACGCTCTACATTTAGGAATGGTCTAATTTTAAAATTAACAGTCGTATGATCGCCCTTCCAACCACCACTGTTAAAAATATCCATAAACAATTGGCCATTTTGGTCAAATGTTTTATCACCAATAATGAGCGGGATATCGTATTTACCACTCGGCAATCTTAAACCGGTTGTTTCGTCATCAGTATCCAGGTTAATGTCTTTACTAAACAGGCTGTAAAAAGCCGCCATGCCTTTGTAAACATTTTGTGAGGTAAAATCCATACGGTGATCATGGAACCACAAAGAGCTTTGGGTTTCTTGCCAATCACCAGGGCAATAATGACTTTTGCCCAGACTATCAATGTAGGGCTTATTTTTGGCAGTCCCTAAGGCATGTGTGGAAGTAAAACCAGCCCGAACATTGGGGTACCAATAATCATAAAAAGTACATGAATCAAAGAAACGGTTAGGACCACCATCAGATTCTGGTGGGTTATGCGCGTTATGAAGATGCGGTGACATTTGGTTGATACCAAAACCTTGGTTATCACCACCTACACCCGCTTCATTTGGCATAGGCAAACAGTTGTGCATACGCATCATGACGGGTTCGCCGTATTGCGCTTTAATACGTAAAGGTGCACAAGCATGATCGCCATCAGCATTCGGTGTCATGTCTCTGTATGTCCATACCTTGGAATTAAAAGTAGGATGCTCGTCATTAGAAAAGAAGTTCCAATCCACTTCTATGTTTTCCAGTTCATAACACGTCATTGATGAACCGTTAAGTCCTAATTGTGGATTAGTATTTCCGTAGAAATCATCCCAACGTTGATGAGGCTCAGTACGGGCTTCTGTAAAGTTTTCCAATTTACCTGTTGGACCGCAACCTTTGTGAAACATGGAAATAGTTTCTTTACAAGGATCTTTTTCAGGTTTAGGACCTGTCATTTGGGCAACCGGTTGACACACTTCAGGAACAATCAAAGGATCACGCCAAGGCATGTTGCAAGGTGGACTAATAATAGTACTGCCGTTTTTACTGGCCGCTTGTGCCAAGTTAGGCATAAAGCTGGCACCGCCAATCGCTGCCAAACCACCAACACTGGCAGTTAAGCCCATCTTGAATAAGTCACGACGAGTAACACCCGCTTCCTGCATATCTCTTACTTCTTTCATATAACGAGCAACATCAGCTTCGTGCTTACTGGAGCTTATTACGTTTCTTGTTTTTTTCATCATGAAAACCACCTACCAATAATTGCTAATAAAAATTTCTGTTTCAGGACCGAACAAAACCACTCGCCCCTACCTCTTCCAAATATATCTGATAATTAAAAAGACATTTAACTTTTATAATTTAGTTAATCTTAAATCTTTTAACATTTTTTCCTTGGAGATAGATTACCATTAAATTTAAATAGAACAACTATATTTTTGTAACATTTTGTAAAAAACATAAATAACTTAACAATTTGTATTAAAAAATAAATTAATTAATGATTAATTTTTATTTTAAGTATCTGATTTAAAAAAAGTTAAATAAAATTATTCACATCTTATCAAGTTAATAATATATTTTTAATGACCATGAAAATAAAAAAGTTTTTTAACATTATGGCAAGGCATGCCTGTCAAATACTGCATTTTTGGCAATAAACTTAATAAATTTAATTGATTTTAAATAAAAAATTACTTTTTACTTTAGCGCTCAAAATTACCTCATACATACAGGCTATGCAGGTTGAACAGCGATTTTTGTGCCCGACATTTATCACGACTTGTTGGACAGCGCGGCTCTTTTGGTCAACCTACCATTTTTTATGGAATAGTTTGGAGGGAGATTATCATGCAATATCGACGCTTAAAAACGCCGAGGGGCACAAACGATCTGGCAAGCACCTTTTTGGGAGCATCAAATTAGAAATGATTTGGATTATGAAAAACATTGCGATTATATTCATTGGAATCCGGTGAAGCATGGATTGGTAGATCGCGTTGAAGACTGGCCCTTTTCGAGCTTTGATAGATTTATACAGAAAGGCTTCTATCCCCAATACTGAGCAGGGATGAAAGACAATAGATAGGGATGTTTCAGGGGAAGCGTATGGAGAATAAAACCGAATGAACTTGAACTACTGTTGGGCAACGCTGCGCTTTTACCCAGCCAAATTTTATATCACTTAAATGATCTCGTTGCGTAGGCCGGGCACTGCCTTTGTGCCCGACAGAGGGGATGTTCTAATATAATCATGTTACGTTACTTTAAATTGACGCTATTTTTTTTATAAATCTTTTTATCAATACCAGTACGTCATTAATCTGACTGGTTTTGTAATGACTCATAATGTCTTCAACTTTATTAACAACTTGATCCTGCATAGGTAATCTTTGAGACATGAGCTTTCTCCGTATTTAATTTTTCAGCGCTTAGGAGGACATCTAAACAACTTTATAGAATAAGTCCTCTACTACAGAGGACTCGTTATTGATCAAAACATCATTTACTTATCCATTTAACAATCATCAAAACAATATAAGTTTTTTAACATTTTTATTTCGCGCTAAGCTTAACAAATTTAAATCTTTTGTCTATTTATTATTTTCAATAAATACTTATTAGTTTTAGATTTAAATAGTAACCTATTGAAATTTAAATCTAATAGGCATATAAACCAGTGATAAAAATCTCACTATTTATTTTTATCTGACCGCATAGATGCTCTTAAATAACTTAACTTTCCAATAATAACAAAAAATTAGTTAATATTATTATTGTCTATATCTACAAAAAATCAGGCAAAAAAAAACCATTCAAGCCCTTAGCCTGAATGGTTTTTTAGGGCGTATTTTAAGAAACGCTAGTAAACGTCTCTGACGTAGCGTTTAGCTTTTTTAAGCTGATTGACGTAATCTATAGCTTGCTGTTCTGTTAGCTTACCGTGTTTTGCTATGACTGCATGCAACGCTTGATCAACGTCTTTTGCCATGCGGTAAGCGTCGCCACAAACAAAGAAATAACCACCCTGCTCTAGCCATAAAAACAACTCGGCGCCTTGCTCAAGCATTTTGTCTTGTACATAAATCTTGGCTTCCTGATCTCGTGAAAAAGCCAAATCCAGCTTGGTCAGTAAACCGCTTTCTTGGTAGCTTTCCAACTCATCACGATAGATATAATCTGTCGCTGCGTTTCTATCGCCAAAAAACAGCCAGTTTTTACCTGAAGCATTACGATAGTGACGCTCTTGTAAAAAAGCACGAAAAGGTGCGATACCCGTGCCAGGACCGACCATTATGATGGGGAGCTTGTCGTTTTCCGGGACTCTAAACACTTTATTCGGTATAAAGAAACAGCGCACATGGGTTTCTGCATCCACTAAATCAGCCAAAAATGTGGAGCAAACGCCTTTATGCTGACGACCATAACTGTCATAACGGACACTGGCTACGGTTAAATGCACGGCTTCCGGGTATTTTTTACCACTGGAAGAAATGGAGTAAGCACGATGTTGCAATGGCTTTAAGAGTGCAATAAATTCTGCGGCGGTCAATTCACAAACCGGAAATTGCAACAATAAATCCAGTATGTCGCGTCCCCATAAATAATCCGACAATTTTTGTTTATCGCCTGCTTCAATAATCCCGTTAAGTTCTTGATCTCCGGAACGGGTGGCAATTTCTTCGAGGAGTTCTTTGCCGGGTGTTTTGATCTCAAAATGGCTATGCAACGCGGCTTTTAATCGTATTAACTCGCCATTAACCGTTACGTCTTCATCACCTTTGCAGCGGATTGCTTTAATAATATCAGCAACCAGTTCGGGGCAATTGGTTGGTACGACGCATAAGGCATCGCCCGCTTCGTAGCTTAGACCTGAACCGGCGATTGATATTTCATAATGCCGTGTTTCTTTAGACGATGAAGCATCGGTCAATAAACGATTAACCAGCAATGTGCCGGGGAACGGATTTTTACGGTGATATTCGGGTTTATCTATCTCACGTGTTTCTGTTTCTGCAATCGTTGTTCCGGTACCACCCGCCATGAGTGGAATAACTGCAGTTATCCAACTTTCAGCCGCTTCTTCAAAATCGACATCACAATCGGTACGATCATAAATGCGGGTTGCGCCCAGTGCTGTGAGCTTATTATCCCAATCGATGCCGGCCTGACAGAATAAGTCATAACTGGTATCACCTAACGCGAGCACGGAATAGTTTAAGCCTTCAAGTCGTAGCATGCCTTCAGCGTTAACGCTATCCCATAACAGTTGGGCATTATCGGGCATTTCACCTTCACCATAGGTACTGGTAATGATCAGCAAATACTCTATAGTTGTTAGTGCATTGGCTTCAATTTCATCCATGCTTTTTACCCGTGGCGTCAAGCCATAGGCTTTGGCAACTTTTCCGGCATCATTTGCAACGGATTCTGCGCTACCGGTTTGACTACCATAGAGAATGGTGATGGTTTGACTATCGGTTTGTGCCGACAAGCCGACATTTTGACTCATGTGAGCGTGCATGCCGGCAAAAAATCCGCTTAACCACGCACGTTGGCCTTCGCTGTAGGGAGCATCATTTGTGAATTGAGGTAATTTCATTTAGTTACTAACAATTAAATATTATTAAGGAGCCTACTTCACGCAGCTTGTTCGTTCGACATATCCTGAACAACACCCAGGCCCAAAAGTCCGGCCAGATATTCTTCTATACAGGGGATGCCGACCAAGGCTTGTTTATTGATTTTGTCTTGATCAATAATCCAGGCGGTAGAGCCAATGGAATAAATGCTTTGTACCGAACGATTAATTAACGCTGTTTTGTAATCATTTAAACGCTTGTCCGCCAATAAAACAGCAAGGTTGTCATCACTGTAATTACTGTAAGCTTCACGGGTGCTTTTAACCAGTGCTTCTTGCAGTTTACGGGGGCGCTCCATAATCAGTTTACGCGCACCACGCTCTATTTCACTTTGTGTCCGTTGATTTTCGGGTAAATGCTTGAGCAAGTCTCTGGCACATTGTTGGGCTTTTTCCAGTACGGCAAAACTATTAACCAATTTAAAGGTTAACGATTTATCCTTGGCATCATGCCCGGGAATCGCGCCACCAAATAAAGGTTCGACTGTTTTGTAAGCTTTTTTGACTTGCTCAATTTGCTTGTGAGCCAATGCCTGCGACAATTCTTCGATCATTTCTTTACGATCCAGTGATTGTTGCAAAAATTGTGTCGCTTGCGTTTTATAAAGCCATAAAGGCATCGCAAATTTAAAATGCTTGCGCTCGGTTGCCCAATTTTCAAGTAACAGTTTAGATTTACTGGAGTTTGCGTAGTCAGCATGTTCTTCCAACATGGCCAGAATAAACTGTTCATGCGCGCGAGCCGTTTCAGCTTCTTCGGTTAAGCTATGCAAGGAAACCGAGGTTTTGTCGTACAGATTTTCCAATAAATTTGCAGGGTCATATTGGTAAGCATTACCACCAGACATACCGTTACAGAAGCCTTTACCAAATCCACCGATATTTAAAACAGCGCCATTGGTCATGTATTCGCAGGCAAAATCACCCACGCCTTCAACGACGGCCATTGCACCCGAGTTTCTGACTGCAAAACGGTCACCGGCTTCCCCATTGATAAAGAATTTACCACCGGTTGCACCAAACAGGGCAAAGTTACCGATCAACACATTATTACCAGGGGTTTTTATACCACCACCAGGTGATTCAACGACTAAAGTTCCACCGCAAGCAGATTTGCCAACGCCATCATTACAGGTACCCAAATGCTCCATACGCATGCCGTCATTTAAAAATGCGGCATAACTTTGTCCGGCCGAGCCGTGAGTACGTATCACCACACTGTCAGGTGCCAGATAACGACGACCTTGTGGATGGGTATAAATAACTTTTGAATCAGAGGCTTGTTGCTCATTTAGTTCATAAGCCAGCATCCGTTCAATATCAATCGCTGTTTGTCCACCGACTGTTTTATTGCAGTTATTAAGTTTAAAGGCATCGCCTTCAATGATAACTTGGGGCTGCTTACCCTCTATAATCGAGGCTTTTACTTGTTGAATAATTTTGTCATCAATCGTAAAGCCGGCTTCCAAATAAACCGGTTTAGGCACGATTACGATATCCACTTTGGCCAGCATTTTGGTTAAATCCAATTGACCGACCATGGAAGGATGATCAATTAAATGCAGTAAATCGGTTTTACCCCGAATATCCTGCAAACTTTTATAACCTAATACTGCTAGAATCTCTCTGACTTCATGCGCCAGATTCATGAAATATTGCGCCAATACTCTTGAGTCACCTTTAAATTCTTCATGTTCGGTGGTCAATCCGGCAGGGCATTTAATATTGCAGTTTTTCGCCATGACGCAACGCAACATCATCAGTACCGTGGTACCAAATTCAAACGAGTCGGCACCTAATATAGCGGACTTAACGACATCCAAGCCACTTTGGTGTGCGCCACTACCCCGTAAAATCACTTTATTGCGCAAGCCGTTAACAGCCAATGCTTGATGCACTTCGGCGATCCCAATTTCAGGTGATCGTCCGCTATTTTTAAGACTGGTAACCGCTGCCGCGCCTGTACCACCGGTATTGCCGGCTACGTTAATGACATCCGCACCGGCTTTAGCCACGCCGACGGCAATAGTGCCTATGCCTTCAGAGGACACCAACTTAACACCGACTTTAACGCGCGCGGCTTTAGCATCATGTATTAACTGACCCAAATCTTCAATGGAGTAAGTATCATGATGTGGCGGCGGGCTGACCAATTCAACTCTGGGCGTGCCACCGCGTAAAGCAGCAATTTCTACGGAAACTTTAGCGGCCGGTAATTGACCGCCTTCTCCCGGTTTTGCACCTTGAGCAATTTTTATTTCAATTTCTTTGATATTCGGATCGGCCAAATACCCAGCCCAAACGCCAAAACGCCCTGAAGCAAACTGTTTGATGTTACATGAACGCAGGGTATTAAAACGACTGGAATGTTCGCCGCCTTCACCGGAGTTACTTAAAGCGCCCACTATGTTAATACCTTCGGCAACCGCTTCATGCGCTTCGGCAATTAAAGCACCATGACTCATGGCACCCGACGCCAAGGTTGCCGTGATTTCATGCGCGGGCTGTACGTCTTTTAAAGCAATCGGCTCACGGGCCGTTTTAATGCCGCCTAAATAGTTTGTCAACAGGCTATCCGTGTTGGCCACTTTAATAATCAGCGTGCCATTTGCAACGACAACGCTAAAATCAGCATCAGAAAACCGCTGGGTAAAGTGCTGTGCCAATTGCTCTAAACGTTGTGCAGAAGCGTCAGTTGTTAAGGTAATGGTGTAAGCATTGTCGCTGGACTTTGCTACGCTTAAACCACGAATCAAGTAATTAATATTACCGCGCAGATTTTGTTTACCCAAAATACGATCAAAGTCTGCTACTGTGCTTGCGGTGCTCACATCAACAGGAAAGTCCATGATGTCACGCAAGGAAGCCGGTCTTGAATCACGTTCAAGATACAGGTTTTTGGCAAAACTACGATAAGCTGGTGTGATACCAAAACTATCAATTTGTTCGGGTGTGCGTTTTTCGTAACCGGTTTCAAGATAAGCGGTATCGCTGGCAACCGGCGATTGATCTTGAGGAATATATAAAATCGCCTCATCGGTCATGTTGATATATTCTCTTACGGCTGTATTACCATAAGAATGACCGGCGCCGTCCTGACGTTCTTTAAATAAGCCCAAAAACGGAATGTCTTTTTCTTCACGAACCGCCAAGGCTTTTTTATGCCATTCACTAACGCTGGCCGCAATGTCCGCATAACGCACACCACCGACGGAGGCATGAATATTAGGGAAATAGGGGCTTAATCTTGGCTCATCAGTATCCAGATAATTCGATTCAAAGAACTCACCACCAATATAACTTTCTACCGTACACAAACCAAACTTACCCATGGTTTTCATGAGTGATTTTTCTGTGCCTTTTTGAAATTTATACAGTACTTTTTGGTGCTCTGCTACTGGATAATGGCTGATAATACGGTTATAAACACTGACCGGATAAATCGCTGAAGCACCAAAACCTAATAGTGTGGCGATATCATGTGGACTGACTGCTTGTCCTGTTTCTGCAATTAACGACGAATTAAAACGCAAGCCTTGTTTCACTAAATGTTGATTAGCCGCGGCAATCATTAATAAGGCAGGAATAGCGGCCCACTCGGCACTAATAGTGATATCACTTAAAATGATAATGCCGATATTATTTTGGGCTGCTTGCTCGACTTGCTCGCAAACCTTTACTACAGCGGCTTCCAAAGCATCTTCATTATGCTTGGCATCATTGAGATCTGGCTGATAAACCATCGGCAAGGTCATCGTACTAACCGTTGTTTGCCTACGAATTTGTTCCAGATGACTCCATTGTAAAATGGGTGTATCAATAACCAGTTGTTTACTTAATTCATGTGAAAAAGTCGGTTTTGCGCCTAAGGCTACGCGTAAAGTCATGCCGTCACTTTCACGGATTGAATCCAACGGCGGGTTGGTTACTTGGGCAAAACGCTGACTAAAGTAGCGTGACATGCCCCCTTCAGCACTGGACAAGGCATTAGGCGCCAAGCCATAACCCATTGCGGATACTTTTTCCGCACCGGTTGCCAGCATGGGGTCAAGCAGAAACCTGAAACTTTCCTGATTGAGCGAATAGGCGGTATGTTGCTGATCTAACGTGAACGGATGTTCATTACTGTGCTCTGATAACTCAACAACAGGTAACTCGGCAAGATGAATACAGCGTTGCTTCAGTAAAGCTTGATAATCTTTCTCGTTTGCCAAGCGATCCATCACTTGATGATTGTTGTAAGTTTCGCCGGTGTTGTGGTCAAAATACAGCATACCACCTGCTTCAATACGGCCACGCTTCAAAACATCTTTCGGTGGAAAATCAATTTGACCGGCTTCTGACATGACCGCTAGATATTCATGCGTTTCTACTGAACGCAAAGGCCTTAAGCCCAGGCGATCCAAGCGTGCACCCACACGAATACCATCATTAAAAATTAAGGCGGCAGGGCCGTCATTTTTTTCTTCATACAAACTAAAATATTCCAGCATCGCACGAACATCAGGCGATAAGGTCGTATCGTTTTCCCAAGCTGGCGGCATCATTGCTAAAACCGCAGTGACAATGTCCATATCATCTTCATTGATACGACGCGTCAATGTTTGATCCAATCGACCGGAATCGGATTGGCCGCGAGGAAAAATAAGATGCTTGTTATGTTGTCTGGCTATCGCACTTTCACTTAAACGATTTTTCTTATCGGTATTTAACTCACCATTATGTGCCATATAACGAAACGGCTGCGCCATCATGGTGGCAGGTGCTGTGTTAGTTGAAAATCGGGTATGAAAAAACAAGGTACTGATTTCGTGATCGGTATCGTACAGGTCTTTAAAATAAGGAATAACTTCGAATGAGTTTAAGCGACCTTTGTAAACTTGAGTGCGTGAACTCATTGATAACGGGTAAAAACCGGTCAATTCTGCACGACTAAAACCTTCTACTTCAATGTCCAGCAAAGCGGCCTGAATGTGTTTTTCAAATGCTTTATGCGTCGCATTTTTTAAATTGTCCGGACGGCCAAATACGCATTGTTTTATCGGTAATTGTGCCTTTACTGAGGCCTCATTGATAACATCCAAATCAACCGGAATGGTACGCCACAAAATGATTGGCAAGTTAAAGTCTTTAAAATGTCGTTCAATCAACTCATTAGCTGCTGAATCGAAGTGATCGTGGTCTTCCGGAAAAAAGAAATTGGCTACGCCAAATTGACCGAGCTCGAGAGTGTCGATGCCGGTTATTTTACGAAAAAAATTGAGGGATAAATCGATATTAACGCCGGCACCATCACCTATTCCTTCGGCACTCATACCACCACGATGGGGAATGGTGCATAAAGCTTGATGGGATTTAACCAGTAAATCGTGAGTTTGTTTACTTTGTTTGTGAGTGATAAAACCCACACCGCAGCTGTCCTGCGACAAATCAGCGTTGTAAAGCATAGCGTTTTTATTACCTATTCGGGAATTTTTATTCATTATCCAGCCCGTAATCTCTTTTTTTCGTTATGTGTGCAGTGATTAGTGTTAGTTATTTCAAAGGTCATCAAAACTATAATCACCTGACTAACGCATTAAATTACCGTGATGTTTTTTAAAAATCACTTAATAAACCGGCCAATGTTAGCATGATCAGGCTAATTTGTCATTTAAGGGCTAGAATTTGTTATATTTAAAATAGAATAAATGACCTATCTTTTGTGTGACTTTAGCTGGCCGTTCACGGGGTTTTATAGCTTACTTGATAGTTACGTTTTGACTGGGAAACAAACAGACATAAAAAGGCCTGGCTTGGAAAGACCGGCGAGGGTTTGGATTGGATTAATAAGCTAAACTGGCGGATATCTTTCATTAACTGAGTATTGTTCTGAGAGAACAGACTAAAAAGATCAGAGGCTTTAAATTATAAAAGACTAATTACTTGGACTAACTGCAGTTTTTAGGATAACTCGACCTTACGGTCTTGCCAAATAATTGGGTCTCTTCGCCCATGAAATACCGCCAAAACAACAAGATGATTTTTAGCGACACGAAAATAAATGCTATACGGAAAACGATTGGCAACAACCCGTCTAATATCCTGATAGATAATAACAAACTGCTGTGGATGCTTTGATGCAAGTGATACGCAACGCTCTATTTCTGCTACAAACTTAAGACCGAGTCCCAATCGCTTATCCTCATACCATACAGTTGCTTCGATAAACTCAGTATTAGCAGCACGGTGAAAAGTGACAGGTAAGTTCATTTTCCAATTATGGCAAGAGCAGCTGTTTTAACTTCACTCCAGGAAACAACATCATCAGGATTTTCGAGATGCTCAGCGAGACGCCTATCAAGCTCTATTTTCTGCGTATTTGTCAGCGAAGGCGCTACACTTCGATTAGCTATACCATTCCAGATAGCCTCAACCAGCTCAATCTGTTCGTCAATATCCAGCATGCTTGCTTGCTGTAAAAGATGAGTATTCATATCTGGATTCCCATTAAAATTTATGTGGCAACTCTAGCGTATATTATTTTTGCATAATCCGATTGAGCAACTTTTTGTTTTATCTTTAAGAACAGCATACTTAAATATACTCAAGTGGTAATTCAACTCAGTCCATCTTGGCAAAATCACCACCTTTCATATGATGGACATGATTCGGTTCAATTAGAAAAATCATTTGATCCACAAAAAACACAAAAATCACTAACGTTTCAAAAGATACAATAAGCAGTGCGTTACCTAAAGGGTAAGGGGCTTTGGAAACTAATCGACCGTTTACTTTCTTGTCTTTTGTGCTTTTCGTGGACTAACTTAGGTTTTTAGGATAAATGAAACAAACTGGTATAGCAAGACAAAGCCATGCACAACCAGACTATCATTCTGCAGCAAATTGTTATCTTGGTAGTTCTGAAGCACCCATTAAATACTCATCAACGGCTCTGGCAGCTTGACGGCCTTCGCGTATTGCCCAGACCACCAATGACTGTCCACGCCTTCCATCACCGGCAGCAAAGACCTTATCAACACTGGTGCTGTACTGTTTTTCATTGGCTTTTATCTGACCACGTCCATCCAACTCAACACCCAACTGCTGTAATAAACCTTCCTGTACCGGATGAATAAAACCCATAGCCAACAATACCAGATCAGCTTCAAGGGTAAAGGCACTATCGGGCTTTTCACTCATTTTCCACTGACCACCCTCCTGCTTCCATTCCACCTCTACAGCATTGAGATGAGTAATGTCTCCCTCCTTACCGGTCACACTTTTAGTATTGGCACTCCAGTAACGGTGTTTTATACCTTCATCGTGAGAAGTGGTTGTGCGTAGCTTGTTGGGCCAGTTTGGCCAGGTGAGTGCTTTGTTTTCTTTTTCAGGTGGTTTGGGCATAATTTCAAGCTGTACAACCGAAACCGCACCCTGACGAATGGATGTACCAATGCAATCAGAGCCGGTATCGCCACCACCAATTACCACAACCCGTTTGCCTTTGGCAGAAATGGCGACCTCATCAGGAATGCTATCGCCTGCGTTGCGCTTGTTTTGTTGACGTAAAAAATCCATCGCAAAATGCACACCCTGATAATCATTGCGACCTTCAACCTCTAAATCACGGGGTTTTTCTGAACCTATAGCCAAGACGACGGCATCATACTCGGTGAGTATTTTTTGTACCGAAACATCTTTGCCGATATTGCTGTTAGGTCTAAAGCGAACACCTTCAGCCTGCATTTGGGAAATACGTCGATCGATATGGGTTTTTTCCATTTTAAAATCAGGAATACCATATCGCAATAAACCACCAATACGATCATTTTTTTCATACACAAAAACCTCATGACCGGCACGTGCCAACTGTTGGGCACAAGCCATGCCAGCCGGCCCAGAACCTATAACAGCGACGCGCTTTCCGGTTCGTTGCAGGGGTATCTGCGGTTTTACCCAACCCATTTCCCAGCCTTTATCAATAATGGCTCTTTCAATTGATTTAATGGTCACGGGTTGATCCGTTAAATTAAGTGTACACGCGGCCTCACAGGGTGCGGGACAAATACTGCCGGTAAATTCAGGAAAATTATTGGTGCTATGCAATACTGCGAGCGCTTGTTGCCAATCACCACGATAAACACCATCATTCCATTCAGGAATAATATTATTAACCGGACAACCTTGGTGGCAAAAAGGAATCCCGCAATCCATACATCTTGCGCCTTGTTGCGCCATTTCTGTATCGCTGGGTGCTAAAGTAAATTCTCTATAATGCTTAATACGATCACTAGGTGCTTCGTAGCGTCGCTCAGCACGCGGTAATTCCATAAACCCGGTTGGTTTGCCCATCTTTAATACCTTCTAAAAAAACAGTTATACAGTTGCGGATACTTCGCCTAAGGACTTAGGCGAGAGGCATTAGCAGGACGCAGTAGCTTGTTCTGCCTGAATTTGTTTTAGTGCTGCACGGTAATCAACCGGCATCACCTTAATAAAACGCGGTAAATAATCGCTCCAGTTTTCCAGGATATGTTGAGCCCGTGGACTGCCCGTATAATGTTTATGATTTTGAATTAAATGTTTTAAGCGCTGAGCATCATGACGAGTCATGTCAGACATGATATGAACCCGTCCGTGCGTTTCCATATCGCCGCCTTGATGTGCGACAGTTTCCAGGATGTCATCTTCCACCGGAATCGGCTCAAGTTCAACCATGGCTAAATTACACAACTGATCAAAATTAGTATCTTTATCCAACACGTAAGCCACGCCTCCCGACATACCGGCAGCAAAATTACGTCCGGTTTTACCGAGTACAACCACGACACCGCCAGTCATATATTCACACCCATGATCACCGACGCCTTCAACCACAGCAATGGCTCCCGAATTACGTACTGCAAAACGCTCACCGGCTACGCCATTAAAATAACATTCGCCACTAATTGCGCCATAAAGCACTGTATTACCAACGATAATATTCTCTTCAGGAATGATGGGGCACTCTTTAGGCGGAAAAATAGCGATGCGCCCACCGCTCATGCCCTTCCCTACATAGTCATTACCTTCGCCCTCAAGCTCTATACTGATGCCTTGCGCCAGAAACGCTCCGAAACTTTGTCCTGCCGTGCCTTTAACATGAATAGCAATGGTATCTTCCGGTAAACCTTTATGCCCATAACGCTTGGCAACTTCTCCCGATAACATGGTTCCAAAGGTACGGTTGACATTACAAATCAGTGCATTAATGACAACGGCTTTTCCGCTTTCCAGCGCCGGCTTAGCCTCTGCAATTAACACATGGTCCAGCGCCTGTTCCAAGCCATGCTCTTGATGTTCGCAATGATAAACAGCGGTGCCGTTATCGACGTCTGGTTTATAGAAAATACGACTAAAATCCAGCCCTTCTGTTTTCCAATGCGAAATCGCTCGTTGCATATCCAACTTATCCGACCGACCGACCATTTCATCAAAGTTTCGAAATCCGAGCTTTGCCATCCACCGACGCACATCTTCTGCAATCATGAAAAAATAATTCACAACATGCTCGGGTTGTCCGGTAAAACGTTTCCTAAGCTCGGGGTCTTGTGTTGCAACCCCGACAGGACAAGTGTTTAAATGACATTTGCGCATCATTAAACAGCCGGAAACAATCAACGGCGCCGTGGCAAAACCAAATTCATCGGCACCTAACAAGGCGCCGATAATAACATCACGACCGGTACGCAAACCGCCATCAACTTGAACGGCAATGCGTCCGCGAAGCTTATTTAACACCAAGGTTTGATGCGTTTCAGCCAAACCAATTTCCCAAGGCAAACCGGCGTGCTTAATAGAACTCATCGGACTGGCACCCGTTCCACCGTCATAACCGGCAATCGTGACATGATCAGCATGAGCCTTGGAAACACCTGCTGCGACTGTACCGACCCCCACTTCAGATACCAACTTAACGCTGATACGCGCTTGGGGATTGACGTTTTTCAAATCATGAATCAATTGCGCCAAGTCTTCAATGGAATAAATATCATGATGAGGTGGTGGTGATATTAAGCCCACTCCTTGTGTGGCATGTCGTACTTTGGCTATAACCGCATCTACTTTATGTCCCGGTAATTGGCCACCTTCACCGGGTTTGGCGCCTTGGCTGACTTTAATTTGAATGTCATCCGCATTAACCAAATATTCAGTGGTTACACCAAACCGCCCTGAAGCGACCTGCTTGATTGCCGAACGCATGGAGTCCCCATTCGGCAATGGCTTGAAGCGCTCTGGCAATTCGCCGCCTTCACCGGTATTGGATTTTCCACCTATCCGATTCATAGCAATTGCCAAGTTGGTATGTGCTTCGTAAGAAATCGAACCAAACGACATCGCACCTGTCGCAAAGCGCTTGAGGATTTGTGTAACTGACTCGACTTCATCCAAAGGCACCGGACTGGCATCTTCTTTAAAGGTCATTAAGCCACGCAACGTCAGTAAAGTTTCATTTTGCTCGTCAATTAAACGACAAAAATCTGCATAGCCTTCTGCACTATTGGTGCGTGTGGCATGCTGCAAGGTGCTGATGGTTGCTGGTGTCCAAGCATGTGCTTCACCGCGTATTCGATAAGCATATTCCCCACCAATATCCAGTGCATTTTTATAGAGGGGTGCATTGCCATAAGCCAAGCGGTGACGTCGCAAAGTTTCTTCACTAATTTCCTGTAAACCAGCACCTTCAATCGTACTGGTGGTGCCGGTAAAATAGCGGTCTAAAAATACTTCTGATAAACCGATGGCATTAAAAATTTGTGCCCCGCAATACGATTGATAAGTCGAAATGCCCATTTTGGACATTACTTTTAACAAGCCTTTAGAAACCGCTTTGACATAACGTTTATGCGCTTCATATTCAGTAAGGTCGCTCATCTCACTGCAAAGCACAGAAAGCGTATCAAAAGCCAAGTAAGGATTTACCGCTTCTGCGCCATAAGCCGCCAATAATGCAAAATGATGAACTTCACGGGCTTCGCCAGTTTCAATGACCAAACCTACTTTGGTACGTAAGCCTTCTTCGGTGAGATAATGATGCACTGCAGAAGTTGCTAATAGTGCAGGAATCGCTATATGAGAGGCATCCAAATCACGATCTGAGAGAACAAGAATATTATGACCTTCTTCAACGGCTTTTTTTACCGCTAAACAAAGTTTATCAAGCGCACCTTCCATACCACTTGAACCCAAATCAGAAGGGTAGCAAATCGTAAATGTTTTGGTTTTAAAAGCCCCACTCGAGCGTGCCTCGATACGACGAATTTTTTCCAAATCTTGATTGGTTAAAACAGGTTGCTCAACTTCCAACCGCATGTGCGTTCCACCCTCGTCCAACCCTAATAAATTAGGCCGAGGACCTATCAGTGACACCAAAGACATAACCAATTCTTCCCGTATCGGGTCAATGGCCGGATTGGTGACTTGGGCGAAACCTTGCTTAAAATAATCGTATAACAGGCGCGGACGTTGTGACAAAACAGCCAAAGCGGTATCAATACCCATGGAGCCGATTGCTTCTTGCCCTGTTTGTGCCATTGGTTTTAAGATAAATTCTATATCTTCACGGGTATAACCAAAGGCTTGTTGCCTGTCCAGAAGTGTCGCGGCATCAGTTGCCATTGCTGAAACTTCCGCCGGCAATTTGGAGACCAAAATACGGGTTTTATTCAACCATTCTGAATAAGGTGAACGAGCTGACAATTCTGATTTCAATTCTGAATCGTCGATAATGCGTCCTTGCACCGTATCAATCATCAACATCTTACCGGGTTGTAAGCGCCATTTTTTGATAATTTTATGCTGAGGCACCTCAATTACACCCATTTCGGATGCCATGATCACAAAGCCATCATCAGTAACCAGATACCTCGCAGGTCGCAAACCATTTCTATCCAGTGTTGCACCAATCTGACGACCATCAGTAAAAGCAATTGCGGCCGGACCATCCCAAGGCTCCATAAGAGCAGCGTTATACTCATAAAACGCCCGCAGTTTTTCATCCATTAAAACATTGCCGGTCCATGCTTCCGGAATAAGTAGCATCATGGCATGAGCCAGAGAATATCCACCCGCCACTAATAATTCAACGGCATTATCAAAACTTGCAGAATCAGATTGTCCTTCGGCAATTAAGGGCCATAGTTTATGTACATCATCACCCAATACTTTTGAGGCTATTGAATGCCGACGCGCAGCCATACCGTTCAAATTGCCCCGCAAGGTATTAATTTCACCGTTATGGGCAATCATTCGGAAAGGGTGAGCACGATCCCAAGTCGGAAAGGTATTGGTGGAAAACCGTTGATGCACCAAAGCCAAGGCACTTTGCATAAGCTCATCATTAAGATCGGGGTAATAAGGGCCAACTTGATTTGCCAGCAACATACCTTTGTAAACAAGGGTACGTGTTGATAACGAAGGCACATAAAAAGTGTTCCCGCCTTTTAAATCTGAATCGCGGACAGTATTTTCGATTTGTTTACGAATAACAAATAATTTACGCTCAAAAGCATCTTGATCAAAACAATCAGCGCCACGACCTATAAAAACCTGTCTGATAAATGGCTCAACCTGTTTTGCCGTTTCACCCAACTCTTGATTATCCACCGGGACATCACGCCAACCCAACAGGATCGCCTTTTCTTGTGCAATAATTTCGGTAAACAGTGCTTCGCAACTCGCCCGACTGGTTGCGTCTCTAGGCAAAAAAACCATACCGACCGCATAATCGCCTTCTTTTGGGAGAATCAGACCTTGTTTGCCACATTGTTGACGTAAAAAAGCATCGGGCATTTGAATCAAGATGCCTGCACCATCACCTGCATAAGGATCAGCACCCACTGCGCCTCGATGTGTCAGGTTTCTGAGTAAATCTAAACCCTGTTTTACAATCGCATGACTTTTGGAACCTTTGATATGAACAATGAAACCTACCCCGCACGCATCATGTTCATTGCGTGGGTCATATAAACCTTGTCTAATTGGGAGCGTACCTTGATTCATGATGACCTCTATAAATGATATTACAAAAGGGTTCCCATTAATCCTTTACAAACCCTCACCCTGCGCTCGTATTAAGGCAATAAAACTCCCACACGGGCAAAAATATAAGTTACTAAAATGACACTTAAGCTCGTCATGTGTTGTTTTACAATACTTGACAGACAATCGCAAGCATTCTGTAATGCAATATTTACAAAACTAATATGCACAAGATAAATACCTAAGAATTCACTAACCAAGTTGCTTACACCTATCACCTTAAATTAAGGTATTTTGCTTAAAACTTAAACAAATATGGTATCTTTCTTCCCAAGTTAGAGGCTTAAATTGATGTTGGTAAATTATGAAAGAAAATTTTGATGTTGTTGTTGTAGGTGGAGGCATGGTTGGAGCTGGGGTTGCCTGTAGCTTGGGGGGCAGTTCTTTAAAGGTTGCTGTTATTGAAAGCTCGCCGCCACTGCCCTATACTGAAGATCAGCCTCATGACTTAAGGGTTTCAGCGCTGAGCATTGCCTCTAAAAATATTCTTGAAACTATAGGCGCATGGGAAGGCATCCTCAATCGACGAGTTTGTCCCTTCCGAAGAATGCGTGTATGGGAAACTGCGGGCGATACAGAATTCTGTAGTGACGATATAGGTCATGCTGCTTTAGGTTATATCGTAGAAAACAGAATAACTCAATTAGCGTTATTGGATCGTCTGCAAGCATTCGACAATATCGAATTAATCTGTCCGGTCGGTATCAAAAAAATACTATATGCTACCGGACAAGCTAGCGAAGTTGAACTTGAAAATGGACGCGTGTTATCAGCAAAACTCATCGTTGCAGCCGATGGCGGCCAATCCAGAGTCAGGCAAACGGTGGGTTTGGGCGTAACCAGTTGGGATTATAAACAACACGCGCTGGTGATTTACATTGAAACCGCTTACGGGCAACAAGATATAACCTGGCAGCGCTTTTTAGCTAGCGGCCCACAGGCATTTTTACCATTAACAGGAAATTATGGTTCTATTGTTTGGTATAACTCTCCAGATGAAGTTAATCGATTAAAAATGCTATCGCATGACGCATTAAAAGAGGAGCTGGTTGCAGCGTTTCCTGATTGCCTGGGAGAAGTCAACAAAGTATTGGGGGTTGCAAGCTTTCCCCTAAAACGACAACATGCCCAGAACTACGTTAAACCCGGTGTTGTTCTGGTTGGCGATGCAGCACACATGATTAATCCTCTGGCTGGTCAAGGTGTTAATATTGGCTTATTGGATGCAGCCGCATTAGCTGAAGTGTTGATTGATGCCAGAAAAAAAGGTCTTGAACCGGGCGATTTAACCGTTTTAAAACGTTACGAAAAAATGCGCCGCAATGAAAATCTTAGAATGATGACCGTTATGGATATTTTTTATCAAGTATTCAGTAATGAAGTATTGCCCATAAAATTTATTCGTAACTTGGGATTGGGTCTGGCAGAGCGCATTTTGCCCGCTAAAAATAAAGTAATGCGGAATGCAATGGGTTTGGAGGGTAATTTGCCCAAACTTGCCCGATCTGAGCGGATTGTGTAGTTTACGATAACACTAAGCCACTTTACGGCATTAGCCGTTAAGTGGCCTAACAAACAAAAATCCCAAGACGGTTTTACTGCTTTAATAAGGTTTTAACTTTTAAAGCGGCCTGCTCGCAATCTACAGCCGTTTTCTCAACCCGTTTAAGTAAAGAAACATCTGTACTCAACCCTTCAGTTTCTAGGGAAACGTATTCATTAAGAGGTGCGCAAGTTTCTTGCATAGCCTGCTCAGCCTTTAACAAGACATCACGATTATTAAGCTCATCATTTTCCTGCAATTCCATAATTTCGCTAGTCATACTGTTTTGCAAACGGAATACACCTTCCACATAGTGCGTAAATTCCTCCATCGTTTGCCCCTTTGCTCCATAACTACCCATCAAATGGGTAGAGCAGGCTGACAACAACAGCATAACCGAGATCATTATTAAACCTGAAAAATTAACCAATCTTTTCTCCATTTGATTATCTTACTCTAGCATGTAGCTTAAGAAGCAAGATGGCAATATACTATAAATCAAATAAGTCCGAGCACATAAAATCAACAAAGCTTTTAAAAAGGTCCTTTATCGCCAAAAAACAGCGCCAATATTCAACCTGCTTTATCTATTATCGAAGCATTGTTAGGTGTATACTCCAGCAACTTTATATTTCAAAACTTAGTATAGATAGGGGGGGCAATCTTATGACTGAAAAGACGGCAAGCAAATACCTGATTAACATTGAAAAAAACTTCGCTAATGACGACCCTACCTTACTAAGATCAATAAAGATTTTTCATGAACTTGATCAAATTGAATACGATCTTGGACTCATCGAAATGGATGAAACTACGGCCACAAAAAACTCATGGTGGCCAATAATTAGTTTGATTGGAGGAAACTCCACTGCTAAGTCCAGATTTGTTAACAGCTACCTCGGTTCGCTACAAACCGTTTCAGGTATTCAAGCTGCCAGTCACAAATTCACTGTTTTATTACAAAACACCCATACCAACTCGGCAACTCTCCCAGGCACAGCTCTGGATGTTGACCCTCGCTATCCCTTTTATCAAGTCAGTAAAAAAATTGAACAACTTCAAAGCGGTGAAGGTAAACGCATTAATACTTATCTTGAATTAAAAGCTATCAACAGTGATCGGCTTAAAGGTAAGTTGTTTATTGATTCTCCTAACATGAGTGCTCTACAAACAAATCCGGTTAATTCAATGCTAACCAAACATATCATTGAACATTCTGATCTTGTTTTAGTTTTTACAGATTTATTTGAGTCATCATCACCAATGCTTGATGAATTAATAGCGCATATTAGTATTCATCAAGACGCTAATAAATTTATTTACCTGATTGATGAGCCAATCGCTACTTTAAATCCAGGCAAAGCCAATGACATCATTAGTTCTTGGCAAAGAAAATTATCTGGACTGGGGTTAAATACCGGACAATTTATAATTGCACCTGGCCAACAAAGTGCCATTAATCCTCTAAGCAAAATCGATTTTTCAGAAATTGATCAACGCATGGCTAATGTTGCTTATGACCGATCTTATCGAATTCTCGACTCACTTGAAAAAAACATAAAAGATATTGAAAACGTCATCATACCGGAGGTAAAAAAAGGCATTGTTCTATGGAAAGAACGCGTCAATATGACTAGTCTGATTGTTCTCGGCTTTATAGCAAGCCTTGCTGTTTTAGCTGAAATACAAATGGGTATCTTAGAATTTTTATTTGATCCTATCATTGGCCCTATTTTAATAGCCATTTTAATAGCCATTATGGTGCCTATACACTTACTTATCAGCAAACTACACGCAAAATTAATCATTAATAAACTTAATGAACGGCAAGAAGAACTCCACTTGATGGAGAATCTAGCTAACCTCTTTGAAAAAAATATGACTTTTGTGCGTATGCTATTGCCAATTAACGAATCGATTGCCTGGAACAAAAAGATTAAGGCTCGATTAAACCAGTTAACTGATAAAACCAAAGATTTGGTGCAATCATTAAATGATAACTTTGGCTCTTATCATGAACAAATCCAAAATCCTTTTATTGAAGACAACCACTCCAGTTTTTTGGACTTATCCAAATTCAAAGAGTAATGTAGATAATATAAATACTGAGTCGTTACGAATTTAATTGACAGCTATGTTGCCTATCGAAATTCTAAGACAATATTTGCCTTTGTGCGGGTTTAAACATAACCCGCTTAAGCTAACAAGATCAATGAGTTTTTTCAAAGAAAACCTGTTGTTCTATTTTATTGTTGAATATTTTATGCAGACCAACATGACTGATGATCCGTTTGAATCGTTTACTGAAGTAACGATTCAAACGCTATTAACGCTTTTATTTATAGGCTTTATATTACGTTTAAACAAAACCTTGTATGCCTATATACAGGTCACAACCTCAATTTTAGTTTGTGCTAATATAATTTCAATTTTCGTTATCCCGGTTTTAATATGGTTAACAGTGACTGAGGATATATTAAGTTATTATTGCCTGGCTCTACTTTTCATATGGGAGTTTACTGTCATTTCTTATATTTTCAGAAAAAGTCTTGCTATCAATACTGCTGCCAGCTTAGCTTTATCAGTTTTTTATTTTACAGCCACTTATTTAGGTGCCTTTGCCTTGGGACAAATATTAATTTGATTATATGTTCACATACTCTGTAATAAGACGTTGCAACTGATCCCTATTTAATTGCTGATTATCGACTTTAAGGTATGCTACACCTTCATCGTAATGTAAAGTAATTTCCTCTACACCCTTAATTTTAAGCATCTCTGCAACAAAATCATTAGCTTTCTGCTCGCTAATTTTTTCTAATGATATAAGCAAGTTTGCCCAATACCTTGGTGGTTTCATACTTAATGAAAGTATTAACCAAGTTGTAGCTGCGAGAGCGCAAAATAAAAACACACCAGCGGCGCCATATGCACCATAACACCAACCACCCACTCCACCACCAATACCGGCACCCAAAAATTGGCTGGTTGAATAAACACCCATTGCCGTTCCTCTCAAATCAGCCGGTGCTGTCTTCGAAATTAAAGAAGGCAAAGTTGCTTCAAGTAAATTAAAGCCGGTAAAAAACAACCAGAGAAAAACAATGATGCCGGATAAAGTTGCATTAAACTGCATAAGTCCCAAATCAGCTAATACCAAAGCAGCGATAGCACCTATAAAAACCGGCTTCATCTTACGTTTTTTTTCTGCCAAAATAACAAACGGGATAATCGCGGCCATTGAGATTATAAAAACCGGTAAATAAACCTTCCAATGTTCTGCCGGCAATAAACCAGCATCCCGCATTAGTAAAGGCACAACAACAAAACTGGCCGTTAAAATGGCATGTAAAATAAAAATGCCATAATTAAGTCGAAGTAATTCTTTGTTTTTTAAAATAGTTGAAAACTGATCAGGAACCAGTTCTGCGTCACGATGGACTTTTGATTGCCTCGGATTGGGCACCCTATAACAAACAACCCAAATGGCAATTAATGACAATGCAGCAATTAGCCAAAATATCCCGTGAACCCCAATAAATCCGGCAATCACCGGACCCGCTGTTATTGCAACACCAAAAGAGACACCAATACTGAGTCCAATAAGCGCCATCGCTTTAGTGCGATGTACTTCCTGAGTAAGATCTGCGACTAAAGCCATAATTGGCGCGGCTATTGCACCAGAACCTTGTATGGCTCGCCCCAACAAAACCCCGTAAATAGTGGTTGAAAGTGCCGCTATAATGCTTCCAATCAAAAATAGTATCAAGCCAATAATAATGATTTTTTTTCTGCCAAACCGATCGGACATTAAACCAAAAGGAATTTGTAATATCGCCTGGCTAATACCATAAATACCGATGGCCAATCCCATTAAAGCATCCGTTGAACCCTCAAGTTCTTGGGCAAATAATGACAATACCGGCAAAATCATAAACAAGCCCAACATACGTAGTGCATAAATACTTGCTAAAGACCACGTTGCACGCTTTTCCGATAAGGTCATCGGACTGGTAATATCTTGCACATTTGTCAAAACCGGTTGCTCCTTTGCACCTAAAATATTCACTTAACAAACCATAATGTAACAATACAGTTTTTTGTTCTTATTGACTAATTACCTAGACTTCTTTACAAACACTGCATAACCGAGTTTGTATCGTAATTGCAGACTATTCTAACAGTAAAGTCGTATTTTCAAAGTTATGGCGTAAACGAAAAACAAGTAAACAGACTAAATTCTTAGCGCCGCCACCTGACCCGTTTCACGATATTTTTTATAATCCGCGAGCACCTGAGCGTGATCAAAAGCTAACAAGCTTGGGAGCTCATTCAGACAAAACATCTGGCAATTTTTTGCATCATCTGCAGCTACTGGCACCCCGGAGGCCTCAGCCACATAAACTGCCGTTACCGTATGCCCGCGAGAGTCTCGAATCGGGTCGGAATAAATACCCAGCAAAGCTGTCAGACGCACATCCAGCGTGACTTCTTCTTTAGCTTCACGGACGGCAGCCAGCTCAATAATTTCACCAACATCCACAAATCCACCAGGAATAGCCCAACCATAAGGCGGATTAGCACGCTCAATTAATACAATAGGTCGACCAGGGAAGTCCGTTAATTCAATAATAATATCAGCAGCAAGCAACGGAGTAACCGGTTTATACATAAAATAATTTGAGAAAGAATTGGGCTGAGAACATCACAAGATAAACAAAAAACTGCTTGTTAATTCTGATCTTGACGATGTTTTTTGGTCAGTAAAGCCATTGTAACCGAAATAAAAAGTCCAAACACCACTACGATACTATTTATGGAAAACCCTACCTGAATCATCAAGGCATAAGCTCCAAGCATTAATAAGATACTAATATTTTCGTTGAAGTTTTGTACAGCGATAGAATGTCCGGAGCCCATCAGTTGGTGCCCCCGATATTGAAGTAATGCGTTCATGGGTATTAAAAAACTACCGGCCAATACGCCCACTAATATAAGCATAAAAACTGACACCCGCCAATCTGTCACAAATACCATGCTTAATACAACCAATCCCATAACAATACCTAAAGGCAAAACTTTAACGGCATGCCCTAAGGGTACGGCCTTGGCAGCAATTATAGAGCCAATAGCCAGGCCCACAGCGACCATTGCAGTTAATTGAGTCGCCTGTTCCAAGTCAAATTTTAATGCTATTGCAGACCAAGTGAGGATAATAAAACGTAAACTTGTTCCCGCCCCCCAAAACAACGAAGTTACTGCAAGAGATACTTGCCCCAAGGGGTCTTTCCACAACGTCAAGAAACTTTTTCCAAAATCCACCAGCAAAAACCAAGGCGTTCGTTTAGGTAGACTGTGCTCAATTGGGAGTTTAGGTATAAAACAATTAAGTAGTGCCGCTATGAAATACAAGCCGAGTATAACAAAAATGGCAAATTCTGGAGCGGTATCTATACCACCGTTAAAATCAAGAGCTTCAAGTTGCTGAACAACTTGAAGCTCAACACGATGGCCAATTAATAATCCTCCAACTATAGCCCCTAGAATAATAGCAGCAACGGTCAATCCCTCCATCCAGCCATTTGCCCATACCAATCGATCAACTGGAAGACATTCAGTCAGTATCCCGTATTTGGCAGGTGAATAGATAGCCGCACCAATACCAACAAAACCATAGGCCATTAATGGATGCCATCCTGACAACATGGCAATGCATCCAATGATCTTGATGCTATTACTAATAAACATGACTCGACCCTTCGGAAGGGCATCTGAAAATGCCCCTACAAACGGGGCAAGCACTATAAAGGCGAAAACAAAGAATTGTTGTAAGACCGGTGTCTGCCATGAAGGAGCATTCAGATCTTGTAATAGTGCGATGGCCGCGAATAACAGCGCATTATCGCCTAATGATGAAAAGAACTGTGCAGAAAGGATAGTATAAAAATTGCGATTCATTGACTTATTTGCTATGTGTGGTGCCATTAATTTCGGATTTCTTGCACTTTAAAGAACTAAAAAGCTAATTAAAATGCACTTCCTGTTTACCCGTCATGCTCCACCACACGAAATCAAAGGCCAGGCATTTCGTATTTTCCAACTCAACTTTCAATGAATACCAACCTCAATAACCTCACTATTTTCAATACTCGATTCAATTTTTTGCCACTTTACAAGCTCCAAAGTACCATTAAAATGCTCGACAATAGCGGTGCAACTTTCGACAAAATCACCCGTATTAATATATAAAAAACCCTCTATTTCTTTTATTTCGGCGTGATGTATATGCCCGCAAATGACGCCATCCAACTCACGATCATTAAGAGTACTAACAATACTCTCTTCGTAATCAGAAATAAACTGAACAACATTCTTAACCTTAAATTTCACATAGGCTGCTAGCGAGAAGTTTGATTGCAGTCCAAACCAGCGCCTGAATATACGAAGAAATCGATTAATCCAAATTAAAAAGTCGTAACCCTCACTGCCAACTTTCGCAAGCCATTTATGGCACTGTGCAATGGTGTCGTATTCATCGCCATGAACAACCAAAAATTTCTTTCCATCGACTGTAGTATGTATATCTGAATTTTTGACAATGATATCGCCAAAAACATAGTTATCATAATCTCTGATATTTTCATCATGATTACCCGGCACATAAATAACTTGAGTACCATGCCTTGCCTTTCGTAACAATTTTTGAATAACCGTATTATGATCTCTCGGCCAATACATTTTTTTGGATAGTGACCAAAAATCAATAATATCGCCGACTAAATAAAGCTTTTCACTATCGTTGTATTTTAAAAAATCGAGTAAAATATCGCCTTGACACTGAGTAGAGCCCAGATGCAAATCAGAAATCCAGATGGTTCGATAGGTTTTATTCATAATCAAACAATTGACAGTGTATTACAAGCGAGAAAACCTTTGGACAACGGCTTATCCAATTTTTACCGGATAATCCTGATCTACCAAAAATATTTTATTTATTTGCACGAATATAAACCTCTCAATACAAACCTCTCGGTTAATATTTAAGTACAATTTAATCCTACAATTTTAAAATGTTAACAGAGGCAAGTGAAAGAATTGTTACAATTATAAAAAACATTACTTTGATCGTTTCAATTCAAATTTAGACACTTAATCAATACTCTGATCACGTTCGCAAAGTAAAGGTTACCGGCCCATCATTAATAAGCGACACCTGCATATCTACTCCAAATTGACCAAACTGAACCTTGTTATAGGTTAAAGTAGCCAAACCCTGCAAATAATCAAATAATTGCAGTCCTTTTTCCGGGGATGCCGCTGAAATAAAACTGGGGCGATTGCCTTTTTTAGTATCTGCGGCTAAAGTAAATTGTGGAATAATTAACAAGCCACCATTAATATCTCTCAAACTCAGGTTCATGCGGTCGTTGTCATCCGCAAAAATTCGATAATTGAGTATGCGCGCCAATAATCGCTCTGCATCTTTTTGAGTGTCTTGTTTTTCAACCGCCACCAACGCCATAATTCCAATACCTATATTGCCTATATCATTATTATTAACAGTGACTTTTGCAGTAGTTACCCGTTGAATGACTGAGATCATAGTATTAAGTTGACTTGAACTTTGTATTTAAGTGAGGCGCTATAAAAGCTTATCTTTTGACATCCTCCCCGACCTAAAGGACGGAGATTCCTACTGCTAGACGCTTATGCCCAAGCGCGAGAATATTCTTAGCCGCATTAATATCTCTATCATGCGTAGTGCCACACTCGGCACAAGTCCATTCCCTTATTTCAAGATCGCGTCTACCTTTCGGACTACTGTGGC
>JAPLRP010000083.1 GCA_026399095.1 Methylococcales bacterium | reverse complement strand
TACTGACGTAACTGGAGCAGTTGATCTGCCAGAAGGCGTAGAAATGGTCATGCCGGGTGACAACATATCAGTAAAAGTTAAATTGATTTCACCGATTGCTATGGAAGATGGTTTGCGTTTTGCAATCCGTGAAGGCGGTCGTACAGTAGGTGCCGGTGTTGTTGCATCAATAATAGAGTAATAAATATGTCTAATCAAACTATCAGAATCCGATTGAAATCTTTTGATCATAAACTCATAGATCAATCGGCTGGTGAGATTGTAGAAACTGCAAGGAGAACTGGTGCTCAAGTTAAGGGTCCAATTCCGTTGCCTACTAAGAAAGAACGTTTTACTATTTTGATTTCACCGCATGTCGATAAAGATGCTAGAGATCAATATGAGTTAAGAACATATAAAAGGTTGCTGGATATCGTTGAGCCAACAGAAAAAACCGTTGATGCATTAATGAAGTTGGATCTTGCAGCTGGTGTTGATGTTCAAATAAAATTGAATTAAAAATAGAGGAATTGGCAGATGTCAATAGGTCTTATAGGTCGTAAATGTGGTATGACCAGAGTTTTTTGTGAAGATGGAACATCAGTGCCCGTAACTGTACTCCAGATTGACTCAAACAGAGTTACTCAGGTTAAAAGTGTTGAAATTGATGGTTATCGATCAATTCAAGTTACAGCTGGTGATAAAAAATCTTCAAGAGTTAATAAAGCAATGGCTGGTCATTATGCATCGGCTAATTTGACAGCTGGTCGTGGTCTTTGGGAGTTCAGGCTTGAAGATGGAGAAGGCCTGGATTATTCTACTGGCACTCAGCTGACTGTTGATATATTTACCGAAGGTCAAGTTGTTGATGTGCAAGGTAAAAGTATAGGCAAGGGTTTTGCTGGTGGTATAAAGCGTCATCATTTTAGTATGCAAGATGCTACGCATGGTAATTCTCGCTCTCATCGAGTATTAGGCTCAATCGGAATGTGTCAAACACCAGGACGTGTATTTAAAGGGAAAAAAATGGAAGGCCATCTTGGAAATGTTAAGACGACCATTCAGAATTTGACTATTCATGCAATTGACGCTGAAAGAAATTTAATTTTAGTAAAAGGTGCAGTGCCTGGCGCTAAAGGTGGTGATGTAATTATTACACCCGCAATGAAATTAAGAAATAAAGGTTAAGCCATGGGTTTGCAAATACCTGCTTTAAATATAAAAGATTCTTCGGGTTTATTAGAAGTTGCTGAGTCAGTATTTGGTCAGTCTTTTAATGAAACTTTAATACATCAATTGGTTACGCGTTATCTTGCTGGTGCTCGTGCTGGAACTAAAGCTCAAAAGACTCGTTCTGATGTTAGCGGCGGTGGTTCAAAGCCATGGCGACAAAAAGGAACAGGTCGTGCTAGATCTGGTACAATACGAAGTCCAATATGGCGTACAGGTGGTGTTGCATTTGCCGCCAGGCCAAGAAACTATGAACAGAAACTCAATAAAAAGATGTTTCGTGTTGGTATTAAATCAATTTTGTCAGAATTACTTAGGCAAAATAGATTGGTTGTAAGCAATGATATTATTCCTCTTACACCTAAAACCAAAGAATTTAATGAAAAAATTCAAGCCATTGAAGGTAAGAGAATATTAATTGTTGTTGAAGAAGTTAATATAAATCTTGCTCTTGCTTCTCGAAACATACCTTATGTTGAAGTTATTGAAGCTGTTAATTTAAATCCAGTGCTTTTGGTATCTGCAGACAAAGTAATTGCAACACCAGGTGCGCTCAAATTAATTGAGGAGCGTTTGGCATGAGTATAAACAAGTATCAATTGGCAGGAGTTCTTGAGTCGCCAATTATCTCTGAAAAGAGCACTAATGCTGCGGAAAAAAATAATCAATTTGTTTTTAAGGTTCAGAAAGCTGCATCAAAAAGACATATTAAAAATGCAGTTGAATTAATGTTTAGTGTAGAGGTCGATTCTGTTCATGTTTTGAACGTAAAAGGCAAGCAAAAAAGAGTTGGTAAATCATTAGGTCAAAGATCAGATTGGAAAAAGGCTTATGTAAAGCTGAAGGCTGGTTATGATATAGAATTCTCTGCTGCTTAATTATTAAAGTGATAGATCAATAGGAAACGGTAGAAAGCATGGCGATTGTAAAATCAAAACCTACGTCACCGGGATCACGGTTTGTTGTACGCATCAAAAATGATGAGTTACATAAAGGTAAACCTTATGCCCCATTACTTGCTAAAAAAAGTAATACTGGTGGTCGAAATAATCAAGGGCGTATAACTACGCGCCATATCGGTGGTGGACATAAACAACACTATCGTATTGTTGATTTCAAAAGAAACAAGTTTGATATTCCTGCTATTGTAGAGCGTTTGGAATACGATCCTAACAGAACTGCAAATATCGCTTTGATTTTATTCAAAGATGGTGAGCGTAGATATATTATTGCTCCTAAAGGTTTGGTTGTTGGTCAGGAAATAATTTCTTCTGAGACAGTTCCAGTTAAGCCTGGTAATTGTATGCCATTAAGAAATATTCCAATGGGTACCACTGTTCATTGTGTTGAACTAAAGCCAGGTAAAGGTGCCCAAGTTGCTCGAAGTGCTGGAACATCTGTACAGTTAGTTGCCAGAGATGGTGCTCACGCTACAATCAGAATGAGATCTGGTGAAATGCGAAAAGTTATGGCCGATTGTCGCGCCGTAATTGGTGAGGTATCAAATTCTGAGCATAATTTAGCATCGCTTGGAAAAGCTGGTGCTTCAAGGTGGAGAGGTGTTCGCCCTACAGTTCGGGGTGTGGTAATGAATCCGGTCGATCATCCACATGGTGGGGGTGAGGGGCGTACTTCTGGAGGTAGACATCCTGTTTCACCATGGGGTATGCCAACTAAGGGATACAAAACAAGAAAAAACAAACGTACTGATAATATGATTATTAGACGTCGTAAGCAGAAATAGAGAGGAATTAACGTGCCACGTTCAATTAAAAAAGGTCCTTTTATTGATCACCATCTATTAAAAAAAGTAGTAGATGCCGTAAGTAGCAATAATCGGAAACCGATTAAAACATGGTCAAGACGATCAATGATAATTCCAGATATGCTGGGTTTAACAATTGCAATCCATAATGGTCGACTTCATATTCCAGTTCTTATATCTGAGAATATGGTAGGGCATAAATTAGGCGAGTTTGCTCCCACTCGAACATATAAAGGCCACGTGGCTGATAAAAAGTCAAGGTAGGTTAGGTAATGGAAATTTCAGCAAAATTAAATAACGCACCATTATCTGCTCAAAAAGCACGTCTGGTTGGTGATCAAATTCGCGGCCTGTCAGTAGAAAAAGCTCTTAATGTACTAAAGTTTAGTTCAAAAAAAGCAGCTGGAATCTTCACAAAGATTCTGGAGTCAGCAATTGCTAATGCAGAACATAATGAAAGTGCTGACATTGATGATTTAAAAGTGTCGACTGTGTTTGTTAATGAAGGGGCGACTATGAAGAGGTTCAGGGCAAGAGCTAAAGGGAATGCGAACCATATCCTGAAAAGAACCTGCCATATTACAGTTAAAGTAGCAGAATTCGAGTAGGGGCAGAAAATGGGTCAGAAAGTACATCCAACAGGCATACGCCTTGGTATTGTTAAAGATTGGAATTCAAGATGGTACGCAAATAGTCAAGACTATTCAGTTTTCCTTCACCAAGATTTAATGGTTAGAGCTTTTATTAAAAAAAAGCTAGCGCATGCGTCAGTAAGTCGCATACAAATTAATAGACCAGCTAATAATGCACATATCACTATTCACACTGCACGTCCTGGTATTGTTATAGGAAAAAAAGGTGAGGATATTGACGCGTTACGTCAAGAAATTTCTAAAATGATAGGTATTCCTGTTCAACTTAATGTTGAAGAGATCAGAAAGCCTGAACTTGATGCCCAATTAGTTGCGGAAGGTGTTGCTCAGCAATTAGAAAAGCGAATTATGTATCGTCGTGCAATGAAGCGTGCTGTTACTAACACAATGCGTTTGGGAGCCGAGGGCATTAAAGTAAACGTCGGAGGACGTTTAAACGGCGCTGAAATTGCAAGAAGCGAATGGTATAGGGAAGGGCGAGTGCCATTGCATACGCTTCGTGCAGACATTGATTATGCAACTGCTGAGGCTCATACAACTTACGGGATTATCGGCATCAAGGTGTGGATTTTCAAAGGTGAAGTTTTCGATATGGATGCTCATCTTGCATCTGTTAACTCTGATTCAAAGAAATAGTTGAAGGAATAAAGTCATGCTTCAACCTAAAAGAACAAAATTCCGTAAACAACATAAAGGCAGAAATAACGGTACTGCCGTACGTGGTTCATCAGTTAGTTTTGGTGAATTTGGTTTAAAATCCATTGGTCGTGGCCGTTTAACTGCAAGACAAATCGAAGCTGCCCGAAGAACAATAACTCGTCACGTCAAGCGCGGCGGTAAATTATGGATCAGAGTTTTCCCAGATAAGCCTATTACCAAAAAACCATTAGAAGTTCGTATGGGAAAAGGAAAAGGTAGTGTAGAATACTGGGTTGCTCAAGTAAGACCAGGAACAATGTTGTATGAAATACAAGGTGTTTCTGAAGAATTAGCACGCGAAGCATTTGCTTTAGCTGCTGCTAAGCTACCTTTAAAAACACTTTTTACTGCTCGGACAATAATGTAATGAAAGCAAGTGATTTACGTCAAAAAACAAAAATTGAATTAGGTACTATTTTGCTCGAGTTGTCTCGTGAGCGTTTTAATCTCAAAATGCAAAAAGGTACAGGTCAATTGACTAAGCCTGATCAAGTAAAAAAGGTTAGGCGAAATGTGGCTCGTATCCACACCATACTAAAAGAAATGGCGAGTGCATAACTATGAGTGAAAATGTAACTAAGTTACGGACAATAACTGGTCGTGTTGTAAGTAATAAAATGGACAAAACAATTACAGTTTTGGTTGAACGAGTCGTTAAACATCCTGTTTATGGTAAATATATCAAGCGATCAACTAAAATGATGGCTCATGATGAGCAAAATGTTTGTCAAGAAGGTGATGTAGTCGCAATTACATCATGTAGACCACTCTCTAAGAATAAAACATTTAAATTGGTTCAAGTCTTAGATTGTGCTAACAAATAGTATTATCTTTTAATATAAAGAATTTAGGAATTAATCATGATTCAGATGCAAACTAACCTTGACGTCGCCGATAATAGCGGTGCAAAAAGGGTCATGTGTATCAAAGTATTAGGTGGTTCACATCGTCGTTATGCTGGTATTGGTGATATCATCAAAGTCAGTATAAAAGATGCTATACCTCGTGGTAGAGTTAAAAAAGGTGAGGTTTATAACGCATTGGTTGTTAGAACTCGCAAAGGTGTTCGTAGACCTGATGGTTCAGTTATAAGATTTGATGGTAATTCAGCTGTCATTCTTAATAATAATTTACAACCATTGGGGACTCGTATTTTTGGTCCTGTAACACGCGAGTTAAGAGGAGAAAAATTTATGAAAATTATCTCTCTTGCTCCTGAAGTTTTATAAGGTAGGGATCAGAAATGGCAAAAATTAAAACAGGTGATGATGTTATTGTTCGTACCGGAAAGGATAAAGGTAAGAGTGGTAGAGTAACCAAGGTATTTAAAGATAATAAAGTTTTGGTTGAAGGGATTAATCAAGTCAAGAAAAACCAAAAAGCAAACCCTAATGCAGGTGTTTCTGGTGGAATTATTGTCAAGGAAATGCCAATTAATATTTCTAACATCGGGTTGTATAATCCGGAAACAAAAAAAGCTGATAGAGTTGGCTTCAGGTTTCTAGAAGATGGAAAGAAAGTCAGATATTTTAAATCAACAAATGAAGTTGTTGATGTTTAAGGTGCAGATGAATCATGGCTAGATTAGAAACCGTTTATAAAGAAACAATACTTCCTGCGTTAGTCGAGCAATTTGCTTATAAATCTATAATGCAGGCTCCACGTATAACCAAAATAACACTAAATATGGGTGTTGGTGGTGCAGTAGCAGATAAAAAAGTTCTGCAATCTGCACTTTCTGATATGGAAAAAATTTCCGGTCAAAAACCCGTAGTAACCTTGGCTCGAAAATCAATTGCCGGATTCAAAATTCGTGATGATATGCCAATCGGTTGTAAAGTTACCTTGCGTAGCGACAGAATGTTTGAATTCTTGGATAGATTAATCAGCATATCTATTCCACGAATACGCGATTTTAGAGGATTAAATCCTAAAAGCTTTGATGGTCGTGGTAACTATTCCATGGGTGTTAAAGAGCAAATCATATTTCCAGAAATTGATTATGATAAAATCGACACTTTGCGAGGTATGGATATTACTATCACAACTACAGCACAGACAAATGAAGAAGGTTTGGCGTTGTTGAAGTTGTTTAATTTTCCATTCAAGAGTTAAGGCGATTTTAAAATGGCAAAAAAATCAATGATTGCACGCGAAGATAAGCGTAAAAAATTAGTTAAGAAGTTCGATGTTAAGCGTAAAGCTTTAAAAGAGACTATCAGAGATCCTAACGCTTCTTTCGAAGATAAAGAATCTGCTCATTTACAGCTCCAAAAATTACCAAGGGACTCAAGTGTGACCCGAGTTCGTAATCGCTGTAATTTAACTGGACGTCCTCATGGATATTATCGTAAGTTTGGCCTCAGTAGAAATAAATTAAGAGAGGCTACTATGCGTGGTGATGTTCCTGGTGTTGTCAAAGCAAGTTGGTAAGATCTGTTAGATCAAGTTTGGAGAAAATAAAATGAGTATGACAGACCCAGTAGCAGATATGCTGACTCGTATTAGAAACGGTCAATCTGCTGGAAAAAAAAGCATTAAACAACCATCGTCAAAATTAAAAGTATCAATCGCAAAGGTGCTTAAAGATGAGGGTTATATTACAGACTTTAGTACTGAAACCAACGGAAGTCATACAGAAATGACAGTTGAGTTAAAATACTATAGAGGCGCTCCTGTAATTGAAACAATAAAAAGAATTAGTAGGCCTGGTTTACGTATTTATAAATCTAAAGACGAATTGCCAAAAGTTCTTGGCGGCTTAGGGATTGCTATTGTATCAACATCAAACGGTGTAATGACTGATAGAGCGGCTCGTGCAATTGGTCACGGCGGCGAAGTTATTTGTACTGTCTGTTAATGTAGGTGTGTAATGTCAAGAATAGCTAAAGCCCCTGTTTCTATACCTAGTGGCGTAGAAATTAAACAAGATGGTAATAGTCTCACTGTAAAAGGGACTAAAGGTCAGTTATCACATGTTCTTAATTCTTCTGTGAATGTTGTCATTATTGATAATATTTTACAAGTTCAATGGAATCTAGAAGATAAAAAAGCAACTGCACAAGCTGGAACTGCAAGAGCGATATTAAATAATATGGTTACTGGCGTTTCATCAGGATTTGAAAAAAAATTATCTTTGATTGGAGTTGGATATAGGGCTCAAGCTAAAGAAAATATTCTTAGTCTATCGTTAGGTTTTTCTCATCCAGTTGATTTTTTGATTCCAGCTGGGATTTCAATTGAAACTCCTACTCAAACCGAGATTATAGTAAGAGGTACTGATAAGCAATTGGTAGGTGAAGTATCTGCGAAAATTAGAGCTTATCGTCCACCTGAGCCTTACAAAGGAAAGGGAGTCAGATATTCTGACGAACATGTTGTAAGAAAAGAAGCCAAAAAGAAGTAAGGTAGTGTGATGGATAAGAAACAATCAAGAATGAAACGTGCATTAAAATTGCGTTCTAAAATAAAAAGCTTAAGTGCAACGCGATTATCAATTCATAAAACACCACAACATATTTATGCACAGGTTATTAGCAACGATGGTACTAGTACTTTAGCAAGTGTTTCTACAACACAAGCTGATATAAAAGCATCATTAAAAAATACTGGTAATATTGAAGCAGCTGCATTAGTTGGTAAATTTATAGCTGAAAAAGCAATTGCTGCTGGAGTAACAGTTGTTGCTTTTGATCGTTCAGGATTTAAATACCATGGTCGCGTAAAAGCATTGGCTGATGCTGCACGTGAAGCCGGCTTAAAATTTTAGGAGAATAAAATGGCTACAGCACCTGCTCAAGGTAGTACTGATGGATTACAAGAAAAATTAGTTAATGTAAGGCGTGTCGCTAAAGTTGTTAAGGGTGGTAGAGTATTCGGTTTTACCGCCTTAACTGTTGTAGGTGATGGTGAAGGTCGTGTAGGTTATGGCGTAAGTAAGGCGCGTGAGGTTCCTATTGCGATTCAGAAATCATTAGAACAAGCGCGTAAAAATATGCGTAAAGTTTCATTAAAAGGTGATACTTTACAATACCCTATAATGAACACAACCGGAGCTGCAAAAGTTTATATGCAGCCTGCTTCTGAAGGTACAGGCATTATTGCTGGTGGAGCAATGAGAGCAGTTTTCGAAGTTGTAGGAGTGCATAACGTATTAGCAAAATGTATTGGTACCAGCAATCCAATTAATGTTGTAAGAGCAACTATTAATGGTCTTACTGGAATGCATAATGCTAACCAGATAGCTGCTAAACGCGGCTTGTCAGTTGAACAGATTATTGGATAGTTGTAATGGCTGGTACTAAATTAAGTGTAACTATGATAAAAAGCAAATTTGGTCGTTTACCACGTCACAAAGCTTGCTTGATAGGTTTAGGTTTGAGAAAAATTAACCAAACAGTTGAGCTTTCGAATACACCTGAAATAAGAGGTATGATAAATAAAGTATCATATATGCTAAAAGTTGAGGAATTGTAATGTATCTAAATACTATACAAGCTAGTGAAGGATCTCGAAAAAAATCCAAGAGAGTTGGTAGGGGTATAGGTTGTACCCTTGGTAAAACTTGTGGAAGAGGTCATAAAGGTCAAAAATCTCGCAGCGGTGGTTTTCATAAAGTAGGCTTTGAGGGTGGTCAGATGCCATTGCAAAGACGTCTTCCCAAAATTGGATTTACCTCGCTGATAAAAAAATATACTGCTGAAGTTAGATTAAGTGAATTAAATGGTTTAAATTCTGAAGTTATAGATTTAAAGGTTTTAATTGAAGCTAATATTGTTCCAATATTCACTAAAAAAGCTAAAGTAATACAATCTGGAATATTAACTAAAGCAGTGAGTATTAAAGGTATTAAAGTAACTTCTGGTGCTAGGCTTACTATTGAAGCAGCTGGCGGAAAAGTAGAGGCTTAAGTGAGTACTTCAAGAGCGCAGATGGCAAACAAGCCAAGTGGTTTTTCTGAACTTAAAGCAAGATTGTTTTTTGTACTTGGCGCTTTATTTGTTTATCGGATTGGTTCACATATACCGGTACCAGGTATCGATCCGAAAGCATTGGCTGTTATGTTTGAGCAACAAAGCGGCTCCATTCTAGATATGTTTAACATGTTTTCTGGTGGAGCCCTTATGCGATTAAGCTTATTTGCTCTTGGTATAATGCCTTATATTTCAGCGTCCATTATAATGCAGCTGATGACTGTTGTAATTCCAACTATGGAGCAATTGAAAAAAGAAGGCGAGTCTGGTAGGCGAAAAATTGCCCAATTCACTCGTTATGCTACCGTAGTATTGGCAACTTTTCAGGCAATAGGTATTTCTCTTGCGTTGCAGAATCAAACTGCAGGTGGTTTGTCAGTTGTATTAAATCCTGGCATAGGTTTTATTGTTATTACCGCTATCACTTTAGTTACTGGAACCGTTTTTTTAATGTGGTTAGGAGAGCAAGTTACTGAGCGGGGTATTGGTAATGGTATTTCTTTAATTATATTTGCTGGTATTGTTTCAGGATTGCCAAAAGCAATTGGTGGTACATTAGAACTCGCTAGAACTGGTGAAATGAATGGTGCATTTATAATTCTATTGTTTTTACTATCTTTATCAGTTACTGCATTAGTAGTATTTGTTGAAAGAGGACAAAGGCGAATACTTATAAATTATCCAAAAAGACAACAAGGAAAAAAATTATATGGTGGTCAGAGTAGTTTTCTGCCACTTAAGTTGAATATGGCGGGTGTAATTCCACCTATTTTTGCTTCTAGTATTATTCTTTTCCCCGCTACTATTGCTGGTTGGTTTGGTAATAGTGAAGGTTTTACATGGCTACAAGATGTTGCAACCATGTTGTCGCCTGGTCAACCTGTCTATGTTTTATTTTATGCTACAGCAATTATATTCTTTTGTTTTTTCTACACTGCATTAGTGTTTAATTCAAAAGAAACAGCAGAAAATTTAAAGAAATCAGGTGCTTTTTTGCCAGGGATTAGGCCCGGAATTCAAACTGCTACATACATAGACAAGGTTATGACGCGTTTAACTTTAATAGGTGCATTTTATATTACACTTGTTTGTCTATTGCCTGAATTTTTAATAGTTTATTGGAATGTGCCCTTTTATTTCGGTGGTACTTCATTGTTGATCATTGTTGTTGTTGTTATGGATTTTATATCTCAAATGCAAACTCATGTAATGTCTCAACAATATGATGGCTTAATGAAAAAGTCTAATTTAAAAAAATAATTAACACAAGTACACAAAGGAGTTAACTGTGAAAGTTCGTGCTTCAGTAAAAACAATTTGTAGAAATTGTAAGATTGTAAAAAGAAACGGTGTTGTTAGGGTTATTTGTGTCGACGGAAGGCATAAACAACGACAAGGCTAAAATTTGTTGCGCCTTAATTACGGTAATGTTATAATTTGGCGCTTAACTTTAGAGTATTGCTCAGGGGAGTATCTAGATGGCACGTATTGCCGGGATAAATATACCAGATCATAAACACGCAGTAATAGCTTTGACTGCAATTTATGGTGTTGGACGTCAAACCGCAAGTGACATTTGCGTTAAGGTTGGTATTGTACCTTCCGTTAAAATTAAAGAACTAACTGAAGAACAATTAGAAGCTATACGTAATGTGGTTTCGAAGATGACAGTGGAAGGTGATCTGCGTCGTGAAGTTTCTATGAATATCAAGCGTTTGATGGATCTAGGTTGCTATCGCGGAATAAGGCATCGTAGAGGTTTACCTTTGAGAGGCCAGAGAACGAGAACAAACGCTCGCACTCGTAAAGGTCCTCGTAAACCTATTAGAAAATAAGATATTCCTTTAGAGGTCGAAGTAATGGCTAGTCAAAATCGTTCAAGAAAACGTATTAAAAAAGAAGTTGCAGATGGCATCGTTCATGTTCACGCTTCATTTAATAACACAATCATAACAATTACAGATAGAAAAGGTAATGCTTTATCATGGGCTACATCTGGTGGCTCAGGCTTCCGTGGCTCTAGAAAAAGTACACCGTTTGCTGCACAGGTTGCTGCTGAGAAAGCTGGTATTGTTGCGCAAGAATTTGGCATGAAAAATCTTGATGTTATGATTAAAGGCCCTGGTCCTGGTCGTGAATCTGCTGTTAGATCACTGAACAATCTAGGATTTAAAATTAATAATATTGTTGATGTGACGCCCATTCCCCATAATGGTTGCCGTCCGCCAAAGAAACGCCGCGTATAAAGAATCTGGAGTAGTAACATGGCAAGATATCTTGGACCAACCTGTAAACTTAGTCGAAGAGAAGGAACTGATCTTTTTTTAAAAAGCAGAGGTAAGTCCCTTGAGAATAAATGTAAGTTAGATCAAAGACCTGGCCAGCACGGTACTAAACGTGCTCGAAGTTCTGATTATGCTCTTCAATTACGAGCAAAACAACGCTTACGTCGGATTTATGGTATTTTAGAAAAGCAATTTAGAAACTATTATAAATCTGCCGATATGAAAAAAGGCGCTACAGGTGAGAATCTGTTAAATTTATTAGAGTCACGTTTAGACAATGTTGTTTATCGTATGGGTTTTGCCTGTACGCGTGCAGAAGCTCGTCAATTAGTTTCTCATAAGTCTGTTCAAATAAACGGTTCTTTAATTAACGTACCTTCTTATCAGGTTGCTCCTGGAGATGTATTGACAATAAGAGAGAAAGCAAAAAAACAACAAAGAATTGTTGATGCTTTATCTGTTACTGAACAGTATGGATTCCCTTCTTGGGTTGAAGTTAATTCAAAAGAAATGACCGGCATTTTTAGTTCTTTACCTGATCGTGTCGATTTAGGTAGTGATATTAATGAGCAATTGGTTGTCGAGCTTTATTCTAAATAATTGCTGTACTGAGGGATATAAATGCAGAATCCTATTTCTGGTCTATTAAAGCCACGATTAGTTGAGGTTGTTAGTAAATCACCCAATCACTCCAGGATTGTTATTGAGCCGCTTGAACGTGGGTTCGGTCATTCACTTGGTAATGCTTTAAGACGTGTTCTTTTATCAACTATACCCGGATGTGCTGTTACTGATGTTGAAATTGAAGGTGTTCTCCATGAATACACTACAATAGATGGTGTTCAAGAAGATGTAATCGATATACTGCTAAATTTGAAAAAGTTAGCAGTTATTCTTCATAATAAAGATGAAGTTGAGCTTAAGTTAGTTAAAAATGGTGCGGGTTGCGTTACTGCGGCAGATATTACTATTCCTCACGATGTTGAAATTATTAATCCTGAATTAGTTATAGCTAATTTAACTCAATCAGGCGTTCTTAATATGAAAATAAGAGTTCGTCGTGGAAGAGGTTATGAACCAGTCAGTGTTCGTAAGTTAAATTCTGAGCACGGTCTAGTTGTTGGTGCTCTTCAGTTGGATGCTTCATATAGTCCAATTGTTAAGGTTGCATATCAAGTTGAAAGCACACGGGTTGAACAACGTACTAATTTAGACAAATTAGTAATAGAGCTTGAAACAAATGGAACTGTTGACCCTGAATCTACTATTAAAATGGCTGCAACAATTCTTCATGATCAATTATCTGTATTTGTTGATTTTGAAAAAGTTAATGATTTAGTTGCAGAAGATGAAGTCTTAATAGAAGAAGTTTTCGATCCGGTTTTACTTCGTCCAGTTGATGATTTAGAGTTAACTGTTAGATCTGCTAATTGTTTAAAAGCCGAAAATATTTTTTATATTGGTGATTTAATCCAACGTAGTGAAGTTGAGTTATTAAAAACACCTAACCTTGGAAAAAAATCTTTAACTGAAATAAAAGACATTCTTGCATTAAAAGGCTTATCTCTCGGTATGCGCCTCGAAAATTGGCCGCCAGATAATCTTGCAGATCATTCACATGCAATATCAACACATTAACATTAGGTCTTCTTATAATGAGACATCGTAAATCAGGTAGAAAATTAAATATTAATAGTAGCCACCGTAAGGCACTATTTAGTAATATGGCTAATTCATTGTTTAAGCATGAACTTATTAAAACTACTTTGCCAAAAGCAAAGGAACTTAGAATGTTTGCTGAGCCTTTGATAACGTTATCTAAAGAAGATAATGTAGCTAAACGTCGTATTGCCTTTGCGAGATTAAGAGATCGTGATATGGTTACCAAGTTATTCAATGAGTTAGGTCCTCGTTATCAAAACAGAGCTGGTGGATATCTTCGCATTATGAAATGTGGTTTTAGATCAGGGGATGATGCGCCTATGGCTTATGTAGAGTTGGTTGATAGACCAGAATAGTTTCAGGAAAAAAAACCGGTTTAACCGGTTTTTTTTTGTCTAAAATAAATAGACTTTAATGTGATTAGTTACTAATAAAGCCTATCATCTGATTTGATAGGCTAATTTTTAGATATTATTTCTCTATTAAGTTTATTTTATCTAGTTTGCCATTCCATTCATCAGCATCTGGAAGTGGTGATTTTACTTCTGTAATTACTGGCCATATTTTAGCTAATTCTGCATTCAATTCGATGAATGATTCTTGTCCTTCTGGAAGTTCATCTTCTGCATATATTGCATTTGCAGGGCATTCTGGTTCACATAATGTGCAATCAATACATTCATCTGGATCAATAACTAAAAAATTAGGTCCCTCATGAAAACAGTCAACAGGACATACATCGACACAGTCAGTAAATTTACATTTAATACAGTTTTCAGTGACTACAAAAGCCATAATTTATTTCCAAGAAAGTTTAAGTTAATAGTTATTATTTAAAACGCTATATTAGCAGAAAGCAATTACTGATAGAACAGTAGGTGTGTATTTAATTGCGTTATGTACATTAAATTTCTTTTATTGACTAATCTGACCTTAATATTGAAGCAAATAAAATGTTTTTCTAATCTCTTAGCTGCCTAATCTTATTATAAGGATGGGTATTGAATTAAAATGTGAATTTTTTCAAACACTGTCTAAAGTAATCAATTTTCGTTTACCATTCTGAATAGGGTCTAATTGCCAGATTATTGTTGTAATAGCGGCTGTCTTGAGTTACTTCCTCGCCAAGCCAATGTGGTTTTAAAAATGATTCGCCAATTTCTTTTAATTCAATTTCAGCAATTATTAGTCCCTTATTTTCTTCATGAAATTCATCTATTTCCCATGTGTTTGTATCATTAATTACAATATATCGGGTTTTTTTTATTATTGGTTTGCTACATAAGGTATTTATAATCTCATTTGCATCCTGCAATGGAATCTCATATTCATATTCGTGCCGGTGAGTTCCAATAGTTGCACTTTTGATATTTAGCCAAGCCTTTTCATCGCTAATACGTATTCTTATTGAGCTGCTTGCTTTAGAGCTTAAATATCCCTGCTGGTACTGTGTCGAACGCGTTATGTTTTGACGCCAATCGTTATTACGTAACAAAAATTTATGTTCAATTTCTATAGCCATTAATACTACTCACAGATTATTTGATTTATAGCAGTTTGTTCGTAGTTTACATCTGATTGAAATAGTTTTATGTTTATTTTAAATTATTGGATTATTGAGAAATTAATCTGTTGTTAAATTCCCCCTATTTATATATATTTGAGCGCATAGTTTGCCTGTATTTTGTCTGTAGTAGGATTATTCCTCTACTGCTTCTAAATCAGTAAGGTAACATTCATTTATTTAGCAACTTTTGATTGTGCTTAATTATATTTAACATTAGCACTCAATTATACTTTTTGGTAGATACATTTAAAAATTAAATGATATGTTTCGTTTAGTCTGTTTTAAATGAATAAGCTTAGCTTTATTTAATTGGCTAGCAATGCTAAAGTTATACTTAATTGAATTGCTGAAATTTATACAATTATTCAGAATTTAATCACTTTCTTTTAAACAATTATTTAGGGCACTCAAAATGGCATTCGAACTACCTGCGTTACCTTACGGAAAAAATAGACTGGTTCCACACATCTCAGAAGAAACCTTAGAGTTTCATTATGGTAAGCATCATCAAACTTATGTAACCAATCTCAATAACCTAGTTCCCGGCACTGAGTTTGAAGGTTTGTCTCTTGAAGAGATTATTAGCAAATCATCAGGCCCAATTTTCAATAACGCTGCTCAGGTCTGGAATCACACTTTTTATTGGAATAGCTTGATTCCAAATGGTGGCGGTGAACCAACTGGCACTTTAGCCGACGCTATTAATACAACATTTGGTTCCTTTGCTAAGTTCAAAGAAGAATTTACTAAATGTGCGGTAACTACCTTTGGTTCAGGCTGGGCTTGGTTGGTAAAAAATGCTGATGGATCTTTGGCTTTGGTAAGTACTAGTAATGCGGGTTGTCCATTAACTTCTGGTCAAACTCCTTTATTGACTTGTGATGTTTGGGAGCATGCCTATTATATTGATTACCGTAATGCACGTCCGGCTTATCTTGAAGCTTTTTGGGCTTTAGTCAATTGGAATTTTGCTGAAGCTAATTTTACTGCTTAGTTAATACATTAAAACCTTCTGCATCTTTTGGTTCAGAAGGTTTTAATAACTGATTGAAATGCACTTTATTCTTCTTTTCAAATCCTTTCGCACTAGTTTTTTAAATTAGGTTAATTTCATGTTGAACAAAATTGTCTTTTTCATGACGCTTTTGCCCTTGCTAGTATCAGCGGAAGGGTCTATACCAGAGCCAATCTTACCACCACCATTATTTGTGCCTGTTTCAACTGTTCATGCGAAAGGTGTGCAGATTTTTCAATGCTCGCTTGTTAGGGGCATGTTTTCTTGGCAATTGCAAGCACCTGATGCCCTTTTATACGACGACCATTATCAAGTTGTTGGCAAGCATTACTCTGGCCCTGTATGGGAGTATAAAGAAGGTAGTCTTGTAGTCGGTAGAGTGGTTAAGAAAATAGAAGTTTCTCCGGATACTGCAATTTCTTGGTTACTTGTTGAAGTCGTTTCGCATAAAGGCAATGGATTTTTTTCAATCGTACGCTATATCAACCGAATTAATACAATTGGTGGTTTAACGCCCTTGTCAGGATGTAACTCAAATCACTTAGGAAGTGAGAAACGGGTGCCATATACTGCAGATTATGTGTTTTATAGTACACCTTAAGTTTTTATTCTTAGAGTAATCATTCTCACACCAATAATTAACTTTTAAGTAGTTGTGAGTCCTGAGAAGATTCTGCGCTCATAATTTGCTTTAAAAATGGAATGGTTAATTTACGTTTAGCCGCCAAGGATTCCTGATCAAGCTTTGTTAGCATCATCCATAATGATGGCAAGTCTCTGTCATAATGGGTAAGTAGAAAGCGGCCAACTTGATCTGATATCTCGATGCCCATTTGGTCAGCTTTAAAGATTAAAGCAGTGATTTTGTCAGTATCAGACAATGACTGCAATTTAAGGGTTAGCCCCCAATTCAAACGGGTTTTCAGATCGGGTAATTCAATAGCAATTTTATTGGGTGGACAAGATGCAGTCAATATCAATGCTTGACCTTGATCACGCTGAAGATTAAAAAAATTAAAAAAAGCAAATTCCCATAAACTATTGCCCGCGATATGTTCTATGTTGTCGAAACAGACTATATCAAATGCATCCAAGCCATTTAATAGGCTGGGATTTGGTAAATTGGCCGATAGTGAGAAATAGAATGAGTCGAGTTGTGAGTTTTGAGCCTGCTGACAGCAAGCTTGAAGTAAATGACTTTTCCCTGTCCCTGATAAACCCCATAAATAAATTTGACGTTCACCCGTGCCTTCTGCGCATTTTTTTAAATGATTAATAATCTCGGGGTTATTGCCAGGAAAGAAGTCTTCAAATGTTTGGTTTCCCCTAAACTCAAAATGCAAAGGAAGTTGTTTGGATATCGTCATCCATGCTTACCTGAAAAATGGACATAGAGCGTTGTACCAAAAAACAACATCAAACTAAAAGTGACTTCCAATCCGGGATATAAGCGATCAGAAGTAACAGCATAAGCTTCTATTGAACCATGCAGAAAATAAATCATGCTGACATAAGCCATCCATGAACAGCTTCTAGTATTGCGGTTCAATAAGCCACGAAGTGGAAGTAATAATGGTGTTACGGTTATTAATAATTTTAATGCTACAGGAAACTCACCCGTAGTTTTTAAAACTGTATTCCAAAGCATTAATAGCCCAAAAAGACCAAAGAATCCTGTTAAGGCAAGCACATGATAGTAGATTGGTTTTATATTCATCAATTTTGCTTTAAACCTATTTTCAAAAGAAGTGCTGTCTTAGCCAAGCGGGTTCCGAGTGCTACACACAGTTTTTTTTCATGATCCGTTAATCCAAGTTGCTCTAGTGACAAGTGACTGGGACCATAAGGTGTGCCACCTGATGTTGTTTCTCGCAAAGCACTTTCTGTGTAGGGCAGGCCTAATAAAAGCATCCCATGATGCAGTAGTGGCAGCATCATGGATAACAAAGTACTCTCTTGCCCTCCATGCAGACTCCCGGTTGAAGTAAAAACACTGGCTGGTTTGCTAATCAATGCACCGGAAAACCAAGTTTCAGTGGTGGAGTCAATAAAATATTTAAGTGGTGCTGCCATATTTCCAAAATGTGTCGGGCTCCCAAGAGCAAGACCATCACAATTTTTTAAGTCTGCAAGTGTTGCATAAACGGCGCCCTGTAAAGGAATACTTTCTGCTGTTTTTTCGCAGACGCTTGAAATATCGGGTACTGTTCTTAAAACAGCTTCTGCACCTTCAACTGCTTCCACACCTCTTGCTATTTGATTTGCCATTTCGGCAGTTGCGCCATTGCGTGAGAAATAAAGTATCAGAATTTTTATCATAAAATTAGCATATTAAATTATAAAATGGCCAGCACAGCTTCTGGTGGACGTCCAATTGCAGCTTTGCCATTGGCAACAACAATTGGACGTTCAATAAGTATTGGGTAGTTTATCATGGCATTTATGAGTGCTTTACTATCGAGAGTTTTGTCGTCCAGTTCATTCGCTTTGTAGGCGATTTCTTTCTTGCGCATTAATTCTCGAGGATCAATGCCCAGTTTTTGTATAATATCGCTAAGTTCTTCAAAAGTAGGTGGCGTTTTTAGATATTCAATGATGTCTATGTCAATGCCATGTTCTTGAAGTAATTGCACTGTTTGACGGGACTTTCCGCAACGGGGATTGTGATAACAAATTGCTCGCATGATCTAAACACCCAAAGGGCATCAGCCCTTAATGAAAATTTACAACTATAATAGCATTTTTAACAATTTTTTCGCTTGAAAACCACCCTGTACCTTTTTCAGAGTACTTTTAGGTCTTAAATAACCCAGCCAATAATCATTAAGGTAAAGCAGTGCTTATAACAATAACTAAAGCGCAGGTAATGGATCGATTTAAACAATACTGGTTATTATCAAGATTTGATCGACCTATTGGCATTTTAATTTTATTGTGGCCAGCCTTGTGGGCGCTCTGGGTAGCCAGTAACGGTCGACCTGATTTAGATGTTCTAACTGTTATTTGTTTAGGTGTTATTCTGATGCGAGCAGCAGGTTGTGTTATTAATGATTATGCTGATCGTAATTTTGACCCACATGTGGCTCGCACGAATCAACGCCCCATCGCAACAGGACAAGTTAAGCCCAAGGAAGCACTTTGGGTTTTCGTTGTGTTTTGTCTTTGTGCCTTTGGTTTGGTGCTAACACTAAACGTATATACTATTTTATTGTCCTTTATTGCTGCATTTTTAGCGGCCAGTTATCCTTTTATGAAGCGTTACACGCAGTTACCGCAAGCTTATTTGGGTATTGCTTTTGGCTGGGCTGTTCCCATGTCCTTTGCTGCAGAAATTAACAGTATTCCTCCCGTTGCATGGGTAATGTATTTAGCGGTTGTTTTATGGGCTTTGGTTTATGACACCATGTACGCAATGGTTGATAAAGACGATGACCTAAAAATTGGCGTTAAATCAACCGCCATTCTTTTTGGGTCTTACGACCGCCAGATAATGGCGATTTTTCAAGTCATCATTTTAGGCCTATTGATTACAGTAGGGCAGATGAAGCAATTAAATTCACCCTATTACGCCGGCATTATGGTAGCCGCTGGTTTATGTATTTACCAACAAAAACTGATTTATAACCGCGATAAAGCTAACTGCTTTAAAGCCTTTTTAAATAGTAATTGGTTTGGACTAGCTATTTTTGTTGGCTTGTTTGTTGATTATTTATTTCGTTGAGCCATCAGAATTTAACAGGTGATAACTGATAAACTAAAATGATGTAAACCAAAACAGACAACGTTGGTAATGAGTATTGCGATATATCCTTGCGGTACTTTGAATTGGGTAATGTTAATAAATTGTTGTTTGCATTTATGATTTTAATGAAATAGACTTAAATCCAGTCTAACTTAGGGTAACTATATAAATGCTTAGAGTAAAAGAAAGCTTTATTAAAATTAACCACGGAGGCTTGGGTAGTTTACTTAACAGTATTCAGACGCTTTTCGTCGGTATGTTGAGAATATGGTCGATACCAATTGTATTGATGTTGAGTGTGGCCTCAGGATTTACGACTTACTACGGTTTGTCTTATTTTATTATTCCTTGGATCGCTTTGATCATCACAATTGCGATTCAGTCCATTATTGTTATTTGTTCGCTAGAAATTGCCGGTATTCACTGGAAAGCTAATCGCTTACGTTATTTAAGTGTCATACTTTCTTTGTTAGTCGCAGTTACTGCATCCATCACTTTTTCGTATTTTAAATTTTACGAAGTTTCCCAAAGTGAAACTATACGTATCAATAGAATTAATGAGATACGTAAGGATGTGGATACTTATTTGGCGGCTATAATGATCGCCAAAGGCGATATTTTAAAGCTACAAAATATCGAGTTGGATAAGGCAACAGCTGAAGTCTCTCAAGCTTATTTTGGCACGCATGCCCAAGTTCCACCCTCGTATAAAAATATTGTGGGAGAGGGGCCGTTCTGGCGCCATTATAATCAGCGTTATCAAGCAAAAAAAGCTCAATTTGATCAGCTAGACAAAGAATTTCATCTGCTGGATGAACATATTAGAACTTTACAAACAAGTCTTAATCATTTGACAGTTGATACTGAAAAAAACTTTCAAATGGCTATGACAGAGTTGCAGGAAGTACAGCTTAAATTTAATCAATTGGCTACCAATGTTGGCCATACTGTTCCTCAAGCACCGATATTAATGACATACGCCCAGTTTGTTCAAGGCGTGACGCCGACCTTTGCCATGTGGAGTGATTTTTCTTTATTTGCGTTTGCTTGCGCAGCCATGGTCGACTTTTTTACTTTCTTACTGTCATATCGTCTGGAAACAACAGCCCCCGGTCCTCTTTCTGAAGAAGAGCAAGAGTTGGCTTTTGAATGTCTCAGGCAATTTTCTCAGTTTAGTATTAATGGAAATGATGAGCTGGAAATGATCATAGAGAAGTCTGATTTCGAGCGAGCCAGGCGCTACTCGGATTGGTCTCGCATGTTCGCTGTCGGCTTTTTATTAAGTCGTGGTTTTTTACGTAAAATCGATGACCGGTCAGTTGAATTTGCACCTAATCTTTATCCTTTAGTTGCCAAGCGAATGGCCGAGCAACTTAGACTCATCAAGTCGCAGTCCCTAGTGAATGCTAAATCTGACATTAATCAGGTGCCGTATGAGTAGTCACTTATCATCTATAGACGCGTGGTTAACTGATCAAAACAGTGATTCAGATGCCAATGATAGAGTATGGGATCCAGGTTTTGATGCTGAGCGGCGTGTTGTAATTTCCAGCTTTGGGCCTTATCGCAAGTTGTTTGAGCGCCCACAAGGTTTTATTCCGCGCTTTTTTCATCGTGTTTATCCGTTACTCATAGATGAGTGGGACTTAGCAATAAAAACTAAGCTTTATGACGGGTTCTGTACATTAACAACACAGTTGCAAATTCATTTTCAACCGACAATTAACTACATTGAAAAAAATACAGATGCCTTGCCTGATGTTAATGGGCGGATTAGACGCACCTATGAAAGAGTAATAAAAGATATTGTTAATGCAGAATTGATTTACCTTAAGGACGGGGCTTGGGTAAATGCTGGTCTGATGGCAACGGAAAGACAAATTGAAAGTTTAATTAACGAAACATTATTGTTAAAACATATTCAGTGTCGAACAATTTGTGAGTTAAGCGCTGTTTTTGCAGAGCTTACCGATGAGGAAAAGCTGGATGGTCGATTTACTCAGGAGTCCGTTTATTTAAACGTTATGCAAAGAAACTTTGAGTTTCGTGAGAAGCAGGCGCAGGAATTATTTCGTCAAGAAGATGAGTTGGAGTTATTACGCCTGGAGCACAAGCAAAAGCAACTTGAAGCTATTAATCAAGATGATCTGCTTCAGCGACAAAAACAAGTATTAGAATCTGAGGCAATTAAGCGTCAATTAGAAGAGCAGGAGTCGCAACGTATTGATCAACATGTCATAGAAATGCGCTTGCAAGTAGAAAAAACCAATCACGAGCGACAGTTAAAAGAAGTTGAGTTGGCGGCAGAGATTCAGTACCAAAAAGACAGGCAAGCGCTCGAGCAGCAACTGGATTTACAAAGGCAACTTCAGCAGCATGAGCAAGAGGCGCAACGGATTGAGCAACATGCTACAGAAATGCGCTTGCAAGTGGAAAAAGCGAATCATGAACGGGAGTTAAAAGAAATTGAGTTGGCCGCAGAAATACAATATCAAAAAGACAGGCAAATGCTCGAACAGCAATTGGAGTTAAATAGACAGGCAAAGCAACTTGAGCAGGAAGCACTGCGGACTGAACAACATGCCTTAGAAATGCGCTTGCAAGAAGAAAAATCGAATCATGAGCTGCAGTTAAAAGAAATTGAGTTGGCGGCAGAAATACAATATCAAAAAGATAAGCAATTGCTTGAGCAGAAGCTGGATTTGCAAAGACAAGCACAGCAACTTGAGCATGAACGTATCGTTAAAGAATTGCAGAGAGATGCAGAAGTTAAAGATTTTGAACAAGAACATCTCCAGTATTTAATAGAGACAGAGCAGAAGCAGCGATTAAAGCAGATTGACTTGGATGCAGAGCTTAAGCAGCAGGAAATCAGTCAACGCGAACGTCAAAAAAATCAGGAAAAACTGGAAGCAATAAAGTTAGAGCACGAAGATCGTTTGCATAAAATGCATTTGGAGGCAGAGATTAAAGAAGTAGCGCTGCGGGCCGAAGCTACCAAGAGTAAAGATGAGCATTTACGCAGAGAAATTGAATGGTTGGTGCTTGATAGGCAACGTGCAGAGTTAACGAGGTCAATAAGAGAAGCCAGTAAGGTTGATGATGCCAAGAGTTAATGATGCATTCAATGGATTGAACAAGCCTTGATCGATATAAACACCCAATCTACTATCGTCTACGGAACACAATGAATAATGAAATAATGAGTATCTCAAAAAGAGAATCCGAATTGGCCTCATATTTAGATAGGCAGCCCTATCTAACCGAGCTAGACGGAATTAGCCTAGAAATTGCTAAGAATGTGTTTCCATCCGATTTTGGCATAACCAGCTCATTTTTTGGCCATTTTATGCTTCAACAAAAACCTGGCAGTCGCGCATTAGATATGGGGTGCGGTAGTGGCTATTTTGCTTTGCTACTTAAGAAGATGGGATGCCAAACAGTATTAGGTGTTGATTTCAATAAAGATGCCTTTAATTGTGCAACAAGTAATGCTATGCGTAATCCTGAATTGGCTTCAGTGGAATTTATACACAGTGATCTATTTGTTAATGTCTCACCTAGGCAATTTGATTTAATTGTATTTAATTTCAATTATTATCCCTCCAATGGTGTTTATGGCCTTAACCCGGATGGTGGACAGGAAATTCTGAAACGGTTTTTCAAGGAAGTGAGTGCTTATATTAACCAACAAACGAGAATCTATATCCCTTACTCCTTATTTGTAGGTGAAGAGCATGATCCCAAAAATATTTGCACCGATTTTGGCTTTATTGCTAAAACAGTAGCGGCTATTACTAACGAAAGTGGCGATCATGTTATTTACGAAGTCATGCTGACCTAGGAGGCTGTCCGAGAATAAGATACTCGAACGACTATCTCCTGATGGGTTTCAGAAAAATTTTAAATTATCCTGATACCAAACTATAAATTGATCAAAACTTGCACAGTTTTTCGCTATACCCCATTCATGTCGGAC
>JAPLRP010000016.1 GCA_026399095.1 Methylococcales bacterium | reverse complement strand
TCATTCTGGCAACTTGAACACCGATTCTGGAAAAATCCAGAAAAGTGTTCAGCTTGAAACCAGAATGAGTGTTCAAGTTAAATCAGAATAGGTGTTCAGGTTGGATCAGAATGACTGTTCAAGTTGAGCCAGAATATGCAGATGGGAGGTCATAGACGATTGTGTCGGGCTGATGTCATTAAGCATTTATCTTCAGTTCGGCCATTATCAATGGGTAATACTGAAAATATACAATTTTCTTCTGCTAAGAATGATGCGTTACTTCGTGTCTTGATAGTAGAAGACGATTACGCCATTTTGCGGCTTTGCGAGTTACAATTTAGTCAGTTCACTGTACCTCATCAACTTTTACTCGCTACGAATGCTTACCAAGGTTTAATGATGGTTGGCAAATATCAACCACATATTATTTTTACAGATTTAAATATGCCACATATTGATGGCTTACACATGATCAGTGAAATAATGAAGATACTTGATATGAAAGATACAAAAATTATAGCAGTAACAGGAATGGAAGCTCGGGATATTGTTAAAATGGGCGCCATACCTGACGGCTTGATGGTGTTGCCCAAGCCCATTCCTTTTAAAACAGTAGAGACTATACTTTATCAACAGGCGAGCGCCCTAGAGCTAAAGACAGCCACATTATGAAATAAATAATTAATTGGTTGAGTCTGCTTATTTAAGCAATTATTAATTGAGTGCGGGGTAATACTTAAATTTAACATTCACGGTAGTACCCTCATTTATTTTGCTTTGAATATCAATACGCCCCTTCAAGTCATCAATATTTTTTTTGGCAACAGTCATTCCGAGGCCGTTTCCAGGGATATAACCGGATCGATTGCCTCGATAAAAAGGTAAGAAAATATTTTTGATTTGTTCTGGAGTCATGCCTATTCCAGTGTCAGTCACTGTGTAATTAATCCATCGTTCTTTTTCAAACTCAACTAAGGTTACGGACAAGCAAACACTTGCTTCACCAAAAGAGTATTTAAAGGCATTTGACAAAAGACTATTTAAAATAAAAGTCGTTTTGGTTCTGTCTATACAGCAAGCCGAGAGGGTTGTATCTAAACTGATAGTAATTTCCCCGCCTTCAAGGTCTTCAATTTCAGCGGATAGGGCTGACAAATATTCTTTCAGGTCTGTTAGTTCAAATAAAACTTTATTTTTTCCAACCGGTTCATCGGACAAAATGATCTCTTCTGGATCTTTAGTCGCATCAGTTTTAAGGTCGTTTAGGTCAATTTTTTTAAGATCTTGAATAAGTAAGTCAAAGTTGCCATCGTACGTTGGTTTATTTGTAGATTTCTTGAGCCCTTCATTATTTTCATGGATAACGTCTTCATATTTATTAATTATGTTGACAGCAATTTTAGTCGCATTTAGTGATTGAGTAGTTACCATACAAGAATCATTTTCTTGCTCATTAAATACTTCTGATAAAACTTGATTTAAACCACATAAAGCTTGCATAGGAATTCTCGTTGAATTATTAAAAATAAAAGAAATGTTTGTTTATAAATTTTCTGGCTTACTTAAGATTTTGTTGTTGTCATAATAAAAAACACCTTTTCAAGTTAGTTCTTAAACAGCCCATAACAAAAGATTAGTTCAATATTTGAATAATGCAATTTTTTTTATTTATAAAATACATTTTTTATTCAATTTATTCTTTTTTGCCCTGGGGTCTTAATTGTAGTTTTAAGCTTTTTTAAATCGGCGTGTTTGTCAGTCAATACTAAAATTAACAATTTGGTAATCGTCGATATTCACGTGTCGCTTGATTATGTTATTGGCACTAACTATCTATAAAAGCTGGAATAACAAGCTGTGTATTTTATGTTCGCGTTGTTCGCATTGAAAAAGAAGAGTGAATTTTTATTTTAAAAGGCACTGCGTAGGTTGCTATCCAGATAGCAGAGCTGATGTTTTAAAATGGAAAATAGAGTAACAGCTTTTATATCCTTAGGTTTGTATATTGCCATCCTTGGCATGAAAGACCAGCTTGGTTTTAAATGAGTAAGATGTGTTTCAAGAAGGTGGTAGTTTATTAGCTTAAGATTCTTAATGTTTATTTATAAATTAATCAGTTAGACGCTTACTTATTCGACTATAAGTTTCTTTTAGTTCTTCACCTACTATTTTGGCTTTGGATATGAGTTCTTCAGAGGTTTCTTTTGATTCATCAGCAATCTCAGTTGCTTTTATTTTTAGCTTGTCCCAATTTTTTTCTGCCTCTTCAAATTCTATTTTAATTGACATGATTCACCTCATTACTGGATTAAAAAATTACGATTAACAGAAAAAAAATAAAAGATATTTGGAAGCGGATCAATAGCATGGGCATGCTTTAACCTGTCACTTTAGACTTAATATCAATTCCTTGAAGGATAGCTTATTTATTAAAGTATGGGATGAATAGTTTTAACTTGTGTCCACTCACTCACGCCTTGAATAAGTCGGCTTAAAAAGAAAATTTCATCCTAACTAAATCTTATCATAAGCCGACAAAGTGGTAAGCTTTCTAGTTTTCGTTATCTTCTGTAAGAGGACCCTGATATTTTGTTTATCTTTTTACAAAACAAGCTCACTAAGCTGGCTATTTTAGTTTAGCCAAATCTTATTGAGCTTACTTGTCCTTTATTTCTTTATAGGTATTAGTTTTTAATGTTTTTATAGCCTTCTTCACTTTCCCGCTGTATTTTTTCCCCTTCTTCAATCATACGGTTACCTTCATCAATTTTATTTTGACCCTCACGGACCAAGGTATTACCGTTTATGATCATTTGTTTTCCTTTTTTCCATCTATCACCTAAGTTTGCGATATCTTGGCTTTCGCTCAGCATTTTTTCACCAGAAAGAATGGGCGCTGTTACAGGAACTGGATCAGAAGCGCAGCCGCTAAGCAATAATGTTAAGCATGCGATAGCTAGCTTTGGTCTAGTAGTGAAATAATGTTGCATGGTCAGTTGCTCTTAATGAGATGGGTTTATAACGGTGGGTTGATTTTAAATCGTTATGCAGGCTATTATCAATTTCTAATTGTCTGTGTAATAACAAATAAGGTAAGTCAAGTAATGCGGGTTTTGAAATGGGGCGCTTTATTAGGCAATGAATCTGCTGAAAACGGGTGGGCAGCATTTTTATACTCACCAGTCTAAAGTAGATAAAAAGTGGGCAACAAACTGTTGCCCACTTTAATAATTACCCCTTTAATGCTTTTAACACAGCCTGCATAGTTGTGTTGGCATCACCAAACAACATGCGTGTGTTTTCCATTACAAATAATGGATTACCTACACCCGCATAACCCGATGCCATACTACGTTTAAGTACAATGGTCGTTTCACCTTTCCAGCATTCCAATACCGGCATGCCGGCAATCGGGCTATTGGGATCATTTAGTGCCGATGGATTTACAATATCATTGGCACCGATGACAATCGATACGTCAACATTCGCAAAATCATCATTGATTTCATCCATCTCAAATACGATGTCGTAAGGCACTTTGGCTTCTGCTAACAAAACATTCATATGGCCGGGCATTCGGCCTGCAACTGGATGGATGCCGAAACGTACTTTTTTGCCTTTATCCCGCAAAAATTTGGTTATTTCATAAACGGTATGCTGGGCTTGTGCAACCGCCATGCCGTAGCCAGGGATAATCATGATATTTTTTGCAGCTTGCAGAAGTTTCGCAGTTTCTTCGGCATCTATAGGCTGAACTTCTCCTTCAATGGCTGCCGATTCTCCACCTGAAGTAGTCCCAAATCCGCCAGCAATCACGCTGATAAAATTGCGGTTCATGGCGCGACACATGATATAACTCAAGATGGCGCCGCTACTGCCGACCAAGGCGCCGGTAACAATCAACAAATCATTGCTTAACATAAAACCCGTTGCCGCTGCTGCCCAGCCCGAATAACTGTTGAGCATGGAAATAACGACCGGCATATCCGCACCACCTATCGCCATGACCATGTGAACCCCAAAAATCAAGGCAATAGCGGTCATAATAGCCAACGGTATTAGCGCATTACCACCAAGTTCAACTTGCTGTAAAAACACAGAACCCAGAACGAGTGTGGCAATCAACAGGCCTAAGTTAAACCAATGACGGCCAGGTAATAACAGTGGTTTGCCGCTGATTTTTTCGCTGAGCTTGCCAAAGGCAATCACTGAACCCGAAAAAGTAACAGCACCAATTAGAATACCAATATAAATTTCCAGTTCGTGGATGGTTTTTTCCACACCACTGATGGTAATGGCGTTATCCATAAAGTTGGCATAACCGACCAACACCGCCGCCATACCGACCAAACTGTGCATGATAGCAACCAGTTCGGGCATTTGCGTCATCTCAACTTTTAATGCGGCTCTGGCGCCTATACTTCCGCCGATTAATAAGGCGACGATTAAAATGCCGTAAACGGTGAATGATCCGCTTAATGTAGTGCCAAAAATGGTAATTTCCATAGCGGACTTGCCGGAAACCGACCCACCTAATATGGTAGCAATAATGGCAATCGCCATACCTAACATGCCGTAATAATTGCCTTTGCGTGCAGTTTCCTGATTGCTTAAACCGCTCAGGCTAAGAATGAACAGAATGGCGGCAACGATGTATGACATCGTAACTAAACTGTGGGACATGGTGAGCTCCTGTTATTTTCTGAACATTTCTAACATACGGCGGGTAACTAAAAAGCCACCGACAATATTGATAGATGCTAAAAGTATTGCCACGCCCGCAAGGATAGTGACGTTGGAATCGGGGGTGGATATCTGCACTAATGCGCCAATAACGATAATGCTGCTAATCGCATTGGTGACGCTCATTAAAGGGGTGTGCAGCGAATGCGAGACATTCCAGATCACTTGATAGCCCACAAAACAGGCCAGCACAAACACGGTAAAATGCGCCATGAATGATTCAGGCGCGACAGCGCCTAAGCTAAATAAAATCAGCCCGGCAATTATTGCTGGCAGTAGTTGTTTAACTGCATGAGGAATAAACGATTTTTTTTGTATTTCCAGTGTCGATGGATTAGCAGGTACTTCATTTTGTGAAGTTGGTGTGGCCGAGAGTTTGGGTGCAGGTGGTGGCCAGGTTATTTTGCCTTCTTTAATGACGGTCGTACCGCGAATTACCTCATCATCCATATTGACATTGATAACACCGTTTTTTTCAGGGCAGAGTTCGGTTAATAAATGCCGCAGGTTGGTTGCGTATAGCTGGCTTGATTGGTTGGCCAAGCGGCTGGGTAAATTTGTATAGCCGATCAGGGTCACGTCATGCTTAACGACCACTTGGTCCTTTTCAGTCAGTTCACAGTTGCCGCCTTGCTCGGCTGCCAAATCAACAATAACACTGCCAGGTTTCATTGATTCAACCATTGCCGCAGTAATTAGTTTTGGTGCAGGTCTACCGGGAATAAGTGCAGTGGTGACGATAATGTCTACTTCTTTCGCTTGCTCTGCAAATAATGCCATTTCAGCGTCAATGAATTCTTTAGACATGGTTTTGGCATAGCCACCGGTTCCTCCACCTTCTTCCTTAAAATCCAGCATCAAAAATTCAGCATCCATACTTTCAATTTGTTCTTTTACTTCAGGCCTTGTATCAAAAGATCGGACTATCGCTCCCATCCCTTTTGCAGTACCAATGGCTGCAAGACCGGCAACGCCTGCGCCAATGACCAATACTTTTGCGGGCGGTATTTTACCCGCTGCGGTGATTTGGCCGGTAAAAAAGCGTCCAAAATATTGTGCAGCTTCAATAATGGCTCGATAGCCGGCAATATTTGCCATGGAGCTTAAGGCATCCAGTTTTTGCGCTCGTGACATGCGAGGTACACTATCCATAGCCAATACGGTGACTTGGTTAGCGGCCAGTTTTTGCATTAATTCTTCATTTTGTGCCGGCCAGATAAAACTGATTAAACAGGTGCCTGGCACTAATAAATCTGTTTCTTCTATGTCGAGAATAAGATTACGCTCAGGCGCACGAACTTTCATGATAATGTTGGATTGCTGCCAAAGTAGTTTGGTATCCGCTACAATCTCAACACCCACTGCTTTGTAAGCCTCGTCTGAAATATTGGCATCAAGACCTGCGCCGCTTTCGATGCTTACGGAAAATCCCAGCTTCATAATTTGTGCGGCAGCTTCTGGTGTAGTCGCTACACGTTTTTCACCTTGGTGAATTTCTTTAGGTATACCTATCTTCATACAGTCTCCTGTGGGTGTGATTTAGGGCATAATAACGAACACTAGGTTTTGGTAATAGTTTAAAACCCAAGCTGCTGAGCATAGGTTATTAGGCGTTTAGTTTCAATAAAAAAGTAGTCTGTTTATTTGCTTATCTACTGAATAGCCGATTTACCTTTTTTTATAAAAGGATAAGTAAAGAAAGTTTTGTTATAACCTATTGATACATCTATTTAATTGTGGCGATGCTGAGTGTGGAACTTATCAAGGAAGCAAATGTTTTTATCAAAAGATTTTATTGAAACAGCGGAAGGGCTGATTTTTGCGGTAGTTGCACAAGGTACAGAGCAGGGCAAAGCACTGTGTTTTTTACGTTATATAAAAATAGATGAGGGCTGGAAAAAAGTTGATACTGAGCAAGCAAATGCTTTTCTTAAGCAGCATCGTCCAGAATATTTGCATTATTCTTCATTTTTAGATGCGCAATTACATGCGGTGGCCATAGAAAGTATCGTTAAGCACCATCAGCCAAAACAACATTTGCAACAGCTGATGTTAAAAAAGCAGAAAGATATAATTGAAGATGATTTCTTTCAGCTTTGTATTTTATTTAAACAACATGGATTAAATTTAACGCAAATTGGCATTACTGGTTCTTTGTTGGTTGGCTTGCAAATGCAAAGTTCGGATATTGATTTGGTTTGTTATGAAAGGGCCGTTTTTCATCAGTGCAGAGCCATCACCCAAGAGCTTATAAAGCAAGGAAAGATGCAAGAGTTAAGTAGCAAGGATTGGCATGAATCATACCAGCGTCGTTCCTGTGAATTAAGTTTTGCTGAATATGTTTGGCATGAGCGACGTAAAGCTAATAAAGCGGTCATTAACGGACGAAAATTTGATTTGAATTTCATTGATGCCTCTTTTCGATCTCAGGCGATAAATTATCAAAAGTGCGGAACGACGACCTTACAATGTAAGGTTGTTGATGATGCTCATGCCTTTGATTATCCCGCAGAATTTAAAATAGATCATGAGCAATTCGATACGGTTGTTTGTTTTACCGCGACTTATACCGGTCAAGCTGTAAAAGGTGAAGTTATCGAGGTGTCAGGGGCGATAGAACAAACCCTGCAAGGCCTTAAGCGAATTGTGGTTGGATCTACTCGAGAGGCGCAAGGCGAATATATCAAGGTTATTCGTGTTTAAATTTAATGATTTTGATGCCGTTATTTTTGATATGGACGGTTTGGTATTGGATACTGAAGTAACCTATTTTGCCGCTTGGCAGCAGGCAGCAAAAAAAATGGGTTATGAGTTTTCTGATGAATTCTGTCAGTCATTTTCCGGATTGCATTATATGGATATAGAGCAAAAACTGATTACAGTTTGTGGTGCTGATTTTAATCTGCCGGCATTTAATCGGTTAAGCGGATTTTTTTGGCGTGAACATGTTTATGATCACGGCATAAATATTAAACAGGGATTTAAGCGATTATTGGAATTTATTGTTCAGCAACAAATTCCTTATTGCCTCGCCACGAATAGTCTTGCTACTAATGCTTATGAATGCCTTGAACTTGCTGGAATAAGACAGGCTTTTTCAATCATTATTACCCGTGATGATGTAGAGCACGGTAAGCCTTCCCCCGATATTTTTTTAAAGGCAGCTGAGCTGTTAAATGTTCGAGTCAATAAGTGTCTGGTATTGGAAGATTCCTATTCGGGAATAGAAGCCGCATCGAGGGCGGGCGCCTTCTCAATTTATGTGCCTTCGACAGAGCCTGTTGACCATTTAGCCTTGGAGCTTTGTGATGTAATCATGCCCGATTTGGTGCAAACACTCCTTATGTTTAAGGGGTAGTTCTTGAATGATTAGGTCGCATAGTGATTGTACTTTTTAGGATATATACGCAGTAACGTCGCCCCGCTTAGATTACTAATCAAGCAGTTAATCCTGTATAATCTTCATTTTTGTTCAGTAACAAAACACACTATCAGTGATACCTCAATACGCTAAAGTTTCAGTGATCGCCCCTGCCAGATTGCACATGGGTTTTTTTGATTTAAGTGGCTCATTAAATCGCCATTTTGGCAGTATCGGTGTCGCACTTAACGAGCATGCTATTCGATTATCACTAACGCTTGCAGAGCAACGAACTATTTTAGGTCCTTCTTCACATCGTGCCGATAAGTGTCTGACAATGATGTGCCAAGCATTAAATGTTTCCGATAAGTTGGCTATTAATATTGAATCAGCTATTCCTGAGCATGTCGGACTAGGTTCGGGAACGCAAATGTCGCTGGCAATAGGCTCGGCACTTAATGCGTTTTATGGTTTAGGTCTTACGGTACGTGATATAGCGGCATTGATGGATAGAGGTTTACGTTCGGGTATAGGTATCGGAGTATTTGAGCAAGGTGGGTTAGTGGTTGATGGTGGTCGTGGTGAAAAAACGATTACACCTCCGGTTCTGGTGCACTTGGATATACCTGATACTTGGCGATTTATCTTGGTTTTAGATCAGCGTGGTCAGGGTCTGCATGGTTTTCAGGAAATAGAGGCTTTTAAAACCCTGCCGGCTTACCCGCGGCTTGAAGCAGAGCGCTTATGTTACTTATTGTTAATGCAAGGTTTACCTGCCGTGGCCGAAAATGACATTGTTAAGTTTGGTGAGGTCATTAGCGAATTACAGCGTTCAGTTGGTGAACATTTTTCAGATGCGCAGGGCGGTGTTTTTACCAGTCCTGAAGTCGCTGTTGCAATGGACTGGTTTGCTCGGCAAGGTGCTGTAGCTATTGGTCAAACGTCATGGGGGCCGACTGGATTCTGTGCGATTGATGGTGTTGCTTTAGCTGAAGCACTTACCCAAAAGGCAATAAAAAAGTTTTCACATTTTGATAATTTGAGTTTTGTTACTGCAAGCTCTAGAAATAGTGGCGGGGATGTATTTGTCGTTTAGGGCTGGTCTGTGTTTCCAGGCATCAATAAATGTCAGGTCATCTTAACCTGATCTGATATACCTATCGGCTTGATTGATCGATGACACCACAATAAGGCAAAAAAGATGAATGATCATGAAGATGTTCAAGATTATCTCTCCGACGTTATAAGCTTGTTAGCCCGACATAAGTTGGTGGAAGGTTTGGTTCATCGGCAAGACATGCCACGTCATGAGCTGGTTGAAACCTTGGTGCATAAACAGAATAGGGTAGAGTTTCAAAGGCTCTTGGATCAGCTTGGCTATCAGCTTATAGCCCGTATCCTTGAAGCTTTACCAACTGAAGATCGACAAATCGTTTGGCAATTGGTTCGTGAGGATCGAAAAGAAGATATTCGCAAAGTAATATCTGACACTATTCGGGGCGAATTAGTTGTTGAAGCTAAGCCCAGAAGTCGTAGTATGCAGATCAGGGTATTTGATCTTTATGAGGGGCGTTTGCGACAGATTCCCATCGAAACTAAAGAAGACCTGGCAAGAGTTAAGCCTATTTGGATTGATTTGGTCATGCCGGAGGATGAGCAACTCGCTTGGGCAAGAGATATCTTTGGTGTCGAACTCCCGAATCCAAGGGAGTTGACTGATCTTGAAACCAGTGCCCGTTTTTATGTGGAAGATAATGGCGAGGTTCATTTACACTCTGATTTTCTTCTTGATCGTAAAGATGAATCACGAAATGTCCCGGTCGCCTTTATTTTAAATAAGGATACGTTGTTTTCAGTTCGAAACAAGGAGCTGCCCGTGTTTCGTTTGCAGCGATTACGCGCAAGGGCGGAGTTTGGGTATGTATCAGAAGCCAAGGATGTTTTACTTGATCTTTTCGCCGCCGAGGTTGAATATTCTGCTAATGCACTCGAGGATGTCTATTCCGAACTTGAAGAGGTTGGTCGGCAAGTTTTCAGATCGCATATGACTGATGATGAAGCCGCAAAAATTCTTGCTGCAATTGCTGAAGAAGAGGATCTCAACGGCCGTATTCGTCGTAATGTTCTGGATACGCGGCGTGCCCTTTCTTTTTTAATGCGAGGCAAATTTCTTTCGGATACTCAGCATAACGATGTTCGAGAAATTCTTCGTGATATTGAGTCTTTGGATGGTCATACCGCATTTCTTTTTAACAAGATCAACTTTCAAATGGATGCCACGGTAGGTTTTATTAACGTTAATCAAAATAAGGATATAAAGCGATTAACAATCATCAGTGTGGTTTTTATGCCGCTTAATGTACTGGCTGGTATTGGCGGCATGTCAGAATTTACTATGATGACAGAGGGAGTTCCTTGGCCCATTGCCTACAGCACCTTTGCCGTGGCTTTAATAACTATCGGTTGGCTCACTTTTGCCGGTCTGCGGTTTTTAGAAAATCGTAAGATAAAAAATAACTCAGCAGCGGGTCGTTAATATTTCTGAGCCTTGGCAAGGTTTCGTTGGATGGCTCTCTTTTAAGAACAAGCAATATATTGTCGACTTTCATGGCTTATCTTTCTGAATAAAATGCCTATCCCTGAATATATTCTTGTTATTGCCAGTTCGGGGCGACTATTGGCGCAGGCAGCAAAAAATGTTGGGTTAAAGCCTTTAGTGATCGATATTTTTGTTGATCGTGACACGCAACAATACGCTGAAGCTTTTAAGCAAGTTTCTTCACTTTCAGAACAACAGTTAGTACCCGTTGTTGATTATTTTATTCAGCGCTATGGTGTTAGGCATTTTATTTATGGCAGCGGCTTTGAATATTATCCTGAAAGTCTGCGCTATTTGGATAACAAGTTAATAGTGTTGGGTAATTCAATCGATACCTTTTTAAGGTTACAAGATAAATCAGATTTTTTTTCCAGTCTCGACAAGTTAAGCATTCCCTATCCAGAGGTATGCTTTGTTCCGCCCAATAATCAAGCAGTATGGTTGGTTAAGCCGATGCAAGGGCAGGGTGGTTTAGGGATACAGCGCTATAACCCAAAACATCAGGCTGACACTCCAGTGTATTGGCAAAAATTTCAGGCGGGTACGCAACATTCTGTGTTGTTCTTAGCTGATGGGAAAAATGCGCAAGTAATTGGTTTTAACACGCAATGGACTATTGACTTGGGTGAGGGGCAGGAATTTATTTTTTCAGGGATTATAAGCAGTTGTGATTTGTTGGATGAACATAAAGAACGGATAACGGATTGGCTGGATGAATTGGTCTGCGAATTTAGGCTAAAAGGGATCAATTCGCTGGATTTTATTCAGGCGGACGAAATGGTTTTTGTTTTGGAAATTAATCCGCGACCATCGGCTAGCATGCAATTATATGATGCTGACTTAATAATCTGGCATATCAAGGCAAGTCAGGGTCAATTAACTGATTATGCTCTATCAAATAAGGGTTACACAGGTTATCAAATTGTCTATGCGCAACAGGATGTAATGATATCGGAAGCCTTTAAATGGCCTGATGGATGTATGGATTTACCGGAATTTGGTGTTACTTGTCGCACAGGGCAGCCTGTTTGCAGTATTATTGCCCACCAAAAGCAGGCGCATTTAGTCATAAATGAACTACAGATTAAACAACTTAACTTGATAAAAGGTTTTAACACCCATGGAATATAAAGCTAGCGTTAATAAATTAACCCAACCACTGGTAAAGCATTTGCTGGACAACGCTGATAAGTTACGCGTCGGTATAGAAATCCTTGAAAATGGCTGTACCATTATTGATGCGGGCATCAAAGTGCCGGGTGGCCTTGAGGCAGGACGTATTATTGCTGAAATTTGTCTGGGTGGTATGGGGACGGTCACTATTAACCACAGTTCCTATACCAATAACTGGCCTTTGTCAGTTAACGTGCATACCGGTAATCCTGTGCTGGGCTGCTTGGGTAGCCAATATGCCGGCTGGAGCTTATCGCATGAGAAATATTACGCATTAGGTTCAGGCCCTGCACGTGCTATGGCTACCAAGCTAAGAGACGGTAAGCAAGAGCCTGTTGAAGAGCTTTATAAAGAATTGGATTATTTGGATACAGCCGATGCTACCGTGTTGGTGATTGAGAATGATGCGGTTCCGCCGCTGGCTCTTATTGAAAAAGTAGCGGCAGCCTGTAACATTGATCCATCAAAACTGACTATTATTGTGACACCGACCAGTAGTCTTGCTGGCGGCGTTCAAGTCGTGGCACGCGTTTTGGAGGTGGCTATTCATAAAGCACATGCGTTGCATTTTCCTTTGGAAAATATTATTGACGGTAGTGGAAGTGCGCCTGTGTGTCCACCGCACCCCAACTTTGTTAAAGCAATGGGACGTACCAATGATGCGATTTTATTTGCCGGCCAAGTCCATTTGTTTGTTAAAGGCAGTGATGAAGCAGCAGAAAAATTAGCCAAGGAAATGCCTAGTTCAACCTCAAAAGATTATGGTAAACCCTTTGCAGAAATTTTTAAGCAATATGAATACGATTTTTTTAAAATTGATGCCATGTTGTTTAGTCCGGCTAGTGTGATTGTGACGGCGGTTGATTCGGGTAAGAGTTTCCGAGCCGGACAACTTGATAATGCCTTGTTAGACCAATCATTTGGAGTTTAAAGCACAAGATAATGCTTTATTACACGCTCAAGTTTTGTATTTCTGCACTGATCATTGTACTGATTTCGGAAATTGCCAAGCGGCATAGTGTTTTCGCTGCGTTAATGGCAGCGTTGCCACTGACTTCGTTGCTGGCAATGATTTGGATGCACTTTGATGGTGTAGAATCGACACAAATTGCCATGCTTTCAGGTCAAATTTTTTGGTTGGTATTGCCATCGCTGTTATTTTTTATACTTTTTCCGGTATTGATTAAACAGGGTTTTGGTTTTTGGCTTAGTCTGGGGCTTTCGGTAACAGCAACAGTTACCGGTTATTTATTATTATTACCCTTACTAAGGCGACTTGGAGTGCAGTTATAAACATGGGACGTATCGCCATCTTTACCGATGATCCGGGGTGGCATGGCAAACAACTCCGCCTTGCTTTTGGCAACTTAGGGTATAGCACTGATTACATTTCCTTAACACAGTGTAGCTTTGCTATTCAAGCAGGCAAAAATCCAATTAGTATTCCCGGTTTTGAGTACGATCTGCCAGACGCTGCTTTTGTAAGAGGTGTCCCGGGTGGTTCGTTGGAAGAAGTTATTTTATATCTTGATTTTCTTCATGCCTTAAAGATTATGAGTATTCCTGTATATAACGATGGGCATGCAATAGAACGTAGTGTTGATAAAGGGATGACCAGTTTTTTACTGCACAATGCAGGCCTGCCTACACCATTGACTTGGGTGTTGCGTAATAGAGAGGATGCCTTAAGTATTGCAGAAAATGAATTAAAAAAAGGACATCTGTTGATTAGTAAGCCCTTGTTTGGATCACAGGGAGCCGGTATTCGACGTATTGAAAAAACAACCGATTTATTTTGGTTGACCAATAGCCGAGGCGTTTATTATCTGCAACGTTTTGTGCATTGTTTCGGCGAAGGCTTTTCCGATAAGCGCGTTTTTGTTGTTAATGGACGGGCAGTTGCTGCTATGCGCAGGCGAGGTAAATCCTGGTTAAATAATGTGGCGCGGGGTGCCAGTTGTGAACGCATTGATTTGAACGCTGAAATGGCTGCGTTAGCTGTAAAAGCGACAAGGGTCTTGGCAATGGATTATGCCGGTGTGGACATTATTCAAGATAAAGACGGTCATTACACCGTTATTGAAGTAAACAGTATTCCTGCCTGGAAAGGCTTGGAAAGTGTTTGTGACGTCAACATTGCACAAATTTTGGCAGATGATTTAATCAATCGTCACGTTAAAGCGCTATGATTTCTCCGCAACAACTCAGTGAGCTTTATCAGCAGGCTTGTGAAGTTGAGTTACAGGCATTCAAGCCCGGCAATGTCAGTGTTTACGCAGAGGGTCATGATATGACGGTTGCTGATTTCAGACTGAGCGCAGAAGTAAGTTCAGCGCCGCTCTGTAATCCGAATTATTCCTTAGGCGAAAAAATATTTTATGCAGTAAAGGCAACACGTGAAGCTGTGTCCTGCAATACCAATTTAGGGATTATTTTACTATGTGCGCCATTAGTTCAGGCAATCGCTATAAAAAAGCCGGATTGCACGTTAAGACAAGCATTAAATCAGGTTTTGAACGCCACAACCTTGAAAGATGCCGAGTGGGTTTTTAAGGCTATCACATTAGCGTCGCCAGGTGGTTTAGGCAGTTCTGATGAACAAGACGTGACAGAAAAACCTTCAGTTAATCTGACTGAAGCCATGCGATTGGCCAGTACAAAGGATCGAATTGCCCTTCAATATATTACCGATTACCAAGATATTTTTGATTTTGCAATCCTGATATATTACAATGCCGCGAGTAAATGGGGTAATCAAGGTTGGGCTGCTGTATCTGTTTATGCAGGTTTATTCAGTCAATTTCCTGATAGTCACATAGAAAGAAAATATGGCAGTCAGTACACTGAAAAGATTGCAAGCACGATGTCTAATCTTTCCAATCAGTTATCTGCAATTGAAAATCCTGAGCATTGTCTGTCGTTACTTTACAGCATTGACCAAGAGCTTAAAGCCAAGGGTTTAAATCCTGGCACCATGGCTGACATGACCGTAGCAACAGTATTTACAGTATTTTTAGAAGAGGTTATTAATTTAGCTCTTTGTAATAAAAATCTCCCCACTTAATGGTAGGGAGCGAATAAAAAGTCGATATTAGCTCGAATTTTTCATTTTTTCTTCATAAGGTATAATTAACATGGCAAAAATTAATAAAGTATTAATTGGTGAATCTTTAGTTGGCGAAGGCAACGAAATTGCACATATCGATTTGATGGTAGGACCACGTGGTTCAGCTGCTGAGTCTGCATTTGCAAACGCATTAACAAACAACAAAGACGGTTTTTCAACTTTGTTGGCTGTTGTTGCTCCTAACTTAATGGTTAAGCCTGCAACTATTTTATTCAATAAAGTAACAATCAAAGGTTCTAAACAAGCAGTTCAAATGTTTGGTCCTGCTCAACGTGCTGTTGCTATGGCAGTTGCTGATTGTGTTGAAGACGGCACAATCCCTGCTGATGAAGCTGATGATTTATTCATCTCTGTTGGTGTATTCATTCACTGGCAAGCTGAAGATGACGCGTTAATTGAAAAATTCAACTATCAAGCAACTAAAGAAGCTCTGAAACGCGCTGTTGCCGGTTCACCTACTGCTGCTGAAGTTGTTGCTGCAAAATCAACTGCTAAACATCCGTTCGCAGTTAACAACGAAGGTTAATACCTTTACTTGATGCTTTAACGCATCTTGTATTAGTTGTTAAAAATACCTCGGCTTGCCGGGGTATTTTTTTGTCTAAATAGTTTCAATATCCACACGACTTATAGCGCCAGAATGTAACGCACTGGCAATAAGTGCCTGCTTTACTCCCAATCGTTTTATTGCGTATAAATCGTCTATATTTCTTATGCCACCTGCAGCAATAAACAGTTTATCTGGATAGCGCTTGCAAAACTCGTTTAACTTGGCCAAATCTGGCCCCTGGTGACTGCCTACCCGACTTAAGGTCATAATGATAATGCTAGCCGGCCATAAATCCGGGTTAGAAAAAAGACTTTTTGCACCCAGTTCTCCAGACATCGAATAATCCAAAGAAAGAATAAAACGGTCATTAAAGGCTTTTAGTTCTAACACGTTTTCATCGTTATAGCATTCACTGCCTAATACCGGTAAATAATTATGGGGGTAGTTTATAAGTCTTTGATAGCCTTTATCTACCCAAAATTGTATATGCGGAAAAAAGGCTAGCACCTCATTGATCAAGTCGGCATGGTCACCTTCTTGAGTAATCGCGTTTAAATCAGCAATATAAACAGTATTAAAGTCATATTCAGCCAAAAAAGCCTCAATAACCTGATAAATGTCCGAAGATCGACACAGTTTAGTATTAATGGGCTGGTATTGGTCACGCAGACCTTGTCGGGCGTGAACGACAACACCGTCTTTTAAATCAATTACAGGAATTATTTTCATGGATAAAGTCGTTATCGCTGTTCCGGTGATAAAATGCGCTGATGAAAATTTTAGTATTTGAGTATATCACCGGCGGTGGCTTTAATAAGCAAGATCTACCTGAAGCGTTGAAGAATGAGGGGCGTTTGATGCTACAGGCGCTACTTGATAACTTACGACTTCAAAGTAATCATGATGATTTATCTATGACAGTTATGTTGGATTATCGCATTAACGGTTTAATAAATACTGACGGATTTGAAACAGTCGTCATCAATCCTGAACAGAATTGCCATAACGAATTCGTTAATTTAGTGAAACAGTGTGATGCAGTTTGGCCGATTGCTCCGGAGTTTGATGGTATTTTACAAAAATTGTGTCAATCAGTTGAGGCCTTGGGTAAGACATTATTAACGTCGCCTGCAAGCGCAGTTGCGCTAACTGGTAATAAGTTTGAAACTTACCAGCGCCTAAAACAGTATCATATTGCTACTGTGCCTAGTCGTTTATTTACGGGCGTGGTTTGGAATAAAAACAATGAAGTACAAGCTTTAGCGCAAGAGCTAGTCGAATCAGGTATTACTGATGTAGACATTACGTCTGATCAATGGTTAGTAAAGTCGGTTGATGGTGTGGGTTGTTCAGACAGTTATATACTGACAAGTCCGCACGATTTTGAGCAAATGTGTTCACGACAAGGCGACTATATTATTCAGCCGCATATTCAGGGTATAAAAACCAGCTTGTCCTGTTTGTTTAAAGAAGGAACGGGTTGGTTGATATGTACTAATCTGCAGCAATTTAACATTATTAATCAGCAATATCAGTTGTCAGAACTCATTGTTAACTATGACCTTGATTTAAACTGCTATCAGGATTTGGTTGCTAATATTGCTCAGGCTTTCCCTGAATTATGGGGTTATGTGGGCGTTGATTTAATAGAGACACCGGCGCAAATACTCGTGCTTGAAATAAATCCAAGACTAACTACCTCATTTGTTGGGATTAACGCCGCTTTGGGAATCAATGTCGCTGAAAATGTGCTGCAATTAGTTAAAGGTGAGCCCACCTTAACCCCCTTTTGTAATCAAGCGATAAGCATTCACATGAAGCAAAATGATTCAAACTAATATGATGGGTTGGGATATAGGGGGCGCCCACCTTAAAGCTGCAATTATTAGTCAAAGTGGTGAGGTAATCGCTGTTTTTCAACAACCCTGTCCGTTATGGAAAGGCTTGGATCAATTACAGGTTGCGGCAGCGCATATATTGCATGAGGCCGCCGCTTGGGAATGTCGCCATGCGATAACCATGACAGGTGAGTTGGTTGATTTGTTTGATGACCGTGACGATGGTGTTAAGCAAATCATCGCTACTGTAACGAAGTTATTTCCGCAAAAGCAGTGTTTGGTATTTGCAGGACTGACGGGATTTATTGAAGCTGAACAGGTTCAATCCAAACATTATCAAGCCATTGCTTCAGCAAATTGGTTGGCTAGTGCATCTTACGCAGCGCAAAAACTGGGTAATGGATTATTTGTTGATATAGGTAGCACGACTACTGATATTCTGGCGCTAAAGAATGGAGAAGTGTTGGCGCAAGGGTACACTGATTATCAGCGATTAATCTCGCGGGAACTTGTCTATACCGGCATCGTCAGGACAGCAGTAATGGCGGTAGCTCAAACTGCAAGCGATCAAGATCATGAAATTGGTTTAATGGCAGAATATTTCGCTACAATGGCAGATGTTTATCGCGTTACCGGAGAACTCAATGAAGTGCACGACCAAACCGAAACAGCCGATGGAGCAGAAAAAACCGTCACTGCCAGCGCCAGACGATTGTCACGAATGATAGGCAGTGATTTTTTCCCGGAAGAACTTTTCCGTTGGCAGCAATTTGCCGAGAATATTCGTGGACAACAATTACAAAAGATTAAAAGCGCTTGTGAGGGCCACATTCAAAATCAAGCAATACTTAACATCAATCCAATAATAGGTGCTGGTGTGGGGCGATTTTTGGTGAAACAAATCGCGGAGTTATTAGGTTATCCTTACCTTGATTTTTCTGATTTATTTCCAGCCTCAGCAAGTCAAGCAGGACTGGCAACAGCGGATTGCGCCCCTGCAGTTGCTGTGGCTTACTTGGCTAGAGAGTCCTAATTAATTATGTTTTTACGCTTTAATATTTTTCCAGATGAATAGACCTGTTAATCCAGATAAGCCGGTAAAGATTAAACCCAAACCTAAGGCTACTCTTGAGCAAAACCCACCAAAGCGGCCAAGAAAGCCAAGAGCAAAAAAAAAGATAATCCAGCCAGTTGTTCCTAATTTAAAGCATCGGTTACTTTGGAGTAGTCTTGAATTTTTAGGCTTGGCGATTTCTGCTGTTTTAGCCATTATGGTTATTTTGGGTTATTCCGCTGACTGGTTTTCAGGTACCCGATTTTTTACCAGCTTGTTACCGTTTGCAATCGGTGTACTAGGGATGATTATTACGACGACCGGCTTATTAATTGGCTGGTGGAAGCTGCGAAAATGGTTGCAGGGCAAGTCATTATTTTTGTCTCCCGTTTTGGCTATTTGCATCGCGGTGTTTATTGCCTGGTTTTCAATGCAAGATCAATTTGCATTGGCAAGAGGACATTTTCGTACCTTGGTGGGCGGCAAATCAGAGGCTGGTAGACTAACACTGGCACATCAGGTTTATGCGGCTTATCGCCGATCTGATTCTGAGCAATTAAAAAAAATGCTTAACCGTGCAGAAGCATACAACTCAGATATTAAAGACGCAGCAAAGGAATTTGATATAGATCCTAATCTTTTACAAGGTATCGCAGCAACGGAGTCTTCTTTTTTGCCACGTGATAGTGTTGACGGTGGGCATGGCTTGTTTCAAATTACCCAAGTGCCAAAAGAAATTATTGCCCAAGCTGGTAAGCGATTAGAGGAACATCAGCTTTTATTAAGTAACCCCAGGCATAATGCTTTTCTAGCAGCGGCCACATTAAAGTTTTATTTGTCAGAGATGAATGATGATTTGTTTCTAGGTTTGTTAGCTTACAATATCGGCCCTGCCAACGGAGGGCTTAAATTTATTATGCAACAATACGGTGCGACTGATTTTGTGACCATACAACCCTACTTACAACTACTGCCGCGTGATTACCCTATTCGTGTTTTGTCCTATTCTTTGGCTTTTAGGATTTGGCAACAAGAAGGAAAGCTGCTTGCTTATGAAGAAGGAAAAAATGCCCAGCATATTCAGGGTATTGGAATACCTGGATTGTTGATGGATTTTTAAGTTTTTTTACTGATTTGTTGGGTTGCAAAAAGAGGCAACCCAACGTAAATAAGTGTATTTCTCTTTGCGGTTAATCGACTTCAAATACCCTATTATTTTTCTACCACTGAGACTCACCGGTTTCAGGATCATACATTTCATGAACAATTTTATGGCGGTTGGCGATTAATTCTTCAATGCTGGGCGAATTGCTCATGGCACGCGAGATAGCCAGTTTCATCGCTTCATAATTGGTGCGATATAAATCTTTACGATCCAAATCAGGGTTGGTGGCACATTCAGGAGCAATCCATAACATTGCAATAATACATAGATCGTTAGCCTTATCGGCAGGAATAACACCGGCAATAACACTGTCAATAACCGCATCTGCAACAGCCGATTGTACCGGGCCACCAAATAACTCAATATAGGCGGAAGACTTCATAGTCACTTTAGGCACTATTATTGTCGCAGGGCGAACTTGTTGGTTACAGGCGCGGATAGCAAACATGCGGGTGTGACCTTCAGTCTGGCCCATCAAAGTTGCAAAGGCATTGCCGGCAGGGCCTTTAACGCTGCCAATTAGTATTTCTGGCATGGCATCAGTGCCTTGGCCTTCGCTGGAAAATACGGTTGCTTCACCGGTTCTAAACCAAATTGTATCTGACATTAAAAAAAACCATAAATTAAGTTATAAGATCAGGCATTTTATGATGGATGAATAGGGTGGGCAATAGATATATCAATTGCCAAAATAAGGTCAAGACAAAAAAGCAGAGATTTAGAGGTAGCGAGCTTATGATAAAATAAGCCATATTCATTGTCCATTAAGCTCAGTCGAGTCACACTAACCCCCATAAGAAAAGACCATCACCACTTATGTTAAAGAGATTATTGCCGATATTTTCTACTGCTTTACTTTATGTGTTTTTTTACCTGATTACGACGCTTAAATTTGATGTGCATCTTGAGTTATCGGCTATTTTTTATGATTATTTGATGCAACTGGCGGTCGCTTATATTCTTTTTTCAGTATCAAAGCGTGTTTGGATTTTTTTACTTATTCAAGCCTTATTAATGGCTATTTTGTACGTTGGTAATGCTGTAAAGATGTCTTTTTTTGGCGGACCCATTATACCGGATGACGTTTTTGCGCTTCAGGCCTTATTATTAATATTGGAAGGTTGGCGGTTTTTCGCCTTGGCAATTCCATTGGCGGCAATTGCCAGTTTAGTCGTGTTCAACTTTACAGTGCGTCATTGGAGCTCTTATCTGGCCGGCCTGTCGATGATATTGCTGGGGATGACTCTGGTTTACAAGCCCATTATGATACTGGATCCGCTGGATAAATATTTTGGTAATTCGAAATGGGATCAACGCACTAATTATTTGTCACGTGGACCTGTGCTTTATAGCTTGCAAGAAGGCGCGCGTTTTTTTGTTTTAGCCGAAAAATCGCCAGATATGGATGAGGCTCAGTTAGCGGTTGAAAATCTGCTAAGTACGGCACCTGTTTCTAAGCCACTTACGGAAATCAAGCCATTTAAGCCGCGTAATGTGCATATTGTTTTATTGGAATCATTTTGGGATCCGAGCGAGTTAAAAAAAGCGCATTTCTCACAAAATCCTTTAGCCCCTGATTTTCGTAAGCTTTGGAAAAATACAGAATATTCGCATGCCTTGGTGCCTGTTTTTGGAGGTGGCACGGCAAATTCAGAATTTGAGGTGTTATGTGGCTTTCCAGTGACAAAAAGCAGCGTTAAGTTTGAGCGACAATTACTTAATCCTGCGCCTTGTTTACCCCATATTCTTGCTGACAAAGGCTATCGAACTGTCGTTTCTCATCCAAACGTGCCGGTATTTTGGAATCGTGTTAATGCTTATCGAAATGTAGGCTTTCAGACCTATTGGTCTAAACAGAATTTTTTATTGGATGATATGAACCGTGAGTTTTTATCGGATGCTTCGCTTTATCGGCAGGTGATGGAAAAGATATCGGGGTCGTTGGATAACAAACAACCCACTCTGGATTACATTGTGACTTATTTTGGCCATTGGAATTATCCTTTAAATGACAGTCGCCCTTTAAAAGTCAGTTCTCGATCACAGGTTGAAGAAGTATCGGCTTATGCCAATACGGTTTACTATAAATCCCGAGAGTTAATGGCATTTTTAGAGCAACTAAAATTACGTGATCCTGACGGTATAATTGTCGCTTTTGGAGATCATCTCCCGAATCTCGGAGATGGTTATGTGGAATCAGGGGTGCTTTTTTCCAGTTGGAGTGAATTTTCTCCTACGATGTTTAAGTTTCATGTAAGTACGCCCATTATTATTATTGATGGTAAAAATGGACCACTTAAAGTGGGTAATATTCCGCTTTATCAAGTGCCTAAACTGGTACTTGATTTACTAAATTATAATGAGCCCACTATTATGGATTATGTTGTTCCATTGCCTGATATTAGTGTTCGACCATTACCTGGATTGCATCTGGATGTGTTTAAAAATGATAAAGTGGATTTATGTAAAGAGCCCCCCTATTCCAAGGCTTGCCAGAAATCGGAAGCTTGGTTAAATGATGTGGTGGTTGTTAGTAATGATTTATTTATCGGGCGCCAATACACGCGACCAAAACATGCGTCTGCCCAGCATTTAGATACTTTACCAGCAACACTTGCTCCTTTGATTCCCGTCGAAGCAAATGATTTTCAGGAGCAAAAGTAAGCTAAAAGATATAAACGTATTAAGCAGTAGGCAAGCATTTAAGCTTGGCTTTTTAATTTTTCGGAGAAAGACAAAATGAACAAATATTGGATCAGTATGGTTTTTAGCCTGCTCATGGTTTTTGCAAAAAGTGGCGTAGCCGGTCAATTTACCATTCCCGTTCAGTTGGATTATAGTCTTATAAAAAAAGCATTAATTACCCAGCTTTATAAAGGTGCAGGTAATACGGCAGAGCTTTGGAATGATAAGCATGGCTGTAGTTATTTAAAACTTTCAAATCCTGAAGTGAGCGGTCAAAGTGGACAAATTAAACTGGTCAATAATTTACAGGCCCGATTTGGAACGGGATTGGGAGGGCAATGTGTCACTCTTATTGAATGGGCGGGTGTTCTGGAAACCTTGCAGCAACCTACCATCAATGCCACACAGACTGTGTTGAGTTTACCCATTACCAAAGTAACGGCGACGGATCCACAAGGCGGTTCAATCAGTAATAATAAAATACAGGACTTGATTAAGCGTTTTGCCGAACCCAAGTTATCAGCCGTTAAAATAGATTTAAATGAGTCAAGAGCCGATATTGAAAAAACAGTCACTGAATTTTTACCCAAAGAGAATGTGTCAGAAGTTAAGCAAATACTTAATACCTTAAAATTTACCGGTGCAGAAGCCAACGACAACGGCGTTGCCATCAAACTAGCCTTTAATGCGCCAGATAAATTAGTGGTTAAAAAGTCGACAACACCGTTAACGGATGCTGAACAAAAGCAATGGCAAGCCAGCTGGAAGGAATGGGATACCTTTTTAACTAAGGCTATCCAACAGGCTTCAGATGATGCAAAATCAGAAGAGTTACGTGATGCCTTAATGGAAACGCTTCTGGAATCACGTAATGCTTTTCAGGCAGGATTAAAAGATCATGATGCTAATGGCGATGATCCGGTTCGTGTGTTTTTTACCAATACCTGGCAACGCCTCGCACCGCAGTTAAAAACATTGGCTAAACAATTGCCAGAGATCCAAGGTTTACGTTATATGACGTTTATAGCAGCTACAGATGTGATTTATGAGCTTGAAAATATAGGCGCACCTTTTGGCCTGGACATATCATCGGATGGTTTGCGCAAATTAGCGCGCATTCTGATTGAAGGTAAACAGCAACATGCTAAAGCCCGAAAACCCTAAGTTATTTCCCAATAGCGTAAGGAATCCGGACATAGCGACTGCAATTTGAATAGACTCTAATAATCCAAATATAAACGTTGGGACTAAACTTGTTCTCTTTACGATAAAAAATCATTAGCTGATTGGTTTATCAACATCGCTACTGTCTTAAGACACTATCACAAAGAAGAGGTAAAACCAGTGGTTTAGGGGGTGTTTTAGATGTCTCTGGATGCTTGGCTTCTTCAGTAAACCACCAAGCCAACGCTGCATCACACCCCGCTCCTCGTGGTAAAGGTTCTTGTCCTTGGCAGTAATGATTATTTTTTGGACATTTAAGCCGAACATGAAAATGATCATCATGTTTCCACCAAGGGCGTATTTTTCTTAACCAATCCTGTCCGGCATGACTTAAACACAGTTCACGTTTAATACTGGGATTCACAAAAATTCGGTCGACTTCAGGTAGTTGAGCGGCTATTTCAAGAGCTTTTACATTAGCTTTGGACCATTGTCTAAAATCAATTGCATCAGATTGTCCGGCAAGCACAGAAGGTGCATTCCAGTTCTCACGTTCACTAAATGTGAGTAGGCGACTGGCGGCTTCATTTGATAATAAAAACCAAATATCAACATCCAGCCCGGATTGATGACTACGATGCCCACTTAAAGTCGGGCCGCCTCGGGGCTGACCTAAATCACCAATTAACAAAGATCCTAAATGTTGTCTGGCGGCAGTTTGCCCTAACCTTTCAATATAGTGCTTTAAGTCTGGATGACCATAAACTCGATTTCTCGATAAGCGCATTACTTGATAACCCGTACCATTAATCGGCACAGAAACCGCTCCGCTAATACAGCCGGCATTATAAGTCCCAATACTCTGAGCGCTAACAGAATAAGTCGGCAATGACACGCGTGACCATTGTTCTGCGAGCGAGCTTGCAAGGCAATCGGAAAAGACTCCAGACAGCAAGAAACAGGCAAAAAATAACGCTTTAATCTTTAACACCTTATCTCCAGTCATAAAACTAATGGTACAGCTTAACAGTCCGCCTCATTTGTAGTAAAGAAGTGAAATGGTTACATTCCCGAAATAAAAACGCGCGGCTTTGTTTTATAAATATTAATGATGTTGATTTTGGTCCGGTTGATTACTTTAAAATATCTGAGGAATTAATGCTAGAGATTCACGACTTTTAACGGTTGTCTGGTATTAAAACCCATGTGCTTTTGGAAAGTAACTAGGAGGCTGTCCGAGAATACCAACGAAAATTTAGCAGCCCGAATTACTCCCCCTCCAATTTTCATGGCACAACCGTAAATCACCCTAAAGAAGCCTAATATACTCAATATAAACAATGTATTATGGTATAATAAGTGTAAATAAAGTCACTTGGACAAGCCATGTCAGTTCCTTTTAAATCAAGCCCAGTTGAATTCAATCAACACCTGCTGTTTCCCACTAATATTTTTGATCTACTCCCAAAAAATCATGAATGTTTTCTCTATGC
>JAPLRP010000086.1 GCA_026399095.1 Methylococcales bacterium | reverse complement strand
GGCAAGAGCCACTTGGATGGCGATTGCAAGTTGTCTTTTGCTGGTCAATTTCATGATGTTTTTCCTAATTAGGAGGATTATATTAACTCATACAGTTTTACGCTTATCGATAAAAAATAAGAACTTGGGTGAACATTATTTTTCAATGCGAATGGTATTCGAAAAGTTACTGTGAAGATAGTTTTGAATTGTCACCAAATGTCACAAGAATGCAATATTAAGATTAAGCAAACTAAAATTGCCTTAAATGATTTAAACAGACTATCACTTTATGTTGAAGTTAAATGCATATCTGTAAATTCACTCAGATGAAAAAGACAGGAATATTCACCTCAACACAAAACCGTCAGGCATAAAAAAGCCCGGATCAGATCGAAGCCTTCAGTATGCATGTTGACCGGCGTAATAACAGAATTTTCGACACGAGAATTTTCAGTCCTCTGCTCGAACGACTGAGCAAACACGAGGCCTTGAAAGGTTATGGTTTTTGTGTGAACTATCAAATCAGCGATGGAGTAGTGAGACGAGGACTATTAGTCACTGGCTCTAAAGAAAGCGCCGACACTTATTGATAAGGCGTATTATTTCCGAACTGCAATTACGCAGCTTTGAACCGGAATACCACGAATGTCCGGTTCAGAGAAGCCTAAACTAATATTCGTATGACCGGTTTGGGTCGTTAATGCTCATTCAATTACGACTGAACATCTACAAATCAACGCCAGCAATCAGCCATAAATTAATTGAATATATCTAATGTTGTATTATCAAATTAACATATGGATTAGGTGCTAATTAGTGGAGATGCCTGCAATGTTACTTAATAAAAATAGGCTGGTTTGCTACTGGCCTTTTTTATGCCTGAATTGTTGGCAGTTGTTGTTCGGCATTGATTAGTCCCATTTTTATTATTTTATTTTAGAAGTATCTTGATAATTACTAAAGCGGTATCATCAACTAAGTATTAATATATAAAGGTATTCATGAAAAATAAAATATTTTTAATAAGTTTTTATTCTCTTTTAGTTGGCTGTGCAAGTTTTCGATATCCGAATTGGGAATATGTAAGAATTGAAACCCAAACTCCTGATAAAAGTTGCACTTATAAAATGCAGGAAGCTTGCGCAAGCGGTGGAAATTATTGTTTTAATTGGTATAAACAACGAGCAACAACTTTTGGCGCTAATACTGTTGTAATAACTCAATCAGAATCACAAAAAAGGTTCTCTGTTGGGGCTTTTTCCGCTGGTGGTGGTGATACGAACAGTAATGTTGCGGATTATTATTTCTGCAACGGAGCAAAGAATTTAACTCCTGCAAAATGATAAATTTAATCCTGAAATAATCAGACCGCTAACCATGCGGTTTTTTTATGCCTGAAAGTTTGGCAACGATTGCCGATATTTGGCGTAAAAATAAAAAAACCGTTTCAATGTCCCCTGTTTTGTCCCCTGTTTCTGCTTTGGCAGCCTGCAGGCCTTGATAATGCTATGGTCATGTACTACAGTCTGAAAATTTAGGGCTGTTTCACACAGTCCCAGACTGACCCAAGACCCCGCAAGTTATCTGGCTTAGCGGGGTTTTTTATGCCCAGACGTTCCCACTCGAAACCATCGAAACCCAGTTATTTTGCCCCCTGTATTGTCCCGAGCGCCTGTCCCGAGTTAGAGTATTAAAAAAAACAGGGGGCATAAAGTGCTAACAGATAAAGAAATCAATAAGTTAAAGGCAACTGGTAAAGAATGCCAAAGGGCTGATAGTAAAGGCTTAGTTAAAGTTATAAGAGCTAAGGGGGGGGGTGGCGCTATGAAAATCGAATAGATAATAAAAAAATTAAATTTGGATATGGCAACTATCCCGAGTTCAGCTTAAGCAATGCTCGAAAAATTCACGAAGTAGCTAGACAGCTTGTGGCATTTAACAAGCATCCCACTTTATTGCTTGATAGTCCCGCCTGCAACCCAAATTTCAAATAAGGCTTCTCTTACATCATCCATTTTGAACGGTTTAATGATAGCTGTTATTAATTTCATGTTCTTTTAGGTTGGATAACAAATAATTTTTCGTGTCAAATACCGGACGACTTATTTCAACCGGCTATTGACGGTGTTTTAAAGATCTTGAAATATTTAACTATACGGTAAGCTAAATAGCCTATTTAGAACTGCCATAACACCACAGTATGTTCCTGGCAGATTTTTTCACTATCACTTTCGGAAAGTAGTTCTTTGGTTAATCCGCATAAAAAACTGTCATCCATTGTCGTAAAATAATGGCAAGTTTTGCATATACCAAACGATTGTGATTGATTGGCTTTTTGCAATGCCGTCAGTATGTTAGCAAAAACTGTTTCGTAATTTGTAATGTCTCCTTTTTTCTCCATCATGGCGGCCGCTTTAATAAACAATTCAGCCGGTTGGGCTTGTTCTAAAATTTTCTTGCCTTCCGGCAATAACTCAAGATGGATAACTCGTCGATCATTTATGTTGGCTGTTTTTTTTATATAGCCTTTTTTCTCCAATAATGACAAGCTCTGTGAAACAGTGCCTCTGGTCATGCCAAGATAATTAGTCAGCGCTCCTGGAGTATTACTGTATTTATTGCAGCGCGATAAGTAGTTTAGGGCTTGTAAATGTACTGATTGCAAACCAACTGCCGTACATTTTTTTCGTTCTTCTGAACGAATTAAAGCCGCAATACGCTCAATCAAGTCGAATAAGTCTACTTTTTCCATAGTGGCTTTAGCATATATAATTCATGAGTAAAGCCTATTGAAAAAAAACCTTATTGGTTTCATGAGGTTTTTTCGTGCAAAGATTTGATAATGTGAAATAGTAAAGCGCTCCGGGGCTATGGAAATAGTAAGTAGCTCAACTCATCAAGGATATCGGCATCGAAAAAGCGAAGCTGCTTAGCTAGATTGCTAATATTGCCCCATTTTTTCTCCACGTCAATTTGATTGACAAGATTGACTGTATTATATCAAATCCATTTTTCCCGGTGAAGTATTGTAACGGATAGCGCGGTAGCGAGATGCGCTTTAAATACAGATTCCCAACTTACCAGAATCAAATTATAGGCTTGATGGCGACATACCCTTAGCCTAGGCTGCCCTAGAATAGAAAACATACTGCGGAAAAGCCATTTTGGCCAGATTCCTCGCTCATTTTCGTTAAATAGAACAACTATTCGCCTCAAATGATCAAAAAGCCTGACTCAAAATCACTTTCCCTCGCTACGGTTCCTATTCTCAGGCAGCCTTGATCAGCCCCAATGATTCGACGTGATTTCGTAAAGTCTGCATTTTCAAGATATTAAAGCTTCGTGAAACTACATATCCTTCGCTTCTTGGCACACCGGCAACTATTCTAACGCAAGGGGTTCTACTATCACGACTCCTTTATTTGCAGTATATGAATCACAGTTATAGGCCTTGGCTATTACAACTCCATTAAAACCACCTACAGAGTATAACTGATCCCAGACAACGTGACTTGCACCCAATTGATCTGCACGACTGAGTGCTGAATACTTCGCTAAGCTTTGCCAATTATTATTTTTACCATAACCTGATGAACCCTCGACCTTATTCAAATAGTGACAATTTTGCACACTCGCCATTTCTGCTACTTGAGGTTGCGCCTTAGAAGTTAATGGAATACTGAGTAACAGAAAAATGAAAGCCAAATTCATGGTTCGATTGCCATGATTTAATTTGAAAGAGGTTAAAGGATTCATCTATTTTCTCCTGAGAAGTCGCTATGTAAAGTACCGATAACTCTTCCATATTGGTGTATTGGTGCAACATTAAGGCATTACAGCAATATGATTTATAGTTTCGATTCGAATATAGAATATACAGTTTCGATCCGAAAGTAAAATAATTTCATGCGTGTTTTTTAGATAATGATGTGAGGTAATAAGTAAAAAACTTTATGTCATTTATATGAAGCTATTTTCTGATTGCGGTGAGCTAACTAAATATTTAAAACTGTGATTGATAAACCGTTTGTCATTATCAGGCTAAATCAAAAAACGATAACTGAGTATGCTACTTTTGTTGCTGAATGCTCTTGAAGCATTCAATAAGGCTCGGCACTTTTGTTGAGTAGCTTTCCTGATAATTAATCCAAAAAATAAAGACATCCTTAATGTAAAATTCAAGGTTGATGGCATTTTTAATGGTATAAAATAAATACTCAAATCATTAAGCAGGTTATTTACCATGCGTTTTTTCTGTGTAATATTTCTTTTGATTATCTCGATTATAGAAATTGGCCCCGTGCCAATTAGTCCCCTTTTTTTTATTTGGATCGTGTTGTTTAGGCCTGAATGGTTTTATGAGTTGGTACAAAAAATATATCGCAAAAACTAACTGTTTGATTGGTTTTAAGGGTATTTGCACCTCTTTATTGGGCGATTTAGCTTTATTGAGCATTGTTTTGTTGCTTTATGAACTGTTTTGGTGCAATTTTACGCATCATAATAGGTATAATATAGCGATTGTTGGGATGATTGGTTTTCTATAGTGGTTGGCCTGTTTATTGCTAATTTAAATCAACAGCTTTGTAAATATAAATTAAAAAACCATGTATAAACGCATACTGGATCATCTTAATACGGCGATATTATTATTTGATCCTGAACTCATTCTTACCTTTATCAATACGAGCGGAGAAATTCTGTTGGCGGATAGTGCGCATCATTTGGTAGGGCAAACTGCCGAAGAATTATTCAGAACCTCTGATCCTGCCTTGTTGATTAATTTGAAGCAGTCGTTGGCAATGGTAGAGCCATTGGTTGATCGTGCGCTTACATTAAATCGAACAAACCAAAGTGTTACGACTAATTTTAGTGCTACACCCTTAATGGTTAATGAGCAGGTCAGTGAAATATTGGTAGAGTTTCAGCAAGTGGATAATCATTTGCGTATTTCTAAAGAGGAGCAGTTAGTCACGCAACAAAACACCGCTCGGTTGCTGGTTAGAGGTTTGGCGCATGAAATTAAAAATCCGCTGGGTGGCTTGCGGGGCGCTGCGCAATTGTTGGATTTGGAGTTACATGATCCCGAACTCAAGGAATACACACAAATCATCATAGATGAATCTGACCGCCTGCAGGGCTTGTTGGATAAAATGTTGGGGCCTAATAAGTTGCCAAACAAAAAGTCACTTAATATTCATGAGGTGCTAGAGCGGGTGAGGCAATTGGTTCAAGCTGAATCTAGCGGCAGCCTACTTATTAAAAGTGATTATGATCCCAGTATTCCGGATATCTATGCGGATAAGGATCAGCTTATACAAGCTATCTTAAATATTGCCAGAAATGCAGTGCAAGCGTTGAATGGAAAAGGCAATATTATCTTTAAAACCAGGATTCACCGACAGATGAACATAGGCCGTAAACGCTATAAATTAGCGGTAAAGTGCGACATTATCGATAACGGTCCCGGCGTAGATCCGGCCATGATGAGCCAAATATTTTACCCCATGATTACCGGGCGAGCAGAAGGCACCGGATTGGGGTTGTCTATTGCACAAGCACTGATTAATCAGCATAGTGGCTTGATTGAATGTAATAGCGAGCCAGGGAAAACTGTATTTTCAATCTCTTTACCCATGGAGACTGGCAATGAATAAGCTTGATACTGTCTGGATCATTGATGATGATAAATCGATACGCTGGGTTGTTGAGAAAGCCTTACAAAAAGCCGATATTATCACCCGTAGTTTTTCTGTCGGAAAAGATTTATTAAAGGCATTAGATGATGACTTGCCTGATGCCTTGATAACGGATATTCGTATGCCGGGTATGGATGGTCTGGAGCTTTTAGAAAGGCTTCAGCTTAGCCATCCCAATTTACCGGTTATTGTGATGACCGCTCATTCCGATCTGGAAAGTGCGGTTTCGGCATTTCATGGCGGGGCTTTTGAATATTTACCAAAACCTTTTGATATTAAAGAGGTTGTTAATCTCGCACAACGTGCCTGTATTCATGGACGACAACAGCAAGGTGATGCAGCGCTTGCGGCGACAGGTAATGGTGAGCCTACGCCGGAAATTATTGGCGAAGCACCTGCAATGCAAGAGGTTTTTCGGGCCATCGGCCGCTTGGCTCGTTCACATATAACGGTGCTTATTAATGGTGAGTCAGGTACAGGTAAAGAGTTAGTCGCTAAAGCCTTGCATCGACATAGCCCAAGGGCCGGAAGTCCATTTATTGCTTTAAATATGGCGGCTATTCCCAAAGACTTGATGGAATCAGAATTATTTGGCCATGAAAAAGGTGCCTTTACGGGTGCCCAAGCGAGGCGGGCAGGGCGTTTTGAACAAGCCAATGGTGGCACATTATTTCTGGATGAAATCGGTGATATGCCGGCTGAGTTGCAAACCCGTCTATTAAGAGTATTGGCGGATGGCGAGTTTTATCCGGTGGGTGGGCATCTTGCCATTAAAGTTGATGTGCGTATTATTGCTGCGACGCATCAAAATCTTGAAACCTTGGTTGAGCAAGGCCGCTTTCGGGAAGACTTGTTTCATCGCTTAAATGTCATTCGTGTCCATATTCCTGCTTTACGTGAGCGTAAACAAGATATACCTTTATTATTGCGCCATTTTTTACATCAGGCCGCGACCGAATTAGGCGTTGAAAATAAAGTCTTAAAATCCGAAGCCGAGAGTTATTTAAGTACGTTGGAATGGCCCGGAAATGTAAGGCAATTAGAAAATAGTTGTCGCTGGTTAACGGTGATGGCCTCAAGCCGAGAAGTTCATTTACACGACTTGCCCCCTGAATTGCTAAATACGGCAACAGAAAGAGAAGTGATTGGCACTGATTGGGAAGCGCTACTGAGAAAATGGGTAGATCAGCAATTATTAACAAAAGAAGCCGAGGTTGCCAAGAAAACCATACCAACCGTTGAAGCTATTTTGATTAAAGCGGCTTTAAACTTTACGCATGGTAGACGCCATGAAGCGGCAATTTTATTGGGCTACGGTCGAAATACGCTGACGCGTAAAATACAAGAATTGGGTATTGAAGAATAGAGTTATGCATTTTCGTGCTCTTGTTAATATCAGCTTGTAAAATAGAAAGGTCTTATATTAAACAGGCTGATACTTATCTTTAAATCGTTTCAAAAACTGCATGTTAAGTGATCCTGTTTGTTATGGATAAATACAGATTTCAGTTCGTATGCTTTTACTCCTTACTTTATCCTGTGTAGTCAATTTATAGATGTTTAAGATAGCATCTAATCTATTTGTCCTGCTTAATGATTTCTCCAGACTTGTTTTAACGCCCTTAAATCACTTCAAATTAAGGAGGGCTTTCAAATTGCACCATCATGACTCATGGGAAAGCTAGTTGCATTTATATGGTGCATAATGCCTTGAGGGTAATAATGTATTTTGATATGACTTTATTGCGCTTAAGTAAATTTGGTCCAATAGTTTAGGCTTTTATCACGCCAACCAACCCTAGACAGAAGATAGCTTAAGGATTGCACATTGAGTATTTCTCGATGGCGAATCAAATGATTGGATTGTTATTTTAGACTTGGCACAGTCCATGCTTTAAGTAACTTTGAGTCATTACTTTAAAAAGAGAGAGGATCAAATGAAATTGATAACAGCTATTGTTAAACCTTTTAAGCTGGATGATGTCCGCGAGGCGCTTTCAGAAATGGGTGTATCTGGTGTAACCGTAACCGAAGTTAAAGGTTTTGGTCGTCAAAAGGGGCATACCGAGCTTTACCGTGGCGCTGAATATGTTGTAGATTTTTTACCTAAAGCCAAAGTTGAAGTGGCAGTTGCGGATCAATTACTGGATCAGGCGGTTGAAGCGATTACTAAGGCGGCAAATACAGGAAAAATTGGTGACGGTAAAATATTTGTAACTAATTTAGAGCAGGTTGTTCGGATTCGTACCGGTGAAACCGGCGACGAAGCACTTTAATATAAGGGGGAAAAAGATGAAACATTTATTAAATAGCTTTATTTGGGTCGCTTTGTTAGGTTTTGCGGGATTAGCATTGTCTGAACCAGTTGTGGAAGCAGTGACACCCACTATCAATAAAGGCGATACTGCTTGGATGATTGTGGCGACTGTTTTAGTTATTCTTATGGTTATTCCCGGTTTGGCATTATTTTACGGTGGAATGGTACGTGCTAAAAATATGCTTTCTGTTTTGATGCAAGTATTTGTCATTTTTTCCATGATGGCTATTTTATGGGCTCTTTATGGTTATAGTTTGGCCTTTACTGAAGGGAGTTCTTTTATTGGCGGATTTAGTAAGTTATTTTTATTTGGCATAACGCCGGATTCGATGGCCGCTACTTTTTCTAAAGGTGTTTACGTACCTGAATATATTTATGTGGCTTTTCAGTTAACCTTTGCCGGTATCACGCCTGCTTTGATTATTGGAGCCTTTGCTGAACGTGTCAAATTTTCAGCCATATTAATATTTATGCTGATTTGGTTTACGTTTGCCTATTTGCCAATGGCGCACATGGTTTGGTATTGGGCAGGTCCTGATGCTTATACTAATGCCGATACTGGCGCTGCGGCGGGTGCAACAGCAGGCTTTTTGTTTCAAAAAGGCGCGTTGGATTTTGCAGGTGGTACGGTCGTACATATCAATGCCGGTATCGCTGGTTTGATAGGCTGTTTGATTGTTGGTAAACGAATTGGTTATAAAAAAGAATCACTTGCTCCACACAGCGTCACTATGACAATGATTGGTGCTTCCTTACTATGGGTCGGTTGGTTCGGTTTTAATGTGGGCTCTAATTTGGAAGCGAATGGTCTTGCCGCATTGGTGTTTGTTAATACTTTGTTAGCCAGTGCAGCTGCTACACTTGCTTGGAGTGGAGCAGAATGGATTATTCGTGGTAAGCCCAGTATGTTGGGTGGTGCTTCTGGTGCGATTGCCGGTTTGGTAGCCATCACTCCAGCTTGTGGTTGGGCGGGTCCAATGGGTTCTATCGTATTAGGCTTGGTTGCCGGTGTTGCTTGTTTTATTGCAGTGACAAGCATGAAGAGTCTGCTGGGTTATGATGATTCATTAGATGCTTTCGGTGTACATGGTATTGGTGGAATCATTGGCGCATTGGGAACAGCCGTTGTTGCAAGTCCTGCCTTAGGTGGCACAGGTGTTTGGGATTATGTTGCTAACGGTGTAGCTGAATATAGCATGTCTACTCAATTGATCAGTCAAGCTTGGGGTGTTGGTGTTTGTATAGTCTGGTCTGGAGTCGTCTCTTTTGTAGCTTTTAAGTTAATCGATATTGTAATTGGTTTGCGTGTTAGTGAAGAAGCAGAACGTGAAGGGCTTGATATTTCTGAACACGGCGAAACCGCTTATCACATTTAATTTACTTCTTGGTCAATCGCCCAGTAATGAATGATCAGTATTGGGTGATAATTAAGCCGAATGGCTTGTAATGATGCGCAAAAAAAACGGGAGCTTATGCTCCCGTTTTTTTATCCGAAAAATGTTCTTCGATTTATGGGGCGAGTTTAGTTTTCAGCATTTTATTAACTTCAGCCGGATTAGCTTTGCCTTGCATCTCTTTCATGACCTGCCCAACAAAGAAAGCGAACACTTTATCTTTTCCGCTACGATATTGATCAACTTGGTCTTGATTGTTGGCAATTATTTTATCAATAATGGCTTCAATGGCGCCCGTGTCTGTTATTTGTTTTAAGCCTTTCTCGGCAATAATTTCATCCGCTGATGACGTGGATTGCCATAGGGTTTCGAAGACTTGTTTGGCAATTTTACCGGAAATAGTATTGTCGCTAATGCGAGCTAATAATCCGGCCAGGCGTTCATCACTAACCGGTGAGTCAGTGATTTCCAGGCCCGCTTTATTAAGTGCAGCAGAAAGATCTCCGGTTATCCAGTTGGCGCATAGCTTGGCTTCACAACCGGATACTTTAAGCACGGCTTCAAAATAATCGGCTAATTGACGCGAAGCGGTAAGCAGCGTCGCGTTTTCTTCATCCAAGCTATAAGCCGTTTTAAAACGCTCTTTTTTAGCCTGAGGTAATTCGGGAAGTGCTGCCTTTATTTGAGATTTAAAGTCTTCATCAATGATAACGGGCAATAAATCTGGGTCCGGAAAATAGCGGTAATCATTCGCTTCTTCTTTGCTACGCATGGGGCGCGTCTCATCTTTAACCGAATCATATAAGCGTGTTTCTTGGATGACTCTGCCACCGTTTTCTATCAGTTCAATTTGTCGTTCAACTTCGTGATTGATTGCTTTTTCAACGAATTTAAAAGAGTTAATATTTTTAATTTCAGCACGAGTGCCAAATTCTGTTTGACCTTTGGGGCGCACAGAAACATTGGCATCACAACGGAAAGAACCTTCTTGCATATTGCCGTCACAAATCCCTAAATAACGAACCAGTTCATGCAGTTTGCGCATGTAAGCAACGGCTTCTTTGGCTGAACGCATATCGGGTTCTGAGACAATTTCCAGCAAGGGCGTTCCGGCTCGGTTTAAGTCTATCCCAGTTAAGCCGAGAAAGTTTTCATGTAATGATTTGCCGGCATCTTCTTCAAGATGAGCGCGAGTAACGCCGATGCGCTTGGTGATGCCATCAATTTCAATATCCAAATGCCCAATGCCAACAATAGGTAACTCCATCTGGCTAATTTGATAGCCTTTAGGCAGGTCTGGATAAAAATAGTTTTTTCTGGCAAATACTGAATAGGGTGCAATATGTGCTTCAATTGCCATACCAAAGATAACGGCCATGCGAACCGCTTCTTGGTTTAGTACCGGTAAAACACCGGGCAAACCTAAATCAACCGCGCAAGCTTGGGTATTGGGTTCCGCGCCATAAGCAGTCGAGGCTCCGGAAAAAATTTTTGATTGGGTGGCTAGTTGTGTATGAATTTCCAGGCCTATTACAGTTTCCCATTCCATCGTTATCTCCTTATTCAAACCCTTTGGGCGTATGATGATGCCAATTTGTTACTTTTTGATATTGGTGAGCAACGTTCAATAAGCGGTCTTCAGCAAAATAATTGCCGATAATTTGCAACCCTACGGGCATGTCTCTAATGAATCCGGCAGGAATTGATATTGCAGGTAAACCTGCCAAGTTGATGGCTATGGTGTAAATGTCGGATAAATACATTTCTATGGGGTCATCCATTTTTTCACCAATTCCAAAAGCGGTAGTCGGTGTTACAGGTCCCATAATGACATCAACATCCGCTAAAGCCTTTTTGAAATCTTCACTGATTAAACGCCGAATTTTTTGGGCTTTAAGGTAATAAGCATCGTAATAGCCGGTAGATAGTGCATAAGTCCCCATAAGAATACGGCGCTTAACTTCTTTACCAAAGGCTTCGCCGCGAGAACGGGTATATAAGTCGGCTAAATCAACCGGGTTTTTACAGCGATAGCCATAACGAACACCATCGAAGCGAGATAAATTGGCAGAGCATTCCGCAGGTGCAATGACATAATAAGCGGGGATGGCCAGCTTAAGATTAGGCATGGAGATTTCTTTGACTTCAGCGCCTAATTTCTTGTATTCATTAATTGCAATTTCAAGGGTTGCGGCCATATCATTGTTTAACCCGTCACCAAAAAATTCTTTTGGCAAGCCGATTTTTAAACCGGCAAGGGAATTGTTCAGTCCGGCTCTGTAATCGGGTACAGGCAGATCAACGCTGGTTGAATCTTTTTCATCAAACCCCGCCATTGTTTGCAACATTATGGCTGCGTCTGCTGCATTTTGGGTCATCGGTCCGCCTTGATCAAGGCTAGAAGCATAAGCAATCATGCCATAACGAGATACGCGGCCATAAGTGGGTTTTAAGCCGGTAATGCCGCACAGTGCAGCCGGTTGGCGGATAGAGCCACCGGTATCTGTGCCGGTTGCACAAACCGTCAATCTTGCAGCAACAGCCGCAGCTGAGCCACCGGATGAGCCGCCAGGGACGGTATTGATATTCCAAGGATTTTTAACGGCCCCGTAATAACTGGTTTCATTGGAAGAACCCATAGCAAACTCGTCCATATTGAGTTTGCCGAGCATGACAGCTCCGGCTTGGTTAAATTTTTCGACGACTGTGGCGTTGTAGGGCGCTGTAAAATTGTCGAGCATTTTAGAGCCACAGGTGGTTTTAACATCCAATGTGCAAAAGATATCTTTTTGTGCGATGGGTATGCCGGTTAATAATTCAGCGTTGCCGCTAGCAAGTCGTTGGTCAGCGGCTTTGGCGCTTTGTAATGCCTGTTCTTCGGTGACAGTGATGTAGGCATTGAGATACTGGTGTTGCTTGATACGAGCTAAAAATGCGTGTGTTAATTCTAAGCTCGAGAATTTACCTGAACGTAAGCCTTGGGCTAATTCTGTAAGTGTTTTAGTGTGCATTATTGTGTATTTCCTCTACTCAATCACTTTCGGCACTAAATAAAGCCCCGCTTCAACTTGCGGTGCAATCGACTGAAATTTTTCGCGATTATTGTGCTCTGTTACCACATCAGTTCTTAAGCGTTGCGCCTGATCCATGGGATGGGCCATAGGTTCTACATTATTAGTGTCTAACTCACTCATTTGGGTCATTAAATCCAGCATGCCCGATAAGTCTTTTGCATAGGAATCAATGTCTTGACTGTCAATTCCTAGTCGCGCCAAATGCGCAATTTTTTTCACATCATCAGCCGTTAACGACATTTTGGTCTCCCTAATTAAAAATTAGTTTTATGCTTTTAGCATTCACGAAAAGCCACACTGGTTAGGCGCTGCAGGCTGAACATCTTTTAGAATGACTCTATCCTACATGATATAAACCGCGCGATGCTCATCCCGTAAGAATTTGGTCTATCTCCATTTACCTAAGGCGTGTATATTACTACAGATACCAAACTTATATCTTGCCCAAATACCTGCTTAATTGATAAAGTATCTCAATTTTATATTGTTTTAAGGAAGCCAATAAAAATGTTCAAAAGAATTCGCGGTCTTTTTTCGAATGACCTGTCAATAGATTTGGGTACCGCCAATACATTGATATATATTCCGGGACAGGGGATTGTACTTAATGAACCATCTGTTGTCGCCATCAAAGAAGATAGAATTCGTGGCTCAAAAACCATTGCGGCTGTTGGGGCAGATGCTAAATTAATGTTGGGGCGGACACCGGGCAATATTACTGCAATACGTCCGCTTAAAGATGGCGTAATTGCTGATTTTGCCATCACAGAGCGAATGTTGCGTTTTTTTATTGAGAAAGTTCATAAAAAAAACAGATGGTTACGACCCAGTCCGCGTATTTTAATTTGCGTACCTTGTGGTTCAACGCAAGTAGAGCGACGTGCCATTCGTGAATCTGCGGCAATGGCTGGGGCGCGTGAGGTTTACCTTATTGAAGAGCCTATTTCTGCTGCCATTGGCGCAGGATTGCCTGTTGATGAGCCCAGTGGGTCTATGGTCCTTGATATAGGCGCGGGGACTTCTGAAGTGGCGGTTATATCCATAAATGGTATTGTTTATTCTAACTCTGTTCGTATCGGCGGCGATCGTTTTGATGAAGCTATCATTAATTATGTTCGCAGAAATTATGGTACCTTAATCGGTGAAGTAACTGCGGAACAAATAAAAATAGAAATCGGTTCTGCTTATCCAGGCAATGAAGTTAGAGAAATTGAAGTTAAAGGTCGTAACTTGTCAGAAGGAGTTCCCCGAAGCTTTTCATTGAACAGCAATGAAATTTTGGAAGCCTTACAAGAACCTTTGTCAGGCATTGTTAGCGCCGTAAAACTGGCATTGGAACAAACTCCCCCGGAATTGGGTTCAGATGTCGCAAATCGTGGTATTTATTTAACCGGAGGCGGTGCTCTATTGAAAGATCTTGATCGTTTGCTTTCTGAAGAAATAGGTTTGCCGGTACACATTGCTGAAGACCCTCTTACGTGTGTTGCCAGGGGGGGCGGAATGGTGCTGGAAATGCTTGATAAAAAAGGATTATCAACTTTTTCATTAGAGTAAGGCCTCTTTTAAATCGTTTATCAGCTGTGATTTAGATAGGCATTATCGGAGTCACAGTATCTTTTAACTGATATGAGGCACCTGTTATAAAACTTTTATTTGCCACCGGCCCGTCAATTAATACACGATTACTGGTCGCAATCATTGCTTCGGTTGCTCTTTTAGTAGCTGAACATAGAAGTCAAAAAATGGATGGGCTTCGAACCACTTTATCTTTTTTTGTTGATCCTTTAAAGTATTTGGTCGATTTGCCCACTGTTTTATTGGGACAGATTTCCGACTCCGCCACTACCTATCGAACATTAAAATCAGAAAATGAAAGTCTGCGTGAAGAGCAGCTCGTCCACCAAACCAAGTTACTAAAATTTGCCGCACTCGAAAAAGAAAATATTCGTCTGCGGGCTCTATTAGAAAACTCGTTTAAATTAGGTGAGCAGGTTTTGGTAGCCGAGTTATTGTCTGTCAATATGGCTCCTTATGAACATATCGTTGTCGTTAATAAAGGTACCCGTTTTGGTGTTCACTCCCAACAACCTGTATTAGATGCAAATGGCGTTGTTGGCCAAGTTTTTCGAGCCTTGCCGTTTACGTCCGAAATCATGTTGATTACTGACCCAAATCATGCAATTCCTGTTCAAGTTAACCGAAATGGTTTGTTAACTATTGCGGTGGGTAGTGGACAACTAAACCGTTTGGTACTTCCTTTCTTACCCAGTAATGCCGATATTCGCCCTGGTGATTTACTGATAACTTCGGGTTTGGGGGGGACTTTTCCTCAAGGTTATCCTGTGGCCGTGGTTGATGAGTTTACTTCGCAACCGAATAAGGCTTTTGCTACCATTACCGCCACTCCAAAAGCCATGTTGGATCGCAATAGGGAATTAATGATAGTTTGGAGCAAATCCATACCTGTACCGCTTATCTCAAAGCCGGTAGGAAATGAAGCAGGGAGCAACAATAATGAGGCTAAATAATTACGTTGGTTTTTTTAGAATTACACTGACGCTAGTATTGGCCATGTGTTTAAGAATAGCACCTTGGCCTCCAGAAATAGCAATCTTCAACCCTGATTGGGTGCTTCTTGTTCTAATTTATTGGTCACTTGTGATACCTGATCGAGTGGGTATTTTTCATGCTTGGATATTTGGCTTGTTGACTGATGTTTTGACGGGGCGATTATTGGGACAATACGCCTTGGCTTACTCGCTGATTATTTATATTTGTCTTAAATTACATAAGCGTTTACGTCAATTTCCCTTTTTGCAACAGGCCTTGTTTATCTTTTTTTGTTTGCTGTTGTCTCAGTTATTACTTTTTTTTATAAAGAATCTTCAACATCCTGCACAACTTAAAGCGTCTTTTTGGTTGCCTGTTTTTACAGGTACGCTTAGTTGGCCTTTAGTTTATGGTTTATTGGGCTTTGTTAGTTTGTTTCGACGTATAAAATAGAGTACGAAACAGTCCATGTCCAATATGTATGCTATTAAAGATCATTCATTCGAAAATCAGTTATATATAAATCGAATTGTTGTTGCTTTTATTGCTATTATTTTATTAACGTCAGGTTTGATTACTCGACTTGTTTATTTGCAAATTGTCGGCCACGAACATTATTCGTTGCTTGCAAAAGATAACAGCATCAAAATTGTTCCGTTGATTCCTACCCGAGGCATGATCTATGATCGGCATGGAAAAGTGTTGGCTGAAAATACACCCTCTTACCGCTTGGAAGTCATCCCGGAACAAATCAAGAATATGGATGATACTTTGTTGCGATTACAAAAACTCCTCGATATTTCGAATGAGGAGATTGATCAATTTCAAAAATTACGTAAACGGCAAAAACGCTTCGCGAGTACACCGTTACTATTAAGCATGAGTGATGAAGAGTTGGCAAAGTTTGCTGTAGTCCGGCCTTATTTCCCAGGCGTTGATATTCATACACAATTGGTTCGACATTATCCCTATAGCGATTTAGCGGCTCATGTCGTTGGTTACGTCGGTCGTATTAACGAGGCTGAATTGAAGGAGTTGCCTATAGCCGAATATAGAGGCTCTTCGCATATTGGCAAGCTAGGGATAGAGCGATCTTATGAAAATGAACTGCATGGTAAAACAGGTTACGCTGAAATAGAAACGAATGTCCAGGCTCGCCTTCTAAATACTTTAAATGAAGTTAATCCAGACCCGGGTGCAAACCTTTATTTAACCTTGGATATTGATTTACAAAAAACGGCTTATGATGCGTTGGCTGGCTTTAACGGGGCAGTGGTTGCAATTGATATAAAAACTGGCGGTGTTTTAGCGTTTGTTAGTCGGCCAGGGTTTGATCCTAATCCTTTTGTAGTTGGGATAGCGAATGAAGACTATCAAGACTTGCAATCATCAGAGAACCAGCCACTTTATAATCGGGCTTTGCGTGGATTATATCCTCCTGGTTCAACAATTAAACCCTTTATTGCGCTTGCCGGTCTTGAAAATGCAGCGATAAATCCGGAGCAAAAGCTTTACTGCCCCGGCTATTACCAAATACCGGGGGTCACTCATAAATATAGAGATTGGAAAAAAGGAGGTCATGGTTCAGTTGATTTAAATCAGGCGATCACGGAATCTTGTGATGTCTATTTTTATCGTCTGGCAGCGACGTTAGGCATAGATAATATGTATAGTTTTTTACAGAAGTTTGGCTTTGGTGAAAAAACTGGTATTGATTTAATGGGGGAGAAGTCTGGGTTGTTACCTTCTCGCGAATGGAAGCGTGAGCAAAAAAATCAAGCATGGTACCCCGGGGAAACACTTATTACAGGTATAGGACAGGGTTATCTGCAGGTCACTCCGGTTCAATTAGCCAGGGCTACAGCCACGTTGGCGAACAAAGGCAAAGTGGTTACGCCTTTTTTGGTGAACAAAATTGTCAACGTCCAAGGCACTCGCCCGGGAGTTGAGTCTGGCAATAATATTATTCCACTAACTCCAAGTAATGTTAATTCTGTTATAGACGCTATGATAAATGTAGTTCACAGTGCTCATGGAACTGCAAAAGGTATCAATAAAGATATTAGTTATCAAATTGCGGGTAAAACGGGAACAGCACAGGTTATGGGGATTAAACAAGGTGCAAAATATAACGAAAATAATATAGATTTTAAGTTTCGCGATCATGCTTTGTTTGTATCTTTCGCGCCGGCAAATGATCCTAAAATTGCCGTTGCGGTTGTTGTTGAAAATGGCGGGCATGGCGGTTCAGTAGCGGCACCAATTGCCGGGCAGGTTATTAAGCAATTTTTACAGGAAAATAATGAAAACTGAAACCCGCCATGAGCAATTTGAACCACCTTCAGTGCTGGGTAATTTCCTTAGAAGTTTACACATAGATATTCCTCTATTCATAGGATTGATTCTTACTTCCTTACTTAGTTTGTTGGTTCTTTATAGTGCGGGCAGTCAGAATATGGACGTTTTGATGCGTCAAGTGAGTCGGTTAGGTTTGGCCTTTTTTTTTATGACCGTGTTGGCTCATATAGATCCTTACCAATTCAAGCGCTATGCAACCTTATTGTTTGGCCTGGGTATTTTTTTGTTGGTTGCTGTATTGATTATGGGGCAAATAGGTAAAGGTGCACAACGATGGCTGGAGTTAGGGTTTTTTAGGTTTCAGCCATCTGAAATGATTAAAATTACCACTCCTATGATGATCGCTTGGTATTTAGCAGAATATCCATTGCCGCCTAAATCAAAGCAGTTGTTTATTGCAACCATTCTTATTGTAATTCCTACGCTATTAATTGCTAAGCAACCTGATCTGGGTACAGCGTTACTGGTTGCAAGTTCGGGTGCTGGTGTTTTGTTTTTTGCCGGCTTATCGTGGCGATTTATGACGGCAATCGTTGTGACATTGGCCTCATTAACACCTATCATTTGGCATTTTATGCGAGGCTATCAACGTGATCGAGTGCTCACTTTCCTAAACCCGGAAGCTGATCCGCTTGGAAGGGGATACCATATTATCCAATCAAAGATAGCTATTGGCTCCGGTGGTATTTATGGTAAGGGTTGGTTGGGTAGTACGCAATCGGAACTGGATTTTTTACCTGAAAGTTCAACTGACTTTATATTTGCAGTATTTGCCGAGGAGTTTGGCTTATCAGGCTGTCTAGGGCTTTTAATATTGTATCTGTTAATCATTGCCCGTTGTTTATATATTGCGTCACAGGCTCAAGATACTTTCAGTCGGCTATTGGCGAGTAGTTTGGCCTTTACTTTTTTTGTTTATGTCTTTGTTAATATCGGCATGGTTATTGGCGTTCTTCCCGTCGTTGGTGTTCCATTACCTTTAATTAGTTATGGTGGAACGTCCATCGTTACATTATTAGCTGGATTTGGCATTTTAATGTCAATTCACACACATAGAAAATTTCGCTAACATCCCCCCTTAATAAAGCTTAAGGCAAAAGGCCAAGCATGCACGATTCTCCAAGGCAATTCCTCATTAAAGATTTCAATTTAGTTTTGCGTAGCATGCTTTGCGTTATTTGTTTTTCACTCGCCTCCTGTGCCGCTAATATAAAAGACACTGATTCAGTTAATGCGTTTATCAATAAAATGGTAACAGTGCATCATTTCGACGAAGCAGAGCTTAATGAGTTATTTGAGGTTGTTGAGATAAAAAAGGATGTTATAAAAAAAATATCGTCTCCAGCCGAAGGGATGCCCTGGTATAAGTACCGTAAAATATTTATGACGGATGCCCGTATCAATGATGGTGTTAAGTTTTGGCAAGAAAATGACGCGGCATTAACTGCCGTTGAAAAGCAGACAGGTGTTCCTGCTGAAATTATTATTGCCATCATTGGTGTTGAAACGTCTTATGGTAAAAAGACTGGTAACTATCGAGTTATTGATGCGCTTTCTACCTTGGCTTTTGCCTATCCACCACGTAGTCAGTTCTTTCTCAGTGAGCTAGAAAGTTTTTTACTGTTATGTCGTGAGGAACAGATGAGTCCATTGATGCCAGTGGGTTCCTATGCGGGGGCAATGGGGGTGCCACAATTTATGCCCAGTAGTTACATTAACTATGCGACTGATTTTGATAACGATGGTCATCGTGATATTTGGCATAACAATAATGATGTTATTGCCAGCGTTGCAAATTACTTTGTTAAGCATCAGTGGCAGATTGGGCAGCCTATTGTTATTCCTGTAAAAGCAATTGATGAAAAGTATAAAGCTGCCTTAACCAAAGAGCTTAAGCCGGACTTAAGGGTTGAGCAGTTAGAATTACTTAACTTAATAATATCGAGGCCACTTCCTTTAAATACTAAAATAAAACTGCTCGCTTTTGAACAGAAGGCATTTGGACAAAAATCAGGTGAAGAACTTTGGGTAGGATTAGACAATTTTTATGTCATTACCCGTTACAACCACAGTCCTTTATATGCCATGGCTGTTTATCAGTTGAGCCAAGCTATTTTAAATAAAAAAGGCACATTCCCATGAATAAACTCATATTAGCCATTGTCATTATTGCATTGTACGGCTGTTCACCAGCACAAATAAAAACGACTGATGCGACCTTTAAGCCCTCAGTCTATAGTAGTCAAGCGCTCCAATCAGCAAGCGTTCATCAAACAAGACATCATTCGGTATTGCGCTTAAATAATGATGATGAATTTAACGATATTGCCCAACAAGAAAATCTTTTTCCACGTATCGCTCGCTACATAAAACAAGGTATTGCTTCCTGGTATGGTCCTGGTTTTCATGGTAAAAAAACCGCTACCGGGGAAATATTTGATATGTATGCGATGACTGCCGCACACAAAACATTACCCATTCCATCTTATGCTCGTGTAACTAATCTTGAAAATCATCGCAGTATTATTGTCAGAATAAATGATAGAGGTCCTTTTGTCGGCAACAGAGAGATGGATTTGTCTTATGCTGCTGCAAAAAACTTGGATCTGCAACAAGATGGTACGGGTGCAATAGAAATCAAGGCTATTTCTTCCAGCCAGGCTTTACCACAATTGCAGAAAATTGCTGCAACTCAAGAGCAAAGTGTTTATCTGCAAGTGGGTAGTTTTGGCAGTGCCAAAAAAGCCATGAAATTAAAAAACAAAATTACCGCCTATAATTTACCTGAACCTGATATCCGTTCTTCTACCTATAAAAAAGCTACGCTTTATAAGGTTCAAATGGGGCCAATAAACTCTTCTGAAAAGGCTAAACAACTAAGTCAGCAACTTGCTGAAATTGGCATAACAGATACGCAATTTGTTACTGAATCCAAACAATCTGAAAGTTCGCGTGCTACAATGTAAGGAAATATTGTTTCACTTTTGATTTTAAAGAGTCATGATCCTTTCTAATAAATGCCCCCTGATTTTATTTTTTGTTTTATCCGTTATCTGTTTTCAGGTGAATGCTGAAAACACCGAGATTGCTACTCCTCCCCCACCGACTATAGATGCTTCTGCTTATATTCTTCAGGACTACCATACCGGTAAAGTCTTGGCAGAAAATAACGCGGATGCCAAACTTGCACCAGCCAGTCTCACCAAGATAATGACGGTTTACGTAATCTTTAGAGAGCTGGCTAACGGTCACTTGCATTTAGATGATACGGTTTCCATTAGTGAAAAAGCCTGGAAAACGTCTGGTTCGCGTATGTTTGTTGAGCTAGGCAACCAGGTTAAAGTTGAAGATCTTCTTAAGGGCGTTATTATTCAATCTGGTAATGATGCCAGTGTTGCTCTAGCTGAACATATTGGAGGTAATGAAGAAACCTTTGCTGAAATGATGAATCAGCATGCAATAAGATTAGGCATGACCAACAGCCATTTCAAAAATAGTGATGGCTTGCCTGTAGAGGATCATTACACTTCAGCTCGAGATTTAGCCATATTGACAGCCGCTTTGATCAAAGAATTTCCTGATTATTATCGCTGGTTTTCACAAAAAGAATTTACCTTTAATAAGATTACTCAGCAAAATCGAAATAAATTACTTTCACGTGATGAGTCAGTTGATGGTGTTAAAACCGGATTTACTGATGATGCAGGATACTGCTTGGTTGCCTCTGCTTTAAGAGAAGACATGCGGCTTATTTCTGTTGTTATGGGGGCTAAAAATGCTAATGCCAGAGCCAATGAAAATCAGACCTTGCTAAATTATGGCTTCAGGTTTTTTGAATCTCATCGTTTATACCAAGGAAAAACAACATTAAATGAAGCTAGAGTCTGGAAGGGTGCAAGTAAAACAGTAGAATTAGGTTTGGCCGAAGATATTTATGCAACTATTCCTCGCCGTCAATACAAAGACCTTAAAGCCGTCATTATCGTTGATAAAAAAATAACTGCACCTGTTGCAGAAGGTGCGAAATTAGGTTCTGTAAAAGTCACCCTTAAAGATCAGGTTGTAATGGATAAAGACCTCGTGGCGCTAAAAGCAGTTGATCAAGGTAATATTTTTCAAAGACTGACTGATAGCGTCTTGATGATGATGGAGAAGTCTGAAGATGGAAAATAAAACCGTTTATCTAAACGGGCAATACCTGCCACTTAATGAAGCAAAAGTGTCAGTACTGGATCGCGGGTTTTTATTTGGTGATGGTATTTATGAAGTGATTCCTTCATATTCGGGACATTTGTTTCATTTTCAAGATCACCTTCAGCGCCTGGAAAACAGCCTGGCAGGTATTCGCTTAGCTAATCCTCATACACGTGAACAATGGCAGGAAATAGTATCACCTTTGCTGGATCGCAATGTTGATCAATATATTTATCTGCAAATTACGCGTGGCGTAGCATCTAAAAGAGACCATGCCTTTCCTGACAATGTTCCGGCTACCGTTTTTGTTATGTGCTCCAATATCGTGCCATTTGCAGGATTAAATCGGGGTGTAAAAGCGATCAGCATGGATGATACACGTTGGAAATTTTGCAATGTAAAAGCTATCACCTTATTGGGTAATATCCTGCATCGTCAAGCCGCGGTAGACCAAGGTTGCGCGGAAGCATTGTTAGTAAAAGACGGTTATCTGATTGAAGGAGCAGCAAGTAATGTATTTGCAGTGATTGATGGCGTTCTCTGCACACCACCCAAAGGTAATGATATTTTACCGGGCATTACTCGTGATGTTATTTTGGATCTGGCACGAAAAAATAATATACCTTGTAGTGAAGACAACATTCCTTTTTCTGCATTACAAGAAGCCAGTGAGATTTGGGTAACTAGCTCAACCCGTGAAATTATTCCTGTTGTTGAGCTGGATTCAAAAATGGTATTCGACGGAATTCCCGGTCCGGTATGGCAAGCCATGAATCAAATTTTTCAGGCTTACAAACAATCGCTGATTATGAGCGAACAAACCTTCTTTGAGTTTCCTTGCGAGTTTCCCGTTAAAGCCATGGGCAAAGCAGGCATGGAGCTGGATCTGTTGGTGATAGAAATTGTGCGTCGCCATGTTCCTGATGTTAAAGACGATGCAGTAACTTCTCGCCCCAGCAAAGATGGTAATTTCATAGCAATCACAGTCATTATTGAAGCATCCAGCAAAAAGCAACTCGATGCCATTTATCAGGATTTGACAGATCATCCTGATATTTTGATGGCTTTGTAGCAGTAATTTTTTGTTGCGTCCTATTTTTATAGGTTTAATTCCATATGGTTGCCATTCATGTCTTTGACAAAAAAATATAATCATTAATGTTGACGATACGTAACTTGGGCTTGCAAGATTACGATATAACTTGGCAGGCTATGCAGCGGTTTACTCAGGAACGACATACGTTTGCCAATGATGAGCTCTGGATAGTTGAACATCCACCGGTTTATACTTTGGGGTTGAATGGTAAGCGAGAACATGTGTTAACTATCGGCAATATACCGGTTATTAATTCTGATCGAGGGGGCCAAGTAACTTACCATGGTCCAGGACAAGTAATTATTTATGTTTTATTGGATATTAAACGCTTAAATCTTGGCGTTCGACAGTTGGTCACACTTCTTGAGCAAGCCATGATTGGTGTTTTATTTCAGTATGATATTGTCGCTGTTGCCAAGCTTGACGCACCAGGTGTTTATGTCAATGATAAAAAAATCGGCTCTATCGGCTTGAGGATAAAAAAAAACTGCAGTTATCATGGCTTAAGTTTAAATAATGACATGGATTTACGTCCTTTCGATGATATTAATACCTGCGGTTATTCAGATCTTAAAGTCACGCAACTGTCTGACTTGGGAGTGACTATTAGCACTCAGCAACTGGCAAGCTCTGTTATTCAGGCAATCACTAAGGCACTATCAACATGACTAATCAAGCACCATCAAGATCAACTCCTGAGTCTCACGAACGCAGTGCAAAAAAACTGGCACGCATTCCTATTAAGGTTGAGCAGTCCGACACGGTTTTGCGTAAACCAGATTGGATACGCGTAAAGCTTTCAGCCAGTGACGAGATTACAAAAATCAAAGACTTGTTGCGTGACCATAAATTACATACGGTTTGTGAAGAAGCAGCCTGCCCAAACTTATCTGAGTGTTTTCAGCATGGTACCGCTACTTTTATGATAATGGGAGATTTATGTACCCGTCGTTGTCCTTTTTGTGATGTGGCGCATGGAAAGCCATTACCGTTAGATGTCAATGAGCCAAAAAATTTGGCAGATGCCATACAGGCAATGGCTTTAAAATATGTAGTAATTACATCTGTTGATCGTGATGATTTAAGAGATGGCGGTGCTGGGCACTTTGCCGAATGTATAAATAAAATTCGTCAACAAACACCCATAACAAAGATTGAAATTTTGGTTCCGGATTTTCGGGGGCGTATTGATAAAGCCATTGCCATACTTGCTGAACAACCGTGCGATGTGTTTAACCATAATCTGGAAACAGTTCCTCGGCTTTATAAGCAGGTTCGACCAGGAGCTGACTATTTAGGCTCTTTGGAGTTGCTGGCCAAGTACGCTAAAGTACAACCACAAACACCTACTAAATCAGGACTTATGCTGGGTGTTGGAGAACACCAGGAAGAGGTTCACCAAGTTATGAGAGATTTATTATCACATGGATGTTCAATGTTAACGTTAGGTCAGTATTTACAACCCACTAGGTCACATTTCCCCGTAAAAAACTACATTACACCCGAAGAATTTGATCAATACGGTGAATTTGCAAAACAACTTGGGTTTAAGCAAGTCGCTAGCGCACCTATGGTCAGATCTTCCTATCACGCAGATCTTCAGGCTAAATCTATAATTTAGGACTTTTTATTGCTGACTTGTTATGTGGGTTGTATTGATTCTAACCCACATCATCATAATAATTTTACCTATGCAATTTTAAGGATAGTTTTCTCACGGCCTAACATCACCATTAGACATATAAGTGAAAAACATAGGCATAAACACCATAATTGAATAGAACAAAGCAAAAGCTCCGGCAACCTTTAATAACATATACACTTTATCCATAGCACAACCCCTTTTAAATTAGTTTTTATTATGGTTAACAATGTATCGCAAACAAATTTAATGGCAAATTAGATTTTGTTCTGTGTAGACTAATGGTAATGTACTTTTTTAATTCCTCAGACAAGTGGCAAAAACCAGTGCAGCTATCAGAAACAGATAATCAAGCCTATTTTGATAAAAATAAAGCCAGAGAAAAAGTCTGTGCTCGTTGGTTAAAAGAACAAAGCAAAACCGTCCGCAAACCCATAACACTGGCCGCTAGTGTGGCTATTATTAACGGATTGGGTGTCACTGTCCAATCTGCGGCACTGGCTTTTTTAATGCAAGCCATTATTATTGATAAGCTGCCCTGGGCATCTTTAATGACACCTTTTTTAGTGTTGGCAGGTGTTTTTATCGTGCGTAGTTTTTGTGTTTACGGGCATCAAGTTTTGGGCTTTGAAGCGGGTGCAAAAGTCAGGGCATCAATAAGGCAGCAATTGTTGGCGAAATTTTTAACGTTGGGTCCTGCCGAAATCAAGCAACGTCAAAGTGGTGAATTGTCAGCCATTATGTTGGAACAGGTTGATGCACTTGAAAATTATTTCTCGCGCTATTTGCCACAACAAATAATAGTCGGTGTATTACCTATCATCATGATTATAGTGGTCATGCCAATCAACTGGGTAGTCGGTTTGATATTTTTATTCACCGGGCCGCTGGTACCGATTTTTATGGCCTTGGTCGGTATGGGTGCAGCCTCTGCAAATCGCAGCCAGTTTTTGGCGATGGCAAGAATGAGCGGTTATTTTCTGGATCGTTTGCAAGGATTGCCGACACTTAAACTGTTTGGTCAGGCTGCCCAAGAGTTAAATACTATCAATCAAATAGCGGGCGGCTTTCGGGAAAAAACCATGGCCGTGCTGCGCATTGCGTTTTTATCATCGGCTATTCTGGAGTTTTTTAGTGCAGTTGCTGTCGCTCTGGTTGCCGTGTACGTGGGGCTGGGTTTATTGGGGCAGATTCACTTTGGCCCGGCTGAACAGATCAGTTTTAGGGAAGCTTTATTCGTGTTGCTACTGGCTCCCGAGTTTTTTTTGCCACTTCGGCAATTAGCTATTAATTATCATGACCGTGCTGCAGCACTAGGGGCGGCAGATGCAATCCTTACCATACTGGAGAAAGACGCTGACGCGCCCGATACGTTAAGTGCTGGCAAGAGCCGGCTAGACAAATGTAGTCTAATCGAGTTTAACACTGTCAGTAAATTTTATGCTCAGCGTCAAGTTTTAACAGACATTAATTTGTGCATTGCCGCCGGTGAAAAAATTGCCTTGGTCGGTGAGTCAGGTGCTGGAAAAACCACTCTTTTAAATCTGTTACTGGGTTTTGAGGCAGCAACAGAAGGACAGATATACCTTAATGGCTTACCCGTTAACTGTGAATACGCCGCTAAAGCAATCGCTTGGGTGGGGCAAAACGCCTATATTTTTCATGGTAGTATAAAAGAAAATATTGCCCTGGCTGATCCTGACGCCTCTGAACAACGCATTATTAATGCGGCACAAGCCGCTGGTGTCAATGAATTTAGCGAACAGTTGTCCGAGGGTTTGTTAACCCAAATCGGTGAGCGGGGCTATGGTTTATCAGGTGGGCAGGTGCAAAGAATCGCGTTGGCCCGAGCCTTCTTAAAAAATGCCGACATTATCTTGCTGGACGAACCAACTGCCAATCTCGATGCTACCAACAAAACGGCGCTATTGGCGGTCATTGATCAATTATTTGCTGATAAAACCCTGATTATCGCGACACATGATCCCTTAGTGATTAATAGAATGGCAAGGCAGATAACCTTACGGCAAGGACGATTGGTGTTATGAAAGACTTGTGGTTTTTTCTGAAATTATTCAAGCCCCATAGTGGCTGGTTGCTGGGTGGAATCATTTTGTCATTGCTGACGGCCTTTGCCGCTATTGCGTTATTGACGCTGTCAGGCTGGTTTATCAGTGCTTCTGCTTTAGCCGGATTAGTCGTTATTGACGGCAACGTATTGGCCTTTAATTTTATGCTGCCTGCCGCCCAAATACGTGCCTTGGCAATTACCCGGACTCTGGGTCGTTATGGTGAGCGTTTGGTGACTCATGATGCGACTTTTCGGGTTTTGGCCGGCATCCGTAGCTGGTTTTTTCAACAACTGATCCCCCTGGTTCCGGGGCGATTGTCAGTCATGCGCAGCGGTGATTTATTATCACGGATGACGGCAGATATTGATGCACTGGACTCACTGTATTTGCGCTTGCTCGCGCCTGCTATCGTAGCAACCATTGGCGTAACGGCTGTTACTATATTGTTGGCTTTTTATGCACCCGTTATCAGTCTGGCTACTGGCCTTATGTTAGTGGTTGCCTCGGTTGTGGTGCCGTGGATTTTTAATCGTTTGGGACGAAGCGGTGCAGAACAAATAGTCGTTTTGGCGGCCAATTTTCGGGTTCGACAAGTTGATATGATGCAGGGTTTTGCTGATTTGTTAGCCAATCAGGCTTATGAGCGCTTTAGCCATTTTCTGCAGCAGTTTTCTGATTTGATGCTAAATACCCAGCAGCAAAATAACAGGTTGTCGGCGATTTCTTCAACGATCACATTCTTGCTGGCGCAAATAACCGTATTGATGGCTTTGGTGCTAGGCGCTATTTTATTTAAAGAAAGCTTGTTATCAGGTACTGATTTGGCTTTGGTTGTTTTTTGTGTGCTTGCGGCTTTTGAATTAGTGACGCCCTTGCCGGTAGCCCTGCAAATGCTGGCAAAGCTTCAGAAAGCAGCACAACGAATAAGGCAGGTAACAGAAATGTCGCCAACGGCACCTCGGCACATTCAGGTTGAAGTCTTGCCGGAACGTTATGATTTGCAATTAAATAATGTCAGCTTTCGTTATCCTGATCAGCAAAATTGGGTGTTAAAAAACATCAGCCTGGTTATTCCACAGGGTAGTAAAATTGCCATAGTCGGCGTTAGCGGCTCAGGTAAAACCACGTTATTACATTTGCTAATGCGCTATTATGATCCCGATCAAGGCAATGTTTTAATGGCCGAACATAATTTAAAGCAACTGGATGCCGATCAATTAATGACCTGTTTTGGCGTATTGTCCCAAAGCAGTCAATTGTTTGCCGCCAGTATCAAACAAAACCTGTTAATTGCCAAACCCAACGCTTTAGCAATCGAATTGGATGCAGCCATACAAGCCGCAGGCCTCGATAAATTTATCAGCTACTTGCCCGAGGGCCTGGATACTTGGGTCGGTGAAAGTGGTGTAAAAGTATCGGGTGGTGAAGCACGGCGTATCGCCTTGGCGCGGCTGTATCTTAAAAATGCACCGGTATTAATTCTTGATGAACCCACTGAAGGCTTAGATAGTGATACCGAACGGGATGTTTTTAAAGCACTGGCAAATTTTGCACGAGATAAAACCGTCATCATGGTGACTCACCGTGAAGCAGGTTTGGGTTTGGTGGATGTTGTTTATAGTATGGAGCAAGGTGTTTTGAGTAAGCTTTAATAGTATTAGAGCTTGTTAAGGCCTACCTTATAATTTTTCGTAAAAAACCAAGAGAGATATTTAAATGTTAAAAATAACAACCACCAAATTACCAGTATTTATTTTTATAACGTTCATAACAATATTTTTGATTAATATAAAAACAGTTTCAGCCTTGGAAAAACCATCGTTAAACAAAGCTGTTTTGTTGGAAAAAACAGTTGAACTCGACAGTAACAAGGTAAACGCAAGAATGATGCGAGTCACATTCCCGCCTGCTTTTAAAACGCCTTGGCATACTCATGAAGGACCTGGCCCCCGTTACGTAGTAAAAGGTGAACTAAAGGTTGTTGAAGAAGGTAAAACTAATACATACTCTGTTGGGGATGTTTTTTGGGAGTCCGGAAGTTTGATGTCTGTTGAAAACCTGGGTCAAGAGACCGCTGAAATAATTATTTTCGAATTGGCACCTTCAAAATAATTTCAAGCATTAGCTTTATTGTTACGTCCCACAGTATTCAAGATGATTGATCCCGTCCTATTTCAGGTGAAACAATGCAGTTTGTCCCGTGCTATTATCGGTAGATCGCACACCGAAGACAGCGCGAGACAAAAAACATGATTTCAGGCGGAGTTTTTCC
>JAPLRP010000009.1 GCA_026399095.1 Methylococcales bacterium | reverse complement strand
GCACATTGGTTTTTAACACAAAAGAATCGCAACGGCCTCGGATCAGCAGATGAATATCAAGATCCAGCAATTGATAGCCGGCTCGTATGACTTCTGTACTGATACGCCCCATAATCTCTGGTGTAAGCAGTTTGATGTTATCTTTCAAGGTTTGCAGGTGGTAGCGTTTGTGACTATCAAAACAACCCAGTCCCAGCATTTCACGCAGGGTATTATGCTGATTGGCGAGTTCCAGAATCCGATCATAGTCAGTATTCAAGCCGACACGCAACGACCCTAAAACCAGAATCGACCATTGGTCCATGCCTGGACGACCTTGGTTGATTGAAACAATTTTGGTTTCCTCATCGTCTGATTTTGTAGGGGCTACTTCTTCCAGTATTTTAAAAACCGCGTCTCTTAATGGGATGGTCGTATAAATGTGCTGCAAGCCCAACAATATAGTTGGAATATCATCGCGTGAAGAGACGTCGATTTTAATGTCGGCAATGTCACGTTGGCCGATGCTAAGTTGCGGCGAAAATACGTTTCTCATAGGGAGTTTTCCAACGAAGATTTGAGTTTTAAGGCGGCTGCCAGGGAGGTAGATTTCGCCAATCCTTTTTCGGTGAAAATAAAAAACTTAATTATCAGTTAGTTACGTGATTTTAGTGTTTTACGTCAATATAGGATCGATTGATCTTCAAAGGGCTATTATAACATAACCCATTGATTTTAATTGGCTATTATGTTCTCGTTCAAACACTAATTAAAGTAAGCTTCAAAAATGAAGAGCGCTATTATGCTTGCTCAAGTCTTAAGATGGCTGTTTTAGTTAATTCATTTAAGCCACTTCCATCTTGTTTGCAATAAGTGATGATAGCATTGCGCATTCTTGGATCCCATGATCTTAAGATATGTTTCGATATGCCTTCAGCGGCAATCTCTTTATTACTTTCTGCGTTAAAAAAATCACTAATATCATTAGCCATTCTGATAAGTCTTTCAATTTTCATTGTTCATCACAAATAGTTGTTATGGGTTAAGCGCTGCGGATGAGTGTAAATTACATGCTGATCATCACGGGCAAAGCCGATTAAGGTAAGACCTGTTTCATTAGCCAAGCGTATGGCCAAGCCAGTCGGTGCAGAAATTGCAGCAAGGAGTGTAATCCCGACCCATGCTGTTTTTTGGACCATTTCATAACTGGCCCGACTGGTAACAATTATGAAGCCGGCAGATAAATCCTTGTCATTACGCAATAAAAAACCGATCAATTTATCAAGTGCGTTATGCCGTCCAACATCCTCCCTAATACTAATTATACCTTGTCTAGGCACTACCCAAGCCGCAGCATGAACGGCTCCTGTAATTTGGTTTAGTTTTTGATGGTTAGAGATATCTGTTAAAGCAGCACGAAGGTCTTCAGCGCATAGCGTTAGCTCACCATTGACAGGTTTGGGTTGGCGGATAGCCTGTTTTAAAGTGCTTGCTCCGCATAGGCCGCAACCAGTTCGCCCTGTTAAATTACGTCCTTTATCAGTCATGCATTGAAACCGATGGTCCGGGATCTTTAACTGAACTTCTATACCATTCGAGCGATTATAAATCCGCACGGATAATAATTCTTGCGGACTTTTAATAATCCCTTCTGTAATGCTAAAGCCTAGAGCAAATTCTTCCAGATTGGTTGGGGTTGCCAGCATAACGACATGGGGCATGCCATTGTAAATGAGAGAAATAGGGACTTCTTCTGCTATATAATCCTGTTTTCTTTCGTACAGTTTGCCTTTCCAGCGATCAACGGTCGATTGTTGATAGCTGGGCCAGCCTAAATCTAGTAATAGCGAATCCATGATTCAAATCACTCCCATGAGTCTAAACGGGAGGTGAGAACTACTCCTTTAAGTTGATTATAAACACAGTAAAGGTGCTCTGTTAACACGTTAACTATTTGTATTGCAGACGTCTATATTACTGTTAGCCATTACTTAAACCCTGTTCAAGTAAATCAAGTTGTTTTTCAGAAAATGCTTGATATTTTTCTTGCCATTCAGAAGGTTGATTAACTTTACTGATTTGTACAGCGGTTACTTTGTATTCTGGACAGTTAGTTGCCCAGTCAGAGTTATCAGTAGTAATAACGTTAGCACCTGATTCTGGAAAATGGAAAGTAGTATAAACGACGCCAGGTTGAACGCGATCAGTTACAAGGGCGCGCAATACGGTTTCGCCCGCTCGACTTTTAATACCTACCCAATCATCTGTCTTTACACCGCGATCTTCAGCATCATGAGGATGGATTTCCAGTAAGTCCTCTGCATGCCAGGCATTATTTTCAGTGCGACGTGTTTGGGCGCCGACATTATATTGTGACAGGATGCGTCCGGTGGTCAACAGTAACGGAAATTTGCGACTGCTACGTTCTATGGTAGGGACGTATTCGGTCAACATAAACAAGCCTTTGCCGTTATCGCGCATAAAGCTGTCTTCATGCATAATCGGGGTGCCGACTGAGGCTTTATCATAGCAGGGCCATTGGATACTGCCCAGTTCGTCAATTTTTTCGTAACTGACGCCGGCAAAAGTCGGTGTCAGGCTGGCAATTTCAGCCATAATTTCTGACGGATGACGGTAGTTCATTGGATAACCCATAGCATTTGAGAGCATTTGGGTAACTTCCCAGTCCTGATAACCTGCCAACGGTGTCATGACTTTACGGACGGGTGAAATACGTCGCTCAGCATTGGTAAACGTTCCATTTTTTTCTAAAAACGACGCGCCGGGCAAGAAGACATGTGCAAATTTTGCCGTTTCGTTGAGGAATATATCCTGCACAATGACACATTCCATGGCACGTAGGGCGGCATGTACATGCTGAATATCAGGGTCAGACTGGGCAATATCTTCACCTTCGCAGTACAGACCCATAAAGTTTTTGTCCATGGCGGCATCAAACATGTTGGGGATACGTAAGCCCGGTTCATTGCTTAATTCAGCGTGCCATGCGGCTTCAAACAGTTGGTGTGTGTCTGGGTCAGAGACATGGCGATAACCGGGGAATTCATGTGGAAATGAACCCATGTCGCAAGAGCCCTGCACGTTGTTTTGTCCACGTAGCGGGTTAACACCGACGCCGTCACGCCCTAAATTGCCGGTTGCCATGGCGATGTTGGCAATGCCGATAACCATAGTAGAGCCTTGGCTGTGTTCAGTAACGCCTAGTCCGTAATAAATGGCACCGTTGTTGCCGGTGGCATAAAGCCTTGCTGCTGCCCTGAGTTCGGTTGCCGGAACGCCGGTTACCGATTCTGTGGCTTCGGGAGAGTTGTGCTCTTGGGCAATAAAAGTTTCCCATTTTGCAAAGGAGGCAATATCGCAACGCTCTTTGACAAAGGCTTCGTCCATTAATTTTTCAGTTACTATGACGTGGCCGATGGCATTAACCAACGCGACATTGGTGCCTGGACGTAGTTTTAAATGGTGATCGGCTTGAACATGCGGTGAATTTTTGACTAGATCAATTTCACGCGGATCAATGACGATCAGTTTTGCACCCTGACGCAGGCGTTTTTTCATTTGTGAGCCAAATACCGGATGGCCGTCGGTGGGATTGGCACCAATAACCATAATGACATCCGCTTTCATCACGGAATCAAAATCTTGCGTGCCTGATGATTCACCAAAAGTTTGTTTTAGTCCGTAACCGGTTGGTGAATGGCAAACTCGCGCACAGGTATCGACATTGTTATTTCCAAAACCCGCGCGAATTAGTTTTTGCATGATATACACTTCTTCGTTGGTACAACGAGAAGAGGTGATTCCACCGATAGCATCTTTGCCGTATTTAGCTTGAATACGTCTTAGCTCTGAGGCAGCATGATTAATGGCAACTTCCCAGCTAACTTCTTGCCATGCGTCTTTAATGCTGGCGCGAATCATAGGCTTTGTCATGCGGTCTTTATGGGTGGCATAACCAAATGCAAAACGACCCTTGACACACGAATGGCCGTGATTGGCTTGGCCATTTTTATTCGGAACCATGCGGATAACTTGCTCGCCTTTCATTTCTGCTCTGAATGAGCAGCCTACACCACAGTATGCGCAGGTAGTTATAATGGCATGTTCTGGCTGGCCATGATCAATGACCGATTTTTCCATGAGTGTTGCTGTTGGACAAGCTTGAACACAGGCGCCACAGGAAACGCATTCAGAATCCATGAAAGATTGATTTTGACTGGGTGATACTTTTGAGTCAAAGCCACGGCCGTCAATAGTTAATGCGAAAGTGCCTTGAGTTTCTTCACAAGCTCTTACACAGCGGGAGCAGACAATACATTTACTGGGGTCGAAGCTAAAGTAGGGGTTGCTTTCGTCTTTTACAGCATCAAGATGAGTTTCAATTGGGTTGTAACGGACTTCGCGCAAACCGACAGCGCCGGCCATATCTTGCAATTCACAATCACCGTTAGCTGAACAGGTTAAGCAATCCAACGGATGGTCGGAAATATAGAGTTCCATTACGCCACGACGTACCTCGGCCAGCTTTTGATTTTGGGTAACGACTTTCAAACCCTCTGCTGCTGGTGTTGTGCAAGAAGCTGGCATGCCTCGGCCTCCTTCAATTTGCACAACGCAAAGCCGACATGAGCCAAAAGGCTCAATGCTGTCTGTGGCACATAATTTGGGTATGTCGATGCCGATTGAGGCCGCTGCACGCATGATGGACGTGCCTTCGGGAACGGTCACTTTAAAACCATCAATTTCCAGCGTGACCAACTGACTTGAGGTGCTGGCCGGTGTGCCAAAATCTTGTTCTTTATTGATGCTCATAATTTATTCCTCGTGTCGTTATCAAGCTACATTAGGTTTATCATCAATCCCGAAGTCTTTCGGGAAATGATTTAAAGCACTTAATACAGGATAGGGAGTCATTCCACCTAAAGCACAAAGCGAGCCATTAAGTAAGGTATTGCAAAGATCCCGTAGCAAAGGAACGTTTTTACCCAGATCTTGGCCGGCAATAATATTGTCTATAACTTCATACCCACGGGTAGAGCCAATACGGCAGGGAGTGCATTTTCCGCAAGATTCTATTGCGCAAAATTCCATGTTGTACCTGGCTAATTCAGCCATATTTGCTGTGTCATCAAAAGCTACTACGCCGCCATGCCCCAGCACGGTCCAGTTGGCAGAAAAGGCTTCATAATCCAAAGGCGTATCAAATTGAGACTCAGGTAAATAAGCACCTAATGGACCACCCACTTGAACGGCTTTAATGGGTCTGCCCGTCGCTGAGCCACCACCAAAATCATATAAAAGTTCACGTAATGTCATACCGAAAGCCAGTTCAACCAAGCCCGCGTGTTTAATATTTCCAGCCAGTTGTAGAGGTAAGGTTCCTCTTGAACGGCCCATTCCAAAGTCCCGGTAAAAATTACCGCCTTTATCGAGAATGATAGGCACTGATGCCAAAGAAATAACGTTATTAACCACAGTAGGTTTGCCAAATAAACCGCTAATGGCAGGCAGTGGTGGTTTAAAGCGAACCAATCCACGTTTTCCCTCAAGGCTTTCCATTAAAGAAGTTTCTTCGCCGCAAATATAAGCACCCGCACCCAAACGAACCTCAAGATTGAAGGCTTTACCACTTCCTTGAATATTATCGCCCAAGTAGCCCGCTTGATTGGCTTTTTCAATGGCGGTATTAAGTGCTATGTGTGCATGAGGGTACTCTACTCGTAAATAAATATAGCCTTGGTTTGCACCAACTGCAATCCCAGCAATTGTCATTCCTTCAATTAAAACAAACGGGTCGCCTTCCATCACCATGCGGTCAGAGAATGTACCTGAGTCACCTTCATCTGCATTACAAATAATGTATTTTTGTTCTGATGGCGTATTAAGAACAGTATTCCATTTAATACCTGTAGGGAAAGCGGCGCCACCACGACCACGAAGACCTGAGTCGGTTACTGCAGTAACAATTTCGGCTTGTGACTGATTTAAAGCATTGGTTAAACCCTTGTAACCATCATTTTGTAGGTAATCATCCAAGCTAACGGGGTCTGTTTTACCAATTCTGGCAAAGGTTAAACGTTGTTGTTTCTTTAGGTAGTCCAGTTCTTCTGTTAACCCTAAAGACAGGGCATGTTCGCCGCCTTCAAGAAAGTTTGCATTAAACAGGCTAGTGATATCACTGGTCCGTACCGGGCCATAAGCAATTCTACCTTTACTTGTCTCCACTTCTACCAGTGGTTCTAGCCAAAATAGACCTCTTGAGCCGTTACGGATTAATTTAATGACAATGTTTCTTTTTTTGGCTTCTTTAGCTATAGCTGTTGCGATACGGTCTGCACCCAGTGAAATTGCACTGGAGTCACAGGGTACATAAATGGTGAAACTCATACCAATTCCTCTGATTCATTGATAGCGGCGTCAAAACTTTCTGGTGATACTCGACCGTAAATCTCTGTGCCGATTTGCATAGCTGGTGAGCATGCACAATTCCCTAAACAATAGACTGGCTCAAGAGAGAATTTGCCATCTGTAGTGGTTTCGTGAAAATCTATGCCCAAGCGGTTTTTTATATGATGTTCAAGATTTTTACCGCCCATGGCTTGGCATGATTCTGCACGGCAAAGATGAATGGTTTGTTTGCCAGGTTGAGTGCTTCTGAAATAATGATAAAAGCTTATGACACCATGGACTTCAGCACGGGAAAGATTTAACGCTTTCGCAATCACCGGGACACTTGCTTCAGGAACAAAACCTAATGCATCTTGAACAGCATGTAAAATGGGCAATAGTGCGCCAGGTTTATCCTTTAGTGCAGTGGTTATATTTTGCACGGTAATTAGCATAGTGCTTGATTCAGTCATACTTAACTCTCAATGGTAATTCTGTTTGTTAAAACAACGCACATCCTCTGTGCCGTCTTAAAATGTTCCCTAGCATAGCACAAGAAAATTTATGTGTAAAAGACACAATATGTAGGTTTTATTGAGCAGATAAAAGGACAAAGTAGATGCGAGGAAACCGCTTTAAATAAAGCTGTTTTAAAAGAGGTCTTAACGGGCCTAGCGTAGATTAGAATCTATGTATAAAGGGGGGGGCGAATAGTTTTTCTTATTGGGATATAATCAATTAATAAAAAGTAGCGATAGCTAATAGTTACTGAATATTTATGTGTATAAAAAAACAGCAGGTTTCTTGCTAGAAGCCTGCTGTTTAATATGCAATTAGATGATGGTTACTTCTTCTGCTTGCGGGCCTTTTTGGCCTTGTGTAACAGTAAACTGTACTTTTTGGCCTTCATCAAGAGATTTAAAGCCTGAGCTGTTGATGTTACGGAAATGAACAAAAACGTCAGGGCCATTTTCTTGTTGAATGAAGCCAAAACCTTTTTCTGCGTTAAACCATTTAACTGTACCAGTAGCCATTGTTTAGTCCTATGTAAAATATGTAATTAAAGCCTTATTAGGCGATGGAGCTGAGAAATTTAAGAATTACTTATGATAAACAGGACGAGCAATATATTAAAAACATCGTAAAGAAATGCATAACGGTAAAACAAACTCAAGCTTACAAATTCTATAGGGATGTTTTAAAAATGTCAATAATAGGATCTTGTGTTTGCTCGTTTTAAAGCTGTTAACGAAAAAATATTGCGGCACTAATGATAGCGGCACTAATGATCATTGTTAATACGGTTGTTTTATGATTTTTGTGAAGTTGTTTACGTAGCATCATCATTTCTTTTTGTTGAGCTTCTGCTTGTTGCTGTGCTTGAGCCGCATTGTTTAGTGCTTTGTATACTAAAGAAGGTAATTCCGGGAATTGTTCGGCAAATTCCGGTAACTGCTTTATTATTTTATTGATTTTTGCTTTAGGGCCTAAGCGTTCATGGAACCATTGCTCTAGAAAAGGTTTGGCCGTTTGCCAAAGATCCAGTTCAGGATAAAGTTGTCGACCTAATCCTTCAATATTGAGCAATGTTTTTTGTAACAATACCAACTGCGGTTGTACGTGCATATCAAAGCGGCGTGCAGTTTGGAATAGACGTAATAACAATTGTCCAAAAGAAATATCTTTCAGGGGTTTTTCAAATATAGGTTCGCAAACACTACGAATGGCAGATTCAAACTCTTCAATTCGTGTTGAACTAGGAACCCAACCTGATTCCACATGCATTTCAGCTACTTTTCGATAATCTCGATTAAAAAACGCAAGAAAGTTTTCTGCCAAATAACGTTGGTCAGATAAGGACAAAGAGCCAACAATTCCAAAATCAACCGCTATATATTTGTTAGGTAGGTCGACAAAAATATTGCCGGGATGCATGTCGGCATGGAAAAAATTATCTCTAAATACCTGAGTAAAAAAGATTTCGACACCGCGTTCGGCTAATGATTTAAAGTCGGCACCACCTGCTTTAAGTTGTTCAATTTCCCCGACGGGGATGCCATAAATCCTTTCCATGACCATGACTTTCTTACGGGTCAAAGACCAGTGTACTTCGGGTATATAGATCAATGCCGAATTTTCAAAATTACGGCGTAATTTGGCGGCATTGGCGGCTTCTCTGACTAGGTCGAGTTCATCTAGCGTAGTTCGTTCAAATTCTGCTACCACGTCTACGGCGCGTAATCGTCTTGCATCAGACCAGAATCGTTCAGCAAAGTGAGCTAATTCATAAAGTAATCCAATGTCAGAAAGAATGCGCGCTTCTATGTCGGGACGTAATACTTTAACAATGACACGTTCACCCGTATGTAAGGTTGCTGTATGAACTTGTGCAACTGAAGCAGAAGCTAAAGGCGAGGGGTCAAACTCTGCAAAGGCTTCAGAAATAGTCATGCCCAATTCTGTTTCAATAATGCTGCGAGCAATTTCATTGGCAAAGGGGGGGACTCGGTCTTGTAGTTTTACCAGTTCATCTGAGATGTCATCAGGCAGTAAGTCTTTACGAGTTGATAGCGCTTGGCCAAATTTGACATAAATAGGTCCCAAATCTTCTAAAGCACGCCTAATCCTGACGCCACGAGTGTCGGTTTTTGATTTTAACCAGTAACTGGGTGTGATAAATGCCAAATATCTAATTGGCCTAAATAAATGGGTTTTTAATACAATTTCATCCAAGCCATGAAAGACAAGAACCCAGTTTATATGGATCAGGCGAAATAATAATTTAGGTCGGATCACGAGTTACCTTTTTGTATAGAGTGGGTTCTGCTTTTTGTAGTCAATTAAATTCAACACGAGAACGTGAAAAGCTTGAGTATCTTGGAATGTGCTTTTCTCGGTTGCTGCATATGCTTGGTGGTAAAGATTAAGTTTTATTGAGTAATGTATTTTCCAGTCGTTCTACTCTGCTTTGTAAGCGGTCAAAGTGAGTGCGTAGGTCGTCAACTTGAGCGTAAAAAATTTCTATTTCCGGCACTGCCGGTAAATCGCGGGTTTCTTCCTGTAAAAATTCTGAGGCGTTAAGTCTAAAAGTTTCTAAGGATTCTTTGCTCCAGTTTTGAGTCGCTCGAAAAAACTGACTAATAGAATGGGCTAAACTATCGCCAGTATAATGAGCTAGTTTTTGTTCAAGATTGATATCCAATTTTGCGAATAATTCTTGGAATTTTCGCCCTGTGTTCATATCCCCTTCAATGATTACTTCACCGGAGAAAATTGAACGCATAGGTTTTGAACTAAGCCCCATTAAACTGAAAGCAAAAACTGAGCCTGTTAAATGTGTATCCGGTTGCTCTGGACTGTAATCCAACAATTGAATTGAATCAAGGTTAGGGCTCAGGTAAATAGTTTCATTAAAGGGCGTAATAGTCAGTGCAATAATCTTGCCGGTCAATGGCTCTAGAAAAGAACAGCTATTTTGATCTAAGGTGATAAATTTGTTGAGTGCAGTTTCTAATGCACTCATCAACAAGGGCTTCATGGACATACTAAATTTTATAGCCTCTATGAACAGCCACAATACCTTGAGTCATATTGTAAAATTCACAACGTTCCAGTCCGGCATTTTCCATCATCTTTTTAAGCTCATCCTGTTTGGGATGCATGCGAATGGATTCTGCCAGATAGCGATAACTGTCTTCATCCTTGGCAACAAATTTACCAATTTTAGGTAGGAGTTTAAATGAATAAAAATCGTATACTTTTTCGGTGATTTTATCGACAGGGTGTGAGAATTCCAAAACAATTACCCGGCCGCCAGGCTTAAGTACTCGATACATAGAGCGTAAGGCGGCATCTTTATCAGTGACGTTGCGAAGACCAAATGCTATGCAAACACAATCAAAAGTATTGTCTTCAAAGGGAAGGCATTCGGCATTAACTTGCGCATAGCGAATATTGCCAATTAATCCTTTATCAATGAGTCGATCACGACCGGTGCGTAGCATTTCTGAATTGATATCAGCCAAAACAACTTGGCCATCCTTGCCAACACGTTGTTCGAATAGTACGGTTAAATCGCCGGTGCCGCCGGCTAAGTCGAGTACTTGTTCGCCTTTTCGTACATTGCTTAATTGAACGGCAACGCGTTTCCAAATACGGTGAATGCCCAGTGACATCAAGTCATTCATGATGTCGTATTGTCCGGCAACAGAATCAAATACGCCACGTACGAGATTAACTTTGTCTTCTGTAGCAACCTGTTTAAAGCCAAAATGGGTAGTATTGTCGTTTGTCATGTTCATGCCTAGTTTTTGAGTGATGCTTTATGTTTATGACCAGCTGTTTCTAGCTTGTTGAGGTAATTAGCCCATAGTATCTGATACTCAGAGCCTAATTTATAAAGTAGATCCCACGTGTAAATTCCACTGTTATGACCATCGCTAAATACGGGTGTAATAGCATAATTTCCGATTGGTTTAATTTCGATTATGCTTACAAGTTCTTTGTCTACCTGAAGAATTTCCTGGCCGGGTGCATGACCAATGGCTTCTGCTGACGGGGTGTAAACCCGAAGATATTCACAAGGCAGTTTAAAAGTACTGCCATCATCAAAACTGACTTCAAGAATATTGGAAACTTGATGCAGTTTGATTTCAGTCGGCCAAGCATTGCTTGGTTTTATAGTTAAGCGCATACAATCTTATTAAGGATAACTTCAGTTATATTGGTCAAGGGAACTAATATTGTGCTTATTCTTCTACAAAATATAACGACTTAAATCTTCATCTTCAGCAAATTCTGTTAGGTGCTGATCAACATAGTCAGCATCAATTACGATTTTTTTATCTTGAAGATCGGGTGCATTGTAAGAGATTTCTTCCAGTAACCGTTCCAACATGGTGTGTAATCGTCTCGCGCCAATATTTTCAGTCGTTTCATTGACTTGCCAGCCCAGTTCAGCAATGCGCTGAATGCCATCAGCGGCAAAAAATAATGATACACCTTCTGTTGCTAGTAAGGCTTCATACTGTTCGGTTAACGAAGCATTGGGTTCAGTCAAAATACGTACAAAATCTTCCGTAGATAATGCACTTAACTCAACACGGATAGGAAAGCGCCCTTGTAATTCCGGAATTAAGTCCGATGGTTTGGCTACATGAAATGCACCTGAGGCAATAAACAAAATATGATCCGTTTTAATGGCGCCGTATTTAGTGCTGACGGTGCTACCTTCAACTAATGGCAATAAATCTCGTTGAACACCTTCACGGGATACTTCGCCGCCGCCACCGCCTAATTCAGACCGCTTGCATATTTTGTCTATTTCATCCAGAAATACAATGCCATTTTGTTCTACCGACTCAACCGCTCGTGAACGGATATCATCTTCATTAACAAGTTTAGCAGCCTCATCTTCCTTAATAGAAGCCAAGGCTTTTTTAATCGACATTTTGCGAGATTTAGTCTTTCCAGCGCTCATGTTTTGGAACATGCCTTGCAATTGACTCGTCATTTCTTCCATGCCGGGAGGTGCCATAATTTCTACACCCATAGGTGCAACGTGCACATCAATTTCAATTTCCTTATCGTCAAGATCGCCTTCGCGTAATTTCTTGCGCATTTTCTGACGGGTAGATTCTTCCGAGTCAGACAACATCCCGGCATCCGCTCTGGGTAATAAAATATCTAAAACTTTTTCTTCGGCAGCATTGTAGGCTTTAGATTCAACTTTTTCCATTTCTGCTGTCCTCGTCATTTTGACAGCGGTATCGACCAAATCCCGAATGATGGATTCAACATCCCGGCCAACATAACCCACTTCGGTAAACTTGGTAGCTTCTATTTTGATGAAGGGCGCGTTTGCCAAGCGTGCCAGTCGACGTGCTATTTCGGTTTTACCTACACCGGTCGGTCCAATCATTAAAATATTTTTTGGCGTAATTTCATCGCGTAAAGCAGAATCAACCTGCTGACGGCGCCATCGATTTCTTAAGGCAATAGCGACAGATCTTTTGGCACTGGCTTGGCCAACAATGTGCTTATCCAGTTCGCTTACAATTTCTTTTGGGGTCATTTGTGTCATGCTTTTACTCGTTTGGTTCGGCGTCTAATTCTTCTATGCGCAGATTGTGGTTGGTGTAAATACAGATATCAGCTGCTATATTTAAAGACCTCTCGACAATTTCGCGAGCACTCAGGGTGGTATTTTCAAGTAGGGCTCTAGCCGCCGCTTGAGCAAAAGCTCCGCCTGAACCAATTGCCATCAAGTCAAATTCGGGTTCGATCACATCACCGGTACCCGAAATAATTAATGATGTTCTGGCATCGGCGATGGTTAGTAATGCTTCCAGTTTGCGTAAGGCACGGTCTGTTCGCCAATCTTTGGCCATTTCCACAGCGGCTCTGGTTAGATTGCCACGATGTTTTTCAAGCTTACCTTCAAAGTGTTCAAATAAGGTAAAGGCATCTGCCGTTGCACCGGCAAATCCGGCAATGACTTTATCATGATACAGTCGGCGAACTTTACGTGCATTGCCTTTCATAACAGTGTTGCCCAAAGTGACTTGACCATCACCACCAATAACAACTTTGTCGCCCCGGCGAACAGAAAGTATGGTTGTTCCTCTAAACACTTTAATATCCTGACATTTCAAAAAAAACAGATTGCTGATTTTACATGGTATCTATACAAAATGTGGGAAAAAAACAGAATCGTTCAAGCTTGCAACATGAATTGATCTTTTTAAATGCAAGTTCTTAATTAAGTAGTTGCCAAAGAGAGGTATTCTGTTTTGAAAATATAGGAGGTATCTCTTTCCAAAGACGGTATGAAAAAATAAAGCATGACAAAGGTCGAGTATAAGCCCTATTATTTTCTTTTTTTATTGTTTTATTATTGCTGTACAAGGTTTTAAGGATGTTGATTCGATTTATATTCAGTTTGGTTGCCAGTTTGTTTTTGGCTGCTTGTACACCTACCCGGCAGATTGCTATTGATTATCCTTCGGCTCAGGTCAATGATACGCAATCTCCTCAATCAACTCAGTCACATCAATTTCAGCCGTTACCAGGTTTTCAGGATATTGATGGTGATGATTATTATGTGAGACTGATTTCGGAGTTCGATTTTAAAGGCGATAACGTATCAAAAAGTGGATGTAGTAATATCACGCCCTCTTATGAGAAGGGCGATTTATCTTCTACTCTTATTTTTACGTTACGAAATGATGCTCTAAAGTTTAATAATGAAGCGGCCGGTTTTTTATATCAGGCCGCATCAGGAAAATGTAATTTTAAATTTGATGCTAAAAAATTAACTTTAACACCTTGGATGCGTTTAGATTCTGGTAAGGATACCCAAGTTGATTATAATTTTGTGTCCAGTGCGACCAGTGATACTGATGTGTCTGGTTTGGTGAGTGATGTAACACAGTTCAGAGTCTCATTCGTTACCGGCTATTATTACATTTTCCGGTAAAACAGGCAGTCTTAATCAGACGGTGTTTAAAGTTTATGCCGTAGCGGAGGGGGGTATTAATATTCTTGGGTCGGATACTCAGCCAATCGGTGAGCTAAAAATTTATCCTGAAATTACTCCGTCTTTGTTGTTAAAAAAATCACCTGAAGGTATTCCGGATGCACGTGATTTAACGCTGGAGGAAATTGGCTATTTGCCTATTAAATCGGGTGCAGGTGAAATTAAGTTGTTACAGCTCATTGAAGAATCAAAGCATCCAGCTAAGCCCAATTTAAAACCAAACTGGAATAACTACCAAGAAGTTGAGAGTAATTGTCGAAAAATAAAGTTGGTTATGAAGGATTTAGGCTTTAATAAATTTGATCGTAATGCTTTTATATATTACTTTTTGGTTAATAGCAGTGATTGGAAAAATTACAACATGCCTCCGCAAAAAGCAATGGGTGGAGAGATTCCACTTAAGGTTCTGGAAAGTTATCGCAGTAAAGATTTTGGTTTGTGCTTGATTTCGGATGACTATGCTGTAATGAAAGCAATGGGATTACCTGTCAATTTGTCGGGAGACTGGAAACAGATTGAAGAATCAGGGCAGAAAAAAGAACAGTTTTTTACCCCACTCAAATCAATTGAGCGCCAGCTAATTTCAGTGCTTAAAAATTCTAACAAAGTCGAAATGGAGCAACAGTTGTTTCCTTTGTTAGCGACGGTCACAAATGGTGATGGCAGTGTTTTGTTGCAAAATCATTTGGGAGAGTTTGGTTTGGAGAAATTATTGGCGCCACCATTGGTTGAGCCGGTTCCAGGGGCAGTGAGCGTTTCTACGCCTACAACAATCCAAAATCCCGCCGAGGTAATTACTTCAGAATCAGTTATCTCTGCGCCTGTGGTTGCTCCTACTCCTGCCCCCGTTGGAATTCCAGGTGGTGGTATTATTGTTAGCGCACACCAGTTGGTACAAGTTTTTAGTGGACTAGCTATTAACGAGCTTAGTTGTGCGCGAACTCTTTCTGGTCAACAAGGTAAGTCTGCGGCTAATGTGGGTATTTTGTTATTTACAACAAAAGATATTAGTCCACGCGTCAAAGGTGGGGCAATGGAATTTGAATTCTCTGACGGAAAAATTAATCGCATTGCCTTTCAGTCAGCGACTTATCGTGATTTTGAGCAGGATGTGCTGGATCATCCAGAATTCGGTGGATGTAAAATTGATACATCTTTTTTAAGTAAATTACACTGAAACTGACAGGTAATTAAATATAAACATAGTTGATAGAAATATGTAATTGATAAAAAAGGCTTATGACTTTTCTTGGTCATGAGCTTTTTTTGGGTTAAATTAAAAATCATAAAAAGGACAACTGGTATAGATAGGCATCATAGGTTAAAATCATCTCGTTTTTTGTGATAATTATTACGTAAACGGAGCAAGACTGGAGTTTTTAGTCTTGAAGTTACGAACAAATACTCATTAAAAGAGTTTATAACTACTATCGAAGAGGCTGCTCAGTGAACAATGCAAAGCAACTATTCGCAGGTCTGATCTTAATGGCTTTAGGGCTAGGAACAGCGCAGGCGGACTATACGCTAAATTTAATGAAAGGGGTTACAAAGGTCAGTAATGATATTTATGACCTCCATATGCTAATTCTATGGATTTGTGTTGTCATAGGTGTTGGTGTTTTTGGTGCCATGTTTTATTCGATTTATCATCATCGTAAATCAAAAGGGCATGAAGCCGCTCAATTTCATGAAAATACTACGGTTGAAATTATCTGGACGGTTATTCCAACACTAATTTTGGTTGCCATGGCTATTCCTGCAACTAAAACCATGCTGGAATTGAATGATGTTGAAAAATCAGACATGACCATTCAAGTAACTGGTCGTCAATGGTATTGGGATTACAAATACCTTGATAATGATATTCATTTTGAAAGTCATTTGGATGAAGGAAGTGAAAGGGTTCATAGAACAGTTGGAGCAGATCCACGTTCTGTACCTCATTATTTATTGAATGTTGATAAGCCGTTAGTGATTCCGGTCAAGAAAAAGGTTCGTTTCGTATTGACTTCAACGGATGTTATTCACTCTTGGTGGGTGCCTGATTTAGGTTGGAAGAAAGACGCTAACCCTGGCTTTATTAATGAAGCCTGGACGTCTGTGGACAAAGCAGGCACTTATCGTGGTCAATGTACTGAACTGTGTGGCCGAGACCATGGTTTTATGCCTATTGTAGTTATTGCCCTGGAACAACCAGAATACGATGCTTGGGTTAAAAAGACTTTAGAGCAACAAAAGCAAAAGCCGGATTTGAGTGATCAAAGTCGAGAGCAATTAATGGCCCATGGTGAATCGGTTTATTTAAAAAATTGTGTGGGTTGCCACCAGATTAATGGTGCTGGCGTTCCTGGTTTAATCCCAGCTTTAACAGGCAGTGCGATAGCAACTGGAAAGTGGGAGTCTTTAGATGGCTTCTTACGCGCCGGCACAGCTAAAATGCCATCTTTTTCTAAATTGGATGGTAAGGAATACGCAGAGCTAATGACTTATGTTCGTAATAATTTGGGCAATAAAGTAGGCGATGTATTGCAGCCTAAGCAAACAGCGCTTCCCGATGATGATGATTAAGCCACAGATGCACTTGTCGACTCACATTTTTTTAATAATTTTCGAGGTATAAAGTATGTCTGCTGTCGTCGATGAACACGATCATCATGCTGATGATCACCACGATCACGGTCCTGCCAAGGGGCTGTTAAGATGGATTACCACTACTAATCATAAAGATATTGGTACGCTTTATTTATTGTTTGCGCTGACGATGTTTTTTGTAGGTGGTGCAATGGCAATGGTTATCAGAGCTGAATTGTTTGAGCCTGGATTGCAGTTTGTAGATCCTGCATTCTTTAACTCAATGACAACCATGCATGCATTGGTTATGGTATTTGGTGCTGTTATGCCTGCCTTTGTTGGTTTAGCTAACTGGCAAATACCCTTAATGATTGGTGCGGCTGATATGGCGCTACCACGCATGAACAACATGAGTTTTTGGATGCTGGTTGCGGGTGTTTTACTGCTGGCTAGCACATTATTCATGGAAGGTGGGGCACCTAATGGCGGATGGACGCTATATCCACCGCTTGTGTTGCAGCCTATTACTGTGGGAAAAGCATTACCTTTTGCTATATTCTCTGTGCATTTATTAGGTATTTCATCCATTATGGGTGCGATTAATATTATTGCGACAATTTTCAATATGCGTGCGCCCTCCATGAAAATGATGGATATGCCATTATTTGTATGGACTTGGTTGATTACTGCGTTTTTGTTAATTGCTGTTATGCCGGTATTTGCGGGTGCAGTTACCATGTTATTAACTGATAAATTCTTTCATACCAGCTTTTTTAATGCGGCGGGCGGCGGTGATCCAGTCTTATATGAACATATTTTCTGGTTCTTTGGGCATCCGGAAGTTTATATCATGATTCTGCCAACTTTTGGTGTTGCATCAACCATCATTCCAGTGTTTGCACGTAAGCCTTTGTTTGGTTACGCATCAATGGTTTGGGCGACTGCCTCAATTGCATTTTTATCATTCATCGTTTGGGCGCATCACATGTTCACTGTCGGCATGCCTATTGCCGGTGAGTTGTATTTTATGTATGCCACCATGATTATTGCCGTACCAACAGGTGTTAAGGTATTTAATTGGACAGCGACCATGTGGAAAGGTGCAATGACTTTTGAAACACCGATGTTGTTCTCAATAGCTTTTGTTGTCCTATTCACCATGGGCGGATTTACCGGATTAATGATGTCTATTGCGCCATCAGATTTTCAGTATCACGATACTTATTTTATCGTTGCTCACTTTCATTATACTTTGGTTCCTGCCTCGGTTTTCATTCTGATGGCCGCCGGTTATTTTTGGTTGCCTAAGTGGACCGGACATATGTATAACGAAAAAATCGGTCAGTTGCATTTTTGGTTATCAGTAATATCTGTAAATATTTTGTTTTTTCCTCAGCACTTTTTAGGGTTGGCGGGTATGCCTCGCAGAATTCCTGATTATGCAGTGCAATTTGCTGACTGGAACATGATTTCAAGTATTGGTGGGTTTATATTTGGAGCCAGTCAATTGTTATTTCTATACATCGTTATTGACACCATTAGAGGCGGTACGGGTGAAAAGGTAACTGATGAAGTTTGGGAAGATGCAAGTAAGCATGGTTTAGAGTGGACCCTACCATCACCAGTTCCTTATCATACTTGGACGACACCACCGACTAGCGTGCCGACTGAACATGTTTTGGATTTACATTAAGGGCAAATAACCATTGCAAATATTATGTTTGCAATGGTTTACTTAAAATATGACAACACAAAATAAAAACATTTTAACGGCAGTGATTTTGGTGGCGGTTACTTTTATCGTTTATTTGTTTGCGGTGGCACAAGCTGTTTCTCAATGAACGGGATTGTAGACAAAAAAAACCTTAAATTAGCGCGAACTTTACTTTTGGTCGCCATAACCATGTTTGGTTTTGGCTATGCTTTAGTACCACTTTACGATGTTTTATGTGAATGGAAATGGATTGAGCGAGATCGTCCTGATGACATTAAAAAAGTACCGGAAACTGCCTACAAAGTAGATATCAACAGGGAGATTAACATAGAGTTTATGACAACCCTGAATGAATCTACACCTATGGAGTTTCGCGCCGAAAAAAAACAATTAAAAGTTCATCCGGGTGAATATCACACAGTGAATTTTTATGGGGAAAATAAAACTGACAAAGTCATGCTTGCCAGGGCAATTGCCAGTTTTTCACCCGCCGTTATCAGCAGTTATTTTGAAAAAATTGAGTGTTTTTGTTTCTCTGAGCAAACTTTCAAGCCCAGAGAAAAGAAAATCATGCCGATGCGTTTTGTTATAAATCCGGAAATACCTGAGCAATACAAAACCATTACACTGTCATACACATTTTTTGATAATACTGAAAAATCAGTAAAAAAATAAAAGGGGAAGGATATGTCTACAAATACCGCTTATTACATTCCGCATAAAGCGACTTGGCCTGTCATTGGCACGGTTGGTTTGATGACTATGCTGGCTGGATTTGCAAATTATTTAAATGGTTCATCAATTGGTCCGACCCTGATGGTGATAGGTCTGCTTGTTTTCATTGCCATGTTAATAGGTTGGTTTACCTTGCAGGCCAAAGAAAGTGAGTCTGGTATGTACAACCACGAAGTCGGAATTTCTTATCGGCACGGTATGATGTGGTTTATATTTTCCGAAATTGTGTTTTTCGCGGTATTTTTTGGCACACTTTGGTACACACGTAATCTGTCTGTGCCTTGGTTAGGTGAAGGAGCAACTAAAGAATTATTGTGGCCTGCTTTTGAAACAGCTTGGCCCACCAATGGCCCCGGTAAGGTGGGTGGTGATTTTGAGCCTATGGGCGCTTGGGGTTTACCATTTCTCAATACCTTGATTCTGTTAACCAGCGGTGTGACTTGTACTTGGGCACATCATGGTTTACTTGCAAAAAACAGGGATCAGTTGATTAAAGGTTTAATAGCGACTGTAGCGTTGGGGTTTTTGTTTGTCGTGTTTCAAGCTATTGAATATCATGAAGCATACACAGACATGGGTTTAACTTTAGGTTCTGGTGTTTATGGATCTACCTTCTTTATGTTGACCGGCTTTCATGGTTTTCATGTCTGTGTTGGTGCAATCATTTTAAGCGTTGTTTTGTTCCGAAGCACTCAAGGTCATTTTAAACCGGAAAATCATTTTGCTTTTGAAGCAGCTGCCTGGTATTGGCATTTTGTAGACGTAGTATGGTTAGGTTTGTTTATATTTGTCTATTTGATGTAGCGTAACCATTCGAAGCTAAAAAAAGCGCTGCCTAACAACAGGCGGCGCTTTTTTTTTGTCGGGATATTTTGTATCTTTATTTATTTAACGGATCTGTATTTGCCGGATTTTGGCTATGCATTTTTACGCCCAGTCCATGAGGTTTAAACATACCTGTTGCAACAGCAATAAAAATAAAAATAAACAAAACTATTGAAAGAGTAATGCGAAAAGTCAGTGATTTAACTGTTTTTTGGGAATGTTCTTCATTCTTGCGATTCACCAAATGAAACAGAGCAGAGCCTAGGCTGATAATTATCAGGATAAAGGCAATAATAATGACACTTTTGATAATCATGGTAGAGTTATGTTTGATAGTGGAATTTATCTATTCTCGTTTATTAATGTGTCTGTGCCAATAGGTTAAATTAAAATAAGCATGATTATTAGCAACGGATTTGTTCAATGAGATATAAAAAAGCGCCTACATTGGCCTATTTATGTTTGTTACCCTTGTTAATTGCACTGGGCTTCTGGCAATTAGGTCGATCTGAAGAAAAAAGAGTTATTCTTGAAAAACAAGAGCAAGGTATAGCTTCACCAGAGTTTATAAGGTTATCGGCTTCTGGTAAATATAATGTTGATGAACTCAGGTACCAGAAAGTAAGGGCAATCGGGCATTATGACAGGGAGCATCAGTTTTTGTTGGATAATCAAATTAGAAACGGCAAAGTTGGTTATTTTGTTTTTACACCCTTTATTTTTGAAGAAGAATCTCAGGCTGTTTTAGTTAATAGAGGTTGGGTTCCCTTGAATCACGATAGATCGAATTTGCCAGAGATAATGATCAAGAGTCAACAAGCTGAAGTTCAAGGCCGGATAAATCGTTTTCCGGGTGTAGGTATCAAATTAGCAGGAGCAGAAATTCCAACCCAGGGTTGGCCATCAATAGTGCAGCTGATCAACAATCAGGTTTTGACAGATAAACTGGGATACAAAATTTTTCCGTTTCAGATTGAGCTGGCTAAAGAGCTGCCCGAAGGTTATGACCGAGAATGGCAGGTAACAACGATCATGTTGCCAGAGCAGCATACAGCCTACGCTATCCAATGGTTTGCGTTGGCCTTTACCCTAACTTTACTATATCTATGGTATAGCTATAAAAAAAGTGATGAATAAACAACAAAACAAAAACAGGCGCTTGATTTTAATTATTTTTGGAATGACCATTATTCCTTTTTTAATCGCTTGGGGATTAAAAGAAAATCCAAATCTGTTAAAAGGAACGACCAATAGAGGCCAATTAATAAATCCTCCGATATCAACCGAACGTACTGATTTTATAAGTTTTGACACGTATTCGGCTGAAAACATGAATGAGCTCGTTGGGCATTGGTTAATTGTTAATGTGATCCCGGGTTTAGCGTGTAATGAAGTATGTCTTGATGCCTTACTTAAAACTAAACAACTCAGGCTAATGTTAAATAAGGAATTGCCTAGAACTCGTCGTGTCGTGATGCTTTTTAAAGAACCGAATGAAGTCGTTGCCAATGAATGGTGGTTGAAAGATACGCTTTTATGGCGATTACGTAACACGAAGAATAAGGAAGATAATTCGATTTTTTTGAGTTTACTTCACGAAGAAAACAAAATAGACAGTAAGCTGATAGACAGGTTAATTGTTAACGAAAATCGTGAGTTTGCCCTTAAATCAGAGTTAATTAGAGTTAAGTCTAGTGCTGGATTGGCAAAAAAAATTACCGATATCAGGAAAAACAATATTCCGGAAGGGATGTTATTTTTGATAGATCCGCTGGGAAATATCATGATGCAATATGAAGCGGGTTTTGATACTTACAAAGTAAAAGATGATCTTATGCATCTACTCAGAATTTCACAAATTGGTTAGCGAGAAATTAAATGTTCAGAAAATTAACTTTATTTTGCGTTTTTTTAACGTTGATAATTGTAGTCTTAGGTTCGGTCATTAGGCTATGGAGTGCTGATGCTGGGTTGCTCAGTGAAAGTTTGGCTGATGTTTTAAAGGGTACTTGGCATGATTATTTGACTGCTGCTTTAGGGTTATCGATTTTAGTGGTGTGGTTGTTGTCATGGCGTCAACAACGCTGTCGATCGGCCGCAATCGTAGCTTCTGTTAGTTTGTTAATTTTAGTTGCTTTACAGGCTGCCTTAGGGGTTTTGGCTAAATCAATAGCGATTATGCCAGTTGTAATAGTAATGCATGTCACATTGGGTATGATCACCTTCTGGACGCTTTACTGGTTGTATTTACTCGCCAACCCTGCAATAAAAGGTTGTATCAGCGAAAAAGAAAAAGTACGTAAAGGACTGATCCATACTGCACGTGCTGCTATGGTTGTTTTATTGATTCAAATGATTCTGGGGGCATGGGTCAGTGCCAATCATGCCGCTTTAGCCTGTAATGGTTTTCCTCAATGCAATGGACAATGGTGGCCTAATGCCGATTATCTAAATGCACTTGATTTTGTTAATGGCTTATTGACTGGTTATACCGGTGTTATATCCTTTGATGCTCAGGTAGTCGCTAATTGGATGCATAGAATCGGTGCATTGTTCAGTTTTCTGCTGTTGAGCATAGTCATGTTTGGCGCAACAGCAACCCATTCGATAAAATCGGTAAGAACAGCAGGTTTGTGGTTGGGAGTTTTGCTGTTTGTACAAATTGGACTGGCCATTATTACTACCAAATTGGCGTTTCCTTTTTGGGCAACTCCGATTCATCATGCAGTTGCAGCGCTGTTAATGTTACCTTTGATTGCAATCAGTTTTTACAGTCGATTTAGCTTTGAGGAAAAACAACATCCCGAGATAATAGTAACTAAACCTGAGCAAAACATCCTTGAAACGGCTCAGGTTGCTGTATCCGTAGAAGCTATTGAAGAAGCTTATATTGAGCCACCCGCTGAGTCTTTATATTTACGCTTAAAGTCACAATTAAAACGCACTCGTTCAGGTCTCAGTGGTATTCTCGATAGCTTGCCTATTGGCCAAAAAGAAATTAATGGTGATTTATTAGAAGAAATAGAAGCCAGTTTATTAATGGCTGATGTGGGTATTGATGCAACAACAGAAATAATCAGTCATCTAACAAAGAGCCTTGAACGTCATCAGTTAACCGATGGATTTGCTTTATCTCTAGCTTTAAAACAAGAGTTAACCCGGATACTTCAGCCTTGTAGTCGTCCGTTGCAAATACCAAAACAAGATACGCCATTTGTTATTTTAGTCGTCGGTGTTAATGGTGCGGGTAAAACTACAACGATTGGTAAATTAGCCAAGCGTTTACAGGCCCAAGGGCATAGTGTAATGTTGGCTGCAGGCGACACCTTTAGGGCGGCGGCTGTAGAGCAGTTGCAAGTTTGGGGTGAGCGTAATAAAATCCCTGTGATCGCTCAACATACTGGCGCTGATTCTGCTTCGGTTATTTATGATGGTCTGCAATCAGCAAAGGCCAAAGGTATAGATGTTTTGATTGCAGATACCGCGGGTCGACTGCATACAAAATCAAACTTAATGGATGAGTTAAAAAAAGTAAAAAGGATTATGGGGCGATTAGATGAACATGCCCCTCATGAAGTGTTGCTGGTATTGGATGCAGGAACGGGGCAAAATGCACTTTCTCAGGCAAAGTTGTTTAATGAAACAGTGGCGTTAACGGGTTTAGTATTAACCAAATTAGACGGCACTGCAAAAGGGGGTGTTATTTTTGCGCTGGCAAAACACACGGGCATTCCCATTCGATTTATTGGCATAGGCGAAGGTATTGATGATCTACAAGATTTTGATGCAGAATTATTTGTTGATGCCTTGTTTGTGAAAGATTAAATTATCATGATAAATTTCGTTAATGTAAGCAAGCGCTATCCTGAGACAGGTGACGTATTGCGTAATGTCAGTTTTCATTTAAAGCGTGGCGAAATAGCTTTTCTTACCGGCCATTCAGGCGCGGGTAAAAGTACTTTGTTGAGGTTGATTGCGGCTATGGAAAAATGTAGTCGGGGTCAGGTATTATTGGATGGGCAAGATATTGGTCATACCAAAGAAAGCCAACTTCCTTATATACGAAGAAAAATGGGTTTTATATATCAAGATTATAAGTTACTTCAAGATAGAACCGTTTTTGATAATGTTGCTTTACCTTTAATAATAGCCGGCTTTGGGCATCATGAAATTACTCGGCGAGTAAGAGCGGCGTTAGATAAAGTAAGTTTGAATGGTAAAGAAAAGAAATATCCATTTGCCTTGTCGGGTGGAGAGCAACAGCGGGTAGGGATTGCAAGAGCAGTGGTTAACAAGCCACCGATTATAATTGCTGATGAACCTACAGGTAATCTTGATCCTGATTTGTCGGAAGAAATTATGTTTTTGTTTGGCCAGTTTCAGCAGGTAGGTGTAACAGTTTTAATTGCTTCACATGATATTTCTTTAATCACACAACTAAACCATCGTGTATTAAAGTTAGATCATGGTCAATTGATATCGAGTTGAGCAATGAAGCGAATTAACAAGAATCGTATCAAGAAAGATCCTCCGATTAGACCTGTCAAGCAGGATACTCGACAAACTAAAACAGCGGGTGGTAATTTTCTCGATAAATTAACGGCCTATCGAGATCTCCACGCGCATATATTATTTTCAAGTCTGGGGCGTTTGGTTGCATCCCCTTTTACTTCCATAATGACAATCGCTGTTTTGGCGATTGCTATTTCGCTGGCCAGCGGTTTTTATATTTTGGTCGTTAATTTGCAACAATTAACCGGTAATCTTGAAGCTAGCAATCAGATTTCTTTATTTCTGAGGGAAGATGTTTCCGATGCGCATGCCAATAAATTAGCCGATAGTATTAGGCAAAATGAGGGCGTGCAGGAAGTTAAGTTAATAACCAAGGAACAGGCTTTAACTGAATTTAAAACCTACAGTGGTTTTGGTTCAGCGATTAATGCACTGGAAAAAAACCCCTTACCTGTTGTTATTGAAGTATTGCCTAAAAACACCTTGGATGATAAGCAGAAACTGACCACTCTAATGGAAAGCTTTCAACAATCTCCCGAAGTTGATTTTGCCCAGATGGATTTGCAATGGGTTGAACGACTTCAATCAATTGTGGCCTTGGCTCTTCTGTTTGCTAACCTACTATTTGTCCTATTGGGCGGTGCAGTTTTATTTATCATCGGTAATACGATAAGACTGGAGCTTCATAGTCGAAGAGAGGAGGTTGTAATCGCTAAACTGGTAGGAGCAACAAACGGTTTTATTCAGAGGCCTTTTTTATATAGTGGTTTTTGGATAGGTTTTATAGCTGGTGTATCAGCATGGTTTATTGTTGCAATAGTCATGTTGATTCTAAGAGGTTCGGTAGAAAAGCTTTCCGGTCTTTATGAGGGTAGTTTTCATTTAGTATTTTTGAGCTTTAGCGAAACACTGGTGCTGATTGCTGTTTCCTCTGCACTAGGCGTCTTGGGTTCTTGGGCCGTTCTTGTTTGTCAGCTTCATCGCACAAGGCTGGGATAAAACGATCTGTAAAAATTATTAGCACTCTTATTTAGAGAGTGCTAAAATTAATACAAAGTTTTTTCCTAAGGAGATACCATGAGTAATGCTTTGGCTTTACCGGTTAATTTATCGGTTGGAACGTTTGATGCTTATTTAAATCTGGTTAGACAAATGCCTAGATTAACTTCTGAGCAGGAGCGCGAATTAACCTTAAGATATAAAGATGAAGGTGATTTGGAAGCGGCAAGAGAATTGGTTATGACCAATTTACGTTTTGTCGTTCATGTGGCCAGAGGTTATAGCGGTTATGGCTTGTCTATGCCCGATATTATTCAGGAAGGTAATATTGGACTCATGAAAGCAGTTAAACGTTTTGATCCCGATGTGGGTGTTCGCTTGGTTTCTTTTGCAGTGCATTGGATTAAGGCTGAAATTCACGAATATGTCATTAAAAACTGGGGCATCGTAAAGGTTGCGACAACCAAGGCTCAGCGTAAACTGTTTTTTAACTTACGTAAATCCAAGCAGGACTTAGGTTGGTTATCAAATGCTGAAGCAATGGCTATCGCAGAAGATTTAAATGTCGATCTCAGTGACGTTTATGAAATGGAAAAACGTTTGGGTTGTCAGGACATGTCGTTTGATATGCCCGTTGATGAATCTGCCGAAGAAAGTGGAGCCTATCCTGCAAACTATCTCCATCAGCATGGAACCGATCCATCTATATTGCTGGAAAATGCAGATTGGGAAGGGCATGGGCAGGATTTATTATCAGAAGCCATGGCTGAATTAGATGAGCGAAGTTTTGATATTCTTTCGAGTCGTTGGTTGGCCGAGAAAAAAGCCACCTTGCATGAACTAGCAGATCGCTACAATGTCTCTGCTGAGAGAATAAGGCAATTAGAGCAAAATGCCATGAAAAAGATCAGGGCAGCAGTGGTTATGGAAGCGTAATCGGTTTTAATTGTAAAAAGTAATAAAAAAGGCTTACCGATTTTTCGGCAAGCCTTTTTTTTGTCTATAACTTTTATGGTTGCTCTAATGGCAATGCCATCGTTGTTTATTAGACTAATCTCGATCAGATTTAAGCGGCATTAAGTAAGTTTAATACCATTTGTGCTTGTTCAGCGGCTTCATGTCCCAGTGTTGTTAAATAGCCGCCATCTTCCTGAGTAACCAAGCCTTTCTCAAATAAGCGTTTAGTGGCTGCAATGGATTCAGGCGCCGCCGTTTTATGTACTTTTATTCCTTCTTGGGTAGTACTCAAGTTGTAGCGAACCAAGATGTTTATCTCTTCTACAATGTCTTTGGTATAGGGCATAGTTTAATCCTCTTAAATGTTATTATAGTTAGCCATCATATAGCTATTTCCTTACAAAAAGTATATTTTTTTCTGTGCTAGATTTTACAGCGCATCGGGACTTTCTTTAGTGCTAATAGCGCAGCAACGAACTGTCACAATTGCAAGACCATGCGTCAATTCCACCAATCAGATTGGCAACATTTTTGTAACCGGATTGTGCCAGAAAATTAGCCGCCTGTTGGCTCCGCATTCCATGATGACAAATGACAATTATCTCGTCTTCCGGGCTGAGTTCACCCAAGCGGTTTGGGATTTGGTTGAGAGGGATTAATACACTGTTTGCAATATGTGTGTATTGAAATTCACTTTGCTCTCTTACATCCAGTAAAAACAATTTTTCTTTTTGCTGGATTTTGTTATTTAGCGCTAATGCTGATAGTTGTTTTACAGGCATAGGTATCCTTTTTTAATAAATCGTTCCAAGCGCTCCATGGCTATAGCCATTTTAGCGATAGAAGTAGTGTAAGCAAAGCGTAGGGTATGATGAGCTTCATGTCTGCCAAAATCAATGCCCGGTGTAATAGCAACCCCTTCGGCTTCCAGAAAATTCAGTGCAAATTGATGGCTGTCATCAGTAAACTTTTTACAATTGGCATAAATATAAAAAGCACCTTCCGGTTTAATCGGTATTTCAAAACCCAATCCTATTAGGCTATCATAAAGAAAGTCACGTCTGGCGGCAAATTCTGCACGCCTGTTTTCAAGTTCTAAAAGTGTATTTTCATCAAAAGCTGCCAAAGCAGCGTATTGTGATTGTGTAGACGTAGCAATGTAAATATTTTGGGCTAATTTTTCAGCGGCTTCAATAAATTCTTCGGGTACAATTAGCCAACCAATACGCCATCCGGTCATGCCAAAGTATTTCGAAAAGCTGTTAATCACAAAGACATCATCGCTATAGACCAGTGCAGTTTTCGCAGTCGTATCGTAAACCAGTCCATGATAAATTTCATCGGAATAAAAACAGCCGCCCAAATTATTAACGGTATCTATGGTTTTTTTAAATTCTTCAGGGCTAATTAACGTCCCGGTAGGGTTTGAAGGAGAGGCAATCAAAGCGCCTTTAGTGCTTGGCGTCCAATTGGCTGTAATTTGTTGCGCCGTTAATTGGAAGCGGGTGCTGGCATCAACAGCGATAAGTTTGCTTTTGCCGCCAAACAAAGTCGCAAAGTTGCTATTACAGGGATAGCAGGGGTCTGCCATCAATAGTTCTTCATTCGGATTAAGGGTGACCCCAAAAGCCAATAAAAACGCCCCAGAAGCGCCAGGTGTTACAAAAATGCGTTGATGATTTATTGTTACTTTATAGCGATTTTGGTAAAAGTCAGCTATCTTGTGTTGTAATTCAGGCAAACCGGCCGCAGGCGTATATTTAACTTGGCCCGTCTGAAGATGTTTAATCGCTGCATCAATAACGGTTGGCGGTGTTGGAAAGTCGGGCTCACCAATTTCCATGTGAATAATATCGCGCCCTTGAGCTTCTAATTGTTTGGCTCGACGGAGTAATTCCATAACATGGAACGAAGATATTTCTGAATTTCGCTCTGCCAGTCGTTTGCGCATAACAGTGGTGCTCATAATAAAAACAGCAATCATATCAATAAAGCTTGCTTAATGGGCGTTATTCTGCTAAAAATGCGCAGTTTTATTTATCCTGTCTATAGGAGTTAATGGATGACCGATAGTACTAAAACCCCTGCATCACCATTCAGTTTTCAGCCTTATGTTGAAGTTGATGGTGAAGAATATATGAGTCAGGCTCAATTGAAACATTTTGAGACTATTCTTAACAATTGGAAAGCCGAGTTAATGCACGAAGTGGATCGTACCGTGCACCACATGCAGGATGATGCTGCTAATTTTCCTGACCCTAATGACCGGGCGACTCAAGAATCAGAATTCAGTCTGGAACTAAGAACACGTGACCGTGAGCGTAAACTGATCAAGAAAATTGATGAGTCACTTAAAGAAATTGAATCCGGCGATTATGGTTTTTGCGAGGCCTGTGGCATCGAAATAGGCATACGTCGTTTAGAAGCCAGACCAACAGCCAGCTTATGTATTGACTGTAAAACACTGGATGAAATTAGGGAAAAACAAATGGGCTAAAATAGTTTATCGTGCCCGATAAACAAGCCTATATTGGCCGGTTTGCTCCTTCGCCTACCGGCCCCTTACATTTTGGATCGCTTTATACCGCACTCGCCAGCTTTTTACAGGCCCGATCAAAACAGGGTTTGTGGTTGTTGCGTATTGATGATCTCGATACGCCTCGCAACATAAAAGGCGCCGCTGACAACATCTTAACAACACTGGAGACCTTTGGTCTGCATTGGGATAATCATGTTGCCTATCAAAGCCAAGCGGTTGACATTTATCATCAAGTACTTGATAACTTGCTTAAAGAGCAGCTCATTTACCCCTGCACCTGCAGCCGAAAAACCCTGACCACTGTTTATTCAGGTACTTGTCGCAATAAACAGACCTTACCCCAAAGCCCTTATTCCTATCGTCTTAAAACGGATAGCAGGGTTATATCGTTTAACGATGGGTTACAGGGCTTAACAGTCTATAATCTTGCCGAACAGGGCGATTTTATTTTAAAAAGAAAAGACCAGTTTATTGCCTATCAATTTGCGGTGGTGATCGATGATAACCAACAGCAGATTAATCATGTCGTGCGAGGCTACGATTTACTCGCTTCAACGCCACGGCAAATCTACCTTCAGCATATTCTGGGCTTTGATACCCCGGCCTATATGCATGTCCCCATTATTATTGACAAGCAAGGCTATAAGCTTAGTAAACAAACGCTCGCAACAGCCGTTGATATAAAAAAACCTAATGCGCTAATTTTTGAACTGTTAACAGCTTTAAAGCAAAATCCAGCACTTGAACTTAAACAGGCATCGGTTAATGAGTTACTTAACTGGGGGATAGCTCATTGGAATCCAGAACCGTTAAAAAATTGTAGAGAAATTAGTCCGGTTAAGCAGGCGTTTTGATGAAAAAAAATGGCACTCAGGATTTACAAGATTGAAAAAAAGACGGCTAACAATAACGACAGATAAAAATACCAAACAAAAAGCAAAAAAGCGCTCTACCGAGATGTTGCTGCTGCTTGCCATTTTGGTGCTTTTGTTGCATCTTATGGGATATAGATGGCTGACGCAGTCGATGGATTTACTCAAGAAAGAGAGTATACCGGCACCGTTTAAGCTGGAAGTTAGTTTGATCGGCAAAAACGGCCGTAAAGCAAGCATAGCGCCATCATCTGCAAAATCTCAACCTAAGTCTGAACCAAAACCAATAGAAAAACCTAAAGCCAATAAAATACCTTCTGCAAAAGAAAAATTGCCCGATGTGGTCGATATTGAGCACTTGCTTAAATCCCGCTCCGCCAAAGTGGTGAGTAAAAGTGTTCAATATCAACCTGACCAACAAACAGCCCAGACAGTTTCTTCCGCTATGATGATGCCGCCAGGCAGTAGTTCGGCCAAAGATAACTTCCCGGCCAGCGATAGTCATAATCCCAGTCCCGAATACCCAGAGATGGCTATTTTTTTAGGCTATCAAGGTACGGCAGTCATCAGGATAAAAGTGTCTGCTCAAGGGGAAAGTAAAGGCGTTGAAGTTTTACACAGCAGCGGCCATAAAATGTTGGATGAATCAGCGACTAAAGCGCTAAAAAAATGGCGCTTTACGCCAAGTAAAGCCGACAGCAATATCCAGATGGCCGATTCAGTGATTATCTCGGTCAATTATGTTTTGTACGGTAATAATAAGTAGGCAACAAGCCAAAAAAGCAAAGCCCGTTAAGAAATTTTAAGCAGGCATCAGTTGTACGATGCTTACTTGTTGGATTGTTAAAAAACGAAGCGCTCGCCGCCGAGTTTGTAACACACCGCTGGGTGGGTTAAGTATTGTTGCAAGTCAGTGTGTTAACAACCGTTTATATAGGGATGACATTTGAGTATCTTACGTTTACATAAAGGTTCATCGTGTCACGCCAAACAGTCCTTGCGTTGACATAAAGGGGCGCGGTGTCGAACCAGGCTGTCGCTGTGTATACGCCGTGGTATATAAGGAGCGTATTAACAGGTAGTGCATCAACACAAAACCTCTGAGCATAAACACAAGTAGAGCGTATAAAAGCATAATGGAGCGGGCGACCAAGCTAAAAAGTGCGTGTATCGCCGCCACCTTTTTTGTCGGGCTAAAATGAGCGGTTATTAGGCCAAGGTAAGCCAGCAAACTGCTTGGCAGTGTTTAAATTATCAGTTTCAGCTCGCCGAATAACGCAGCACCCTAAGCGCCAAGTACTGGATAAGGTAACAAAAGCGGGTACAGTCAGAAAAATCGCATCATCAGTCTGTTTGACGAGGTTTGGGGCAAACATCTTGACTGTAAAATTAATAGCTAAAGTTGTACAAAGGTCATGGTTTAAACACCACTTTTTTAAAAAAGTTGGGGATGGTCGGCTACGACATCCTCTTATGCCTTACTGAGTTTCAACCAGCCTTGAACTTGGCAAAGGTGCGTCTCGTGATTTAATCACCGACTTTACGCATAAGCAGGATAATATCGATTTGTCTGGTATTGATGCCAATTCTAAAAAGAGTAGTGATCAAGCCTTTTTTACTACGTAGACAAACTCATTGACTTTTCATGGTAAAGTCGGTGAATTCCCTTTCAGAAAGGGTGTGCTTTCTGGTGATACTAATGGTGACAAAGTAGCGGAATTTGTACTGTCTATTACGTTGGTGGGCGGTACTAACCTGGCTAAAGCAGATTTTATTTTGCAAAGCAACTCTAACCAAGCACACGGAAGTGCTTGGCGTTTTAATTAATAATTAAAGTTATAAAATTTTACACACCGGTTGCAATAGACTAACTACGTTATAATGAGTCGTTAAGTCGATTGTATATTGAGATTGCTGGATCAATTTATGTCGGGCGTAAGATATAAAATAGGGGCTGTCGGGATCCAGAATACAGGGATGTAATCATCGACAATAGAGAACTTATATCAATATTGCACAGATAAATCATTGTGATAATTGGCTTTCGAATGCCATCCATGACATCTGGATTCCGGTAGTCCATGCGGAAAGACGATCTTAGTGCCTGCTTAAATTTTTAATGATTATATTAATGATGATGGCCACTATGATCCAATAGAGACGGAAATTTGCTATTAATGTGGGTAGCATAATTTAATAGATAGAGGTAATTTTGTGGCAAAAGCGAGTGATTTAAAGCGGGGAATGGTTGTCGAGATTAATGGCGTGCCCCATGTTGTTAAGCAGGTTGATGCAAAAAGTCCTTCATCGCGGGGTGCATCCACATTATATAAAATTCGTTTTACAAATCTTAAAACCGGCCAAAAACTGGATGAGTCTTTAAAAGGTGATGATTTTTATAAAGATACTGATCTGGTAAGGGCCAAGGTACAGTTTTCATATATCGATGGGGATAATTTTATTTTCATGAATATGGAAGATTATACTCAGTACAGTTTAAGCCGAGCGGATCTGGACGACCAAGTTAACTATTTAACTGAAGGATTGGAAGGTATCGTGGCTTTATTAATAGATGATGAAATATTTGGTATTGAGTTACCCAGTTCTGTCGTTCTAGCAATTGTAGAAACAGCGCCTTCTATAAAAGGTGCTACGGCATCAGGTCGCACCAAGACGGCTAAATTGGTTACCGGTGTCGAGGTTCAAGTGCCTGAATATCTTGAGACTGAAGAATTGATTAAGGTTAATACTGAAAGTGGAAAATTTATGTCACGCGCTTAAAATATTCTTGAGTTTGACAATCAATGATAGTTAAAACGGAGAATGTTTTAAAGGTTGCTCAAGGTGAGTTTCAGTTGAATCGCCTTCCAAAGCGATCATTAGAGCTTTTACGAGCTTGGGACGCTGCTGATGAGTATTTACTTGATTATTTTGCAGAGCAAAATGAGCATCCTGCAGATACCCGTATTTTGATACTTAATGATAATTTTGGGGCTTTAGCCGTTGCGCTGAGTAAATACAGACCTCAAGCGGTATCTGATTCTTATCTTTCTCAGCAGGCTACCCGCTTAAATCTGATTGAAAATGGATTGCCAGAGGACGGTGTCAAGCTAATAAATAGTCTTGATATTTTAAATGGTCCTTTTGATAGTATTCTAATTAAAGCACCAAAGACATTAGCTTTATTGGAAGATCAGCTTATAAGGTTACATCCGCATTTACGCCCTTCAACACAAATAATTTTGGCGGGAATGATTAAATCATTGCCAGCTTCGATCTGGAAGTTATTGGAGCGTTTAGTGGGTCCTACAACAACCGGGCTGGCGAGAAAAAAAGCAAGGCTCATTTTTTGCTCGCCTGATGCAGGATTGGTTATACCGGTTACACCTTATCCAATATGCTATCAACTTGAAGGCTCTGAATATTTAATTAGTAATCATGCGAACGTCTTTTCGCGTGATAGCCTTGATATTGGCACGCGATTTTTTCTTGAACACTTACCTGCCACTCAAGGTAGTTGTAATATTATTGATTTAGGGTGTGGTAATGGGTTGCTTGGTTTAATGGCTGCCAAGACAAATCCTGAAGCAATCATTTATTTTGTAGATGAATCATTTATGGCGGTAGAGTCAGCCAGAGAGAATTTTTGTCGTGCTTTTGGTCAAGGGCGTAAGGCTGTTATTAAGGTCGGCGACGGACTGAATGACTTTGAAGCGGCTTCGGCAGATTTTATTTTTTGTAATCCACCTTTTCATCAGCAGAATACAGTGGGTGATCAGATTGCAAACAGTATGATTAAGCAATCAAGACGGGTTTTGAAAGCAGGAGGAGAGCTGTGGATAGTGGGCAATCGCCACCTTAACTATCATGTGTATCTTAATAGATTATTTGGGAATTATCACGTGATTGCTTCCAATAAAAAATTCGTTATCTGGAAGGCAATTGCTAAAATTTAAACAAACAGGTTTACATTTGTCATTCGCAACAAATTACTTAATGATTAACGTAACAAAATAAACACTCTCAATTATATTGCTTTAACAGGCGCTAAATTTTAATACAAACTGCAATCGAATCTAGCAGTTACTATCAATAAATATAATGCCAATATTTAATTTTTTCTGAGGCATTGAGCCGTCCTCAAAAATCAGTTGATTTAGGAGGACGATTTATAAATATCTTACGCTGGTATTACATTCTCAGCTTGCGGTCCTTTTTGACCTTGAGTTACTTGCATAGTAACTTTTTGGCCTTCTCGCAAGGTTTTGCGGCCGGTGCCGTTAATTGCGCTGTGGTGAACAAAAACATCTTTTCCACCTTCTTGTTCAATAAATCCAAAACCTTTTTCATCATTGAACCACTTAACGGTACCTACAACTTGATCAGACATATCACACTCTTAACTAAAAAAACGCCAACATTTTTGGCTTTATAAATTCCAGCCTTATGAAACCAAGGCCGACTCAAACTTTAACTACACCTAAATAGTAGCACTAAAATTACAACTTGGGCAAAAAAAATAGATTAAATTTACATTATTTTGTATCTAACAGTTTTTCTATGTTTTTTTTAGATATTGTGACTTATTTAAGCCTTAACTTTATAGGAGTCAAGCGGTCAAAAAATTCATGCATAATCAATGCAGAGAGTATAAATAATGTACCTATTACAACTTTTATAGTGAGTAGTTCTTGGTTAACTAAATGCCCCAATATTAGTGCAAGTGGGGGTGATACCAGTGAGATCAGCGCTACCCTTGTGGCAGGTAGGTGTGTGAGCAAATAGTAATACAGGACGAATCCTATTGAGGTTGCAATTACGCCAAGATAAATAATTGACGCCAAGCTGCTGGTTGTTAATGACGTTGGCCAGTGACCATCTATTATCCCCCAAGTTAGCAGGTATGCAGGCAACGCCAATAACAAACCTCCAGTTACTTGTGATAAGGCAGGTAGTTTTGCTGCAATACGTTTTATCCAAACCGAACTAAACGATTGCAAAAGTGAAGAAACTAATACACCACTTATACCCAGCACTGCATTTAAGCCTAATTGTAATGCTGATCCAAACATAATTACTAAGCCACTAACACCTAATATATAAGAAAGTAGTTTGCCGAGCGTAAGGCTTTTTTCTTCAAGAAATATTGCGGCTAATAAAGCGGTCAGGAGTGGTGTTAGTCCGAAGATAACCGAAATCCAGCCAGAAGGTATGAATTGGGCAGCCCAATAAACTGCCAGCATTGATCCGTATATTTGTATCGCAACTGCAATATAAGTCAGGCATGCTTTTCGATGCCATGCCAAATGTTGTCGCGTCAGTGTCAGTGCCAATAATACGCAAACCATACCAATTGACATACGTGAGGTAACACCAAAGAGAAAGCCAGGGCCTTCTCCACTCCATTTGATGGCTAAAGGTGTAGTTGACCATAGTAAAATTACACTGATATAGGTTAGTGTTATACGCATTTAATTATTTTGACAGGCGATATGTACAGGGGCGGGGGATAACTTGCGGGTTATGGAAAATAAATACGCCATCTCATGCCTTCCAGAGTCTCACTTTTACCACCTTCTAATTTTCCACCTAGCAATTCCATTAATTCATAAACAACGGTGACACCAATTCCATGACCATGAATATTCTCATCTGCCCGGATTCCTCTTTTTAGAATGTCATTAAATTTCCCAATGGGAATTCCTGGTCCGTCATCTTCAATTTGTAGTAGTACAGAAAAGTTACGTCTGTTTATACGTTGGTTGAGTTCAATGCTGACCTTGACTGAGTGATGGCACCATTTACAGGCATTATCCAATAAGTTTCCGACAATTTCATACAAATCACCTTCTTGGCAGAAGATCAGACAATGTTCAGGGATAGTGATTTCAAAATTTATATTCTTATCAACATAAACTTTAGAGAGCGATGATTTTACTTTATTAGTGACAGTTGATAGGTCAACTGTATTAAGTGTTTTATGCTCTGCTTTTAACGCAGCTCTTTGTAGTTGATATTCGATAATATGATCCATTCTTGTAATCTGTTCATGAACGGTTTCTTTGTTATCACTGTAAGACTCGACGCATCCTCTGAGTATGGCTAGTGGTGTTTTTAGGCTGTGAGAAAAGTCTGCCAAGTTGTTTCGATAACGATCAGAATGAGAGCGTTCATGAGTTATAAAAGCATTAAGATTGCCTGCCAAACCTTCTAACTCGGTTGCATATTGACCGTCTAAAAGCATTTTTTTACCATGCTCTACGGCATCCAAATCTTTTACGATGCTTCTCAGTGGTTTTAAACTCCAGCGTAATACTACAAATTGTATAAAAATCAGAACGAATCCGATAATCAGCAACCAAAATCTTAAAGTTTCTTGAAGGTATGCGACTTTACTACTAACAAATCCTGCATCTTCAGTTACTGTAAAAATATACTCTCGCTCTATGCCTGTATTGTTTTTTAAAATGACATCAGAGTGTAGGGCATATCGATCATGTCTTACACTTACAAATTTTGAAATTCCTGCACTTAATTCTTTTGGGGCTACTAACTCCTCAAGTCCAATTGCTGATTGTGATCGCCAAACCAGATTTTTTTTGGCTTGTTGAATATAGCCATAAAGCCCTGAGCCGGGATTTTCAAATCGAGGTTCTGGTAATATAGGTGGCATGATCAATTCACCGCCGTCATTTAACTTGGCCGCTGATAAAAGTGCGTATACCTGAACTTGTAATCTGTCTTTTAACGCTTGCTCTGCACTCTCAAGAAAGCCTTGTTCAAGAATAAAAGCAACCAGTGTAAAGAAAGCAGCAAGAACCAAACCTTCGGCTATTAGCAGTCTAAAGCTTAACGATTTAGTGCGCATTTAAAGACTAATAGATTAGTTAAAAAATACCCAATAGGTAGAAGTGATAATCAAGAAATATCCATAGGAATCCTGTAACCTCTGCCACGTAGCGTTTCAATGGGCTTACGTGTACCATCCGGATCAAGTTTCTTTCTCAGGCGGCCTATAAAAACCTCAATGACATTACTGTCACGATCATAGTCTTCGTCGTAAATATGAGCGGTTAGTACCGATTTAGAAATCAACTCACCTTTACGAAACATTAAATATTCCAGAACCTTGTATTCAAAGGCTGTTAAATCCAGTTTTACACCAGAAACTAAAACTTCTTGCGCAATGGAATTGAGTTCAATATTGTCATGGATTAACACGGGGTGGGATTGTCCGGCGGATCGTCTAATTATTGCATTAATTCTTGCAAGTAACTCTTCATATTGAAAGGGTTTGATCAAATAATCGTCGGCCCCAGCTTCCAGTCCTTCAACTTTTTCTTGCCAACGGCTTCTGGCTGTTAAAATTAAAATAGGTATGTTGATTTTTTCTTTCCGTAATCGTTTAATGAGTTCTATGCCCGAAAAATCGGGAAGGCCAATATCAATAATGGCGGCATCAATTGGATATTCCTTACCCATGAAGTAACCTTCGCTACCAGTATTTGCTGTGTCTACAGCAAAGCCTTTGTTAGCTAAATATTGTTGAATTTGTTTACAGAGTACTATTTCATCTTCAACGATAAGAATACGCATGATTTCTCTCTCTTGTTATTTAATTATCGCCCTGTTTTAGCCTTTAGTATCATGTTGCGATAGATCATTATTAGCAACAAGAATGGCATGTAATAATTCTGGTCTTGCAAAAATTACTTCTTTAATTCATTTGAAAACTAAAATATTCAAACACCAGAGAATTTTAACTCAATATTTGGTGTTGTGTTAAAAATTAAAAGAGTGATTATAAATGAATGTGTAGTTTCGATATTTTTCTTCCAGCTTTTTGATTGTATAGGTTACTTACTACTACAATTCTGATTGGAACGTTTTTCTTTTGTTTTTAATTTAAATGAGGTGTTAGTAATGACCCAATTTATTCGTTCGACAAGTGGTAACCCGATAAAAATGCAAGATGGAAAGCTTATTGTCCCTGACAATCCAATTATTCCTTATATAGTAGGTGATGGCACCGGTCCTGATATTTGGCGGGCGACTGTTCGTGTTTTAGATGCCGCTGTTGCAAGTGCTTATTCCGGGCAAAGGAAAATACATTGGCTGGAAGTCTACGCTGGAGAAAAAGCTAATTTACTTTTTAATACTTGGTTGCCTGATGAAACAGTTGATGCTTGCAGAGATTATTTAGTATCGATTAAAGGGCCTTTGACTACTCCAATTGGTGGAGGTATTCGGTCTTTAAATGTGGCGTTGCGACAAATGCTGGATATGTATGTTTGCTTACGTCCGGTTAGGTGGTTTAAAGGTGTACCTTCGCCGGTAAAAAATCCAGCTGCTGTTGATATGGTTATATTTCGGGAAAATACTGAAGATATTTATGCCGGTTTGGAATTTGAACAAGGTAGTGATGATAGTAAGTTATTCATGCGTTTATTACAGGAAAACTTTCCGACGCAATTTAGTAAAATTCGCTTTCCCGAAACGACTGGTATTGGCATCAAGCCAGTTTCAAAAGAAGGAACTGAGCGTTTAATACGTTCTGCAATTGATTATTGTCTGACCAATAAACGTAAAAGCCTTACGATTGTGCATAAAGGCAATATAATGAAATTCACTGAAGGCGCTTTTCGCAATTGGGCTTATGCCGTTGCTGAGCGTGAATATGCAGAGCAAACTTACACTTGGGTGCAATGGGAAAGAACTCGAGAAAAGTTTGGAGAAGTTACTGCCAATAAAGAGCAAGCAGACGCTTTAGCAAAGGGTCGAATTTTAATTAAAGATGCTATTGCTGATATTGCCTTGCAACAAGTATTAACTCGACCTGAAGATTTTGATGTGATCGCTACCTTGAATTTGAATGGTGATTATTTATCTGATGCATTGGCTGCACAAGTTGGTGGTATTGGCATTGCTCCAGGTGGTAACATTAACTACTTAACAGGTACTGCTGTTTTTGAGGCGACTCATGGCACAGCACCAAAATATGCGGGTTTGGATAAAGTTAATCCTGGCTCATTAATATTATCCGGCGAGATGATGTTGCGCTATTTGGGTTGGTCTGAAGCGGCCGATGCTATTATTAAGGCGATGGATGCAGCGATCGCCAGTCACCGAGTTACTTACGATTTTGCACGTTTAATGGATAATGCTACAGAGATTAAGTGCAGCGAATTTGCAGATGTGATGATTGAGAATTTATAGTGCACGGTAAAAAGTGCAGAGTGCGGCTGTGGTAAGTTAGTTTTTAGATCTTGTATCTTTCTTCTTGAATTTCTATCTCTTGGCAATAATCGCTATAATATCATTGAGATAATCGTAGTTAACACTTTGCCTTATGGCAAACCGACTCATTAGGATTAAAAAATGACTAAAGAAATTATCCAGACAAGTAAAGCGCCCAAGGCTATCGGTACTTATTCACAAGCAGTCAAAGTTGATCGCACTGTTTACCTTTCAGGTCAAATTCCTTTAGTACCTGAAACCATGACCATTATCGATGGTGATATTACTGCCCAAATCACTCAAGTATTTGATAATTTAAAAGCGGTTGCAGAAGCTGCCGGTGGTGATCTTTCTGATATCGTTAAATTAAATGTGTTTTTAACAGATTTATCAAATTTTCTGTTGGTTAATGAAATTATGGGTCTCTATTTTCAAGAGCCTTATCCTGCGCGTGCAGCTATAGGTGTTGCAGCTTTACCTAAGAACGTAGGCGTGGAAATGGATGGCGTTATGTTCTTGAAAGTACAAGAATATTCTGCCTCTTAAGCTTGGAAAATTAGTATCTTAGTGATTACAGAGTGAGTTGCCTTAGCCAATCGGTGGATAAGTTAACAGGCATAGGTCTTCAGACACTCAATCGTTTGGAAAAACTGGGTATCCGAACTATTCAGGATCTGATTTTTCATTTGCCGCTACGCTACGAAGATCGAACCAAAGTTTATCCAATAGGTACTTTGTTGGTAGGTATGACAGTACTTATTTGCGGTCGGGTTGAATACATAGATATTTTGCCTAGAGGTCGTAAAAGCTTGGTTTGTAGAATCAGCGATGACACAGGTTATATAACCTTAAAGTTTTTTCACTTTAGCGCCAATCAACATAATAGGCTAAAACCAGGCACATTAATCAGTTGTTTTGCTGAAGTGCGGCATGGTTTTAGCGGGCTGGAGATGGTTCATCCCGACTATCAGGTTATTTTAAACCCGGATGTCGATATCACCCAAACTCGTTTAACCCCTGTTTACCCTTTAACAGAAGGTCTAAGCCAAACTATTTTAAGAAAAGCGGTCAAGCAGGCTTTAAGTGTCTGGAATAGTGAACCCAATTCATTAATAGATTGGATACCTTCTATGATTTTAAAGAGATTTGGCTATCCGACTTTGGCAGAGGCAATACAAACCCTGCACGCACCTGATGATTCAGTTTCACTTTCGGCATTACAAAATGGCAGTATTCCGGCGCTGAAACGATTGGCATTTGAAGAGTTATTGGCTCATCATTTGAGTTTGCGCATAAGTAGAAATAAAACCAAGGCATGGCAAGCCCCAGTTTTTAGACTTTGCACTGATAATGCGATTTCTGAACAGTTTTTAAGTGCTTTACCCTTTAAATTAACGGGTGCACAACAGCGAGTTATTGCAGAAATAGAAGCTGATTGCCTCGAGCAACATCCCATGATGCGATTGGTTCAGGGGGATGTAGGTTCCGGTAAAACCATTGTGTCTGCTTATGCGGCATTACTGGCATTAGCTGCGGGCTATCAGGTAGCGGTGATGGCGCCTACTGAGTTATTGGCAGAACAGCATAAACGTAATTTCAGTGTGTGGTTTGAAGGTTTTCAGACTAAAGTTGTTTTTTTAACGGGGCAAATTAAAGGCAATGCTCGAAAAGACATTTTACAAAGCTTGGCTGATGGTTCGGCTGGCATTATTATTGGCACTCATGCCTTATTTCAGGAGAGCGTAACTTTTCATAGGTTAGGTTTAGTTATTATTGATGAACAGCACCGTTTTGGGGTTCATCAACGAATGGCTCTGAGAGAAAAAGGTCAGAAGGGTAATACTCGGCCTCATCAATTAGTTATGACCGCTACTCCCATTCCTCGTACTTTGGCTATGTTGCAATATTCAGATTTGGATATATCCATTATTGATGAATTGCCACCTGGCAGAAAACCTATTGTTACCAGCGTTATTCCCGCTGAACGGCGGGCTGATGTTATTGAAAGAATCAATAGTTGGATTAGCAAAAAGCGACAGGTTTATTGGGTGTGTACTCTAATAGAAGAGTCAGAAGTGTTGGAGTGTGAAGCCGCTGAAAAAACCGCTGAACAGCTAACAATTGCGCTGCCTGATGTGCGTGTTGCCTTAATACATGGGCGGATGAAAAGCAAAGACAAGGATGTCGTCATGCAAGCCTTTAAAAATCATCAAATTGATTTATTGGTTGCTACCACTGTAATTGAAGTAGGTGTTGATGTGCCTAATGCGGGATTAATGATTATTGAAAATCCTGAGCGCTTGGGGCTTTCTCAGTTGCATCAATTACGTGGACGTGTTGGCCGTGGTGAGGATGATAGTTATTGTTTATTGATGTATCAATCGCCCTTATCGGATACTGCCCGACAGCGGTTGGGTATTTTAAGAGACAGTAATGACGGTTTTGTTATAGCTGAAAAAGATCTGGAATTACGAGGGCCGGGCGAAGTAATGGGAACAAGACAAACCGGATCTATAAACTTTAAAATTGCTGATTTAGCCAGAGATGCCGGTTTGCTGGATGCTATTCAGGAAGTTGTTGAGCAAATTGTTGTTCAATCACCCGAAGCGATTCAGCCGCTTTGTAATCGTTGGTTGGGTGCGTCCACAGATTATGCAGAGGTTTAGTTCAGTTTGACTACGAAAAGTTTTTTATTTAATCGCGAACCATTATGGCTTGAAAATCGACAGGGTTTGCGCCATAAACTTCCGGCTAATGTTCAGTCATGGGCTTATGAGTCAGGCTCATTAACACAACGGTTACGCAGTTTTTACGGTACTGGTGTCACTGTTAAAGTTTTACTTCAGCACTGGCATACCCCTTTTTTAAGTGAGCGTCGTTTACTTAAGTTACCCGAGCATCATTATTGCTTAATTCGTGAGGTTTTGCTGCATATCAATGGCAGACCACTTATCTTGGCAAGAACCATTATTCCAGAAACCACCATCAAAACAGCTAAAAGCAATTTATCAAGATTGGGTAATCGCCCACTGGGTGAAATAATTTTTTCGTATCCCAGGTTAGAACGTATAGCAATGGATATAACTTTGATTGACCCGCTCACATGGACTAAGTCTGCGATTAATGAAGTAGCGATAAATCAGCAGATATGGGGTAGGCGAACTGTTTACGATATTGCCCACAAACAAATGCTGGTCAGTGAATTTTTTCTGCCAGAAGTCTTATCACACTTTTAGATGACATATTAATGTGTGTGATATTCAGACGCCACAAGTTAATTTGATTAGATAGGTTTTTACATCACAAAAATAAATGCAGGTTATTAAGATAATCAATACAATTTAATATATAATCACCGTAAATTAAAGATCGTTAAATTGCGAATTAACAATTTTTTTAAAAAGCTTCTTTAGTAAAAAATTTGGGGTGTTAGCTCAGTTGGTAGAGCAGTGGACTCTTAATCCATGGGTCCCGAGTTCGAGCCTCGGACGCCCCACCAAGAAAATAAGGCCTTGTAGCTATTTTAGCTCCAAGGCTTTTTTGTTTACGGTGCCTTTTGCGGTGCCTTTTATAATCAATATGTATTGTTTATAAAATCTTGTCTTTCTTTCTCTCTTTCCTTTATGCATGAATTAGCATGGCTTATTTATTGAGATTGCTTTGTCTCGTCAAATATAAATGCTGCATCATTTTCTACTATTTTTGAGTCAAATTCATCATCAATATTTCAAGTCATTCGGGCTTTAAAACTTGCCGCTGGGTTTTCATTATTTTATGTTTGGATTGCTTACTCCGCGCCATCCAAAAAATTATTAATTTGGTCTAGTCTCCACCGCATTGGTCGCTCAATTGCGGGTTTAACAAATTTTCCAGCCTTTCTCATTTTGTAAAACCAGTTGCGGCTAACATTAAGCATTGCAAGAACCTCATCTAGCTTTAGATATTTATATTCTATCATGACGGCAAAACCTCATATATTAGTGGTTATATATTTTTTGCTAATGTAATAGTGTTGTTTTTGCTTTTTTCATAATTACCTCGAAGTAGTTCTTAAAAGGTAATTTGATGGTTAATTATACTATATATCGAGATAAAAAATATATTTAATTCATTTATATTGAGATTTTTTTTATAAAAATAAGCTTGTTTTTTTTGCTGATTATTAATTTTTTCATCGGTTTTTTGAGGTACCAATATCTTCAGTATTTGAAGGGTATTGATAACGAAAATGTATCTATACGTTATGTAATTATTTTTCGATAAATTGAGCGGCTAAATTTATGGGTAATTATCTTCTGGAATTTGATTCATACTATGAATTTAATACAAGATTCTAGTTCTTGGAAAGCATTAATAAATTCATTAAATTTAACACCCCGTCATGTTTCTATTCGAAAATGAAGTATGTGACAATTTTTCAGCATATCAGTAAAGCCGATTACAGATGTTATATGACGTATTTTTTAACGTCTACCTTATTCACAATCCAGCTTCATAATGTTAGACATACTGGGTCCATAACCAAAGTAAGCTTAAATGCACTGGGTAGAAATAATAAAATAGCCATTGATAACGGGGCATCGGAATATTAATCGCCGTACTGAGGAATAAAACGGGTAGGGCAGCCAAGGCCCAATCATTGCCATTAATGAGGCGAAGTAAGAACAAGGCGACCACCGCTATTATCAAGGCTGTGAGTTGCGGTGTTTTGCAGTACCACCAAACAGCAAGCCCAAACGCTAAAACAGGCCACCAAAATTCTACTGAGGAACCTGCGACAATAAATACGGCACAAGCAATCAAATAGCCCATGATGGTCTGTTGTTCAAGGCTATAAATAATGGCCGTCAGCGACAATAAAGCAAAGAGAATGTTTAACGGCCACCACCCCGCTAACAGGCCACCCAAAGCCATGAAGGGCGGCGTGGCCAGAAAACCAAACAGTGCCAGGCGTTTCATGGTGCGGGTCTGTGCGCCATTCTTAAATGAATCTGGCCGCGCCAGATTATAAGACAGTACAAAAACAAAGAGTGGCATGGCGATGCGACCGCAGTTAAAGAGGGCGTGCGAAGCATCGTGTAGTCCATATTTATTGATATGATCCGCTACCATGAGGAGCAAAGCCAACCACTTAAGCCCTTCAAGTGTGCCATCCGATACCACTAAGCGTGGGTAGCGGCCTGCCATCGCTACTGACTGCTTACGAGTATGGTGCGCGGAACATAGTCCTTTCTAACCGCTTGAGCTTTGTAGCTCGTTGTACTTGCTTGTTTAGCGTCGGCCTTGATCGAGTAGGTAGTGATAGTCGCATGAGTAGACGGCACGAATTTAGCTAACCAGTGAGCCCAGCGATCCGCTTTTACCCGCAGATCAGCCCGGTATACGCTATTGTGATAAAGTGTCCGCGAGTGATAATTAGCTGCCCGCGTCCATAGATCACCGGTATCTTTGCTTAAATGCCCGTGAATTCGCCATGCCGCCAGTTCATAAGCATAACAGCCACTACTGGCGACATCCCCAGCTGAAATGCCGAATTTTGCCAGTGTTTTAAGGTAAGCGGTATTAAATTGCATCGGGCCCACGTCGTGCGACCCGTTGGTGTTTTTCACCCAAACACCTGGCTTGCCATTCTCTTTCTCGGCGATTGCCAGCAGGATGTTTGCCGGCACTGCGTATTTTTCAGCCGCTGTG
>JAPLRP010000072.1 GCA_026399095.1 Methylococcales bacterium | reverse complement strand
GTACCGTGACACACTCTCCAGAGTCAGAACTGCCATTTGAAAAGTCTGTGGTAACCTTGCCGTCACCATCAAAGCTGCTGTCTAAACTACCATCCTTGTTGTAGCGCACCAAGGCGAAATCATAACTATATTGAAGCGAATTTGGATCATTGGGGTCATATAATGGATTAATGCCCTGAGTTAAACCACTGACCAAAATTTTGCCATCTAACTGTACCGTGACACTATTTCCGGTGTCAGTACTGCGATCTGAAATATCTGTGGTAACCTTTCCATCATGAAAATCAAATGCGAAAGTTGGTATAGTATTTACTAAAAGAATGTCCTTATATGCGTTTGATGCAACTTTGCTTATTACGATGGTTGCTTCAATCGACCCCGTACTTGCCTCCAATTGCCAATTTCCGTTTAAAACTGCTGAACCCGTTATGTCATTAGAAGCCGCGACATCCGCATTGGTTAAAGCCGATAACTGGTTAATAAAATCCAAACCGGCTTGCCCTGCTGCAACATTACAACCGTACAATAAAATGTCGCCGGTATCGGTCAAGCTACTGCCGATTTTTGCGAGTTGTTTACTATATAGGCCTAAATTATTACTGCTAATCGTGCTTGAACCCAACTGCAAACTGCCCACACTGCCATGCGAGATAATCTGAATACTTTGCAGTAGTGGAAGGCCTTGGGTGCTAGCAATGCTCAAGTAATCACTAATTTGAGTTAAGCCATCAGTCCCTGAATCCAAAATTAACACTGCCGTATCTGCTCCAGCTCCAGCGGCTAAACTTTGCCAATCGGTCACTTGGCTGTCGATGACGAGGAGGTTTTGGATTGATGGGTTTGTTTGAGCTATTCGGTGAACGATTCCGTTGAAATTGTTAGGGTATTTTTAACTTATTATACCATAATCGAATAAATGGAATCGTTCTTTTAACTTGAAATGATGCAATTGGATACATTAGATGCTTTTAAGCAGAGCTAAACCTTGATAAAACTATCTTCAAACCATAGAACGATTTGGTCTAACATTTGGAGGATTTGCTGGTAGTTGGCAATACAAGAAAGTTGGGAATCATATATATACACAGGATGAAGCCAATACAAGAAAGTTGGGAATCATATATATACACAGGATGAAGCACATCAGCTATTACAGAACTTTCCTGCTGCAGATGTATTCATTGCCCATAATTCACCTCGTGGAATCCATGAACGAGATACAGGCATCCATAAGGGATTCGATGCATTTATTGAGTATATTGATAGAACACAGCCAGCTTATTTCCTGCATGTTGGGCCAGAATATGCAGCATGGTCATCAACATTGCAGAGAAGTTTCCTATCTAGGAAATACTTGTATCATGGGGGTTTATGGCGAGAGCAACTTCATCTTGGATTTATAATGAACAAACTCCTATTAATCCTTCTATTACTAATCCCCCTATCCACTATTGCAGGTGGTAAACCGTGTTCTGGTAAGAAGGGAGGAATATCGCATTGCGAAGGCTCACAATTCGTCTGTAACGATGGCAGTTCCAATAAATCCACAAAAGACTGCTCCAGCTATATTAGTGGTAACACTACCCAGAAAGCAGCTCCTGTTGCAGTTATTCCCGCAGTAACTGAAGCAACTAATTCTCCCATTGCACAAGATAACTCAGCAATCAGCAAAGTCTCTGACAGCATCTTAAAGTTGGATTATTCTGGATTCACAGTTTGGTTGGATTGTTCTAAACGTGCTCCAATCAAATTCCGATATGTTGCTCAACGTGATACAGGAAGTTTCAAACGTTATGACAAATTCTCTTTAGATCCTAAAGTTCCGAAGGAATGCCAGCAATATTCATCAAAAGCTTATGGCATCAAATACTATTGGCGATCATATTGCCAAAATTTAAATAATATTCATTTCAACGAAAATTTAATCTGTTATGACTAACTGGCGAGTGCCAAACTTAAAAATACTTAGTATCATAGTCATGTGCTGTAATACTAAAAAATAAAACCCTTTAACTTAAAGCATGCATCAGGATTTAAGTTAAACTGGTAATAATAAAAATTGTATATGGAACGACTGATCCCAATCCAAAAATTACAGGATCTGTCGTTTATTATTTGGATTTAATTATGAATTTTTTCCTCAAGTTATGGAGCGACATCAAACAACTCGGGTTAAGCCTTGCCTTAATTTTAGCGATACTTCTCGGCGGTTGGGGACTTTATATCTATGAGCAATCAAAGGCGCCCCAACCTATTGATAAACAATCAATCGTTGAGGGTGAAAATGCTTTAAATATTGGCCACTATCATGATGCTGAACTGATTTTTGAAGAAGAACTAAAAACAAATCCACAAAATCAGCAAGCAGTTTGGGGCTTAAAGATTAGCCAACTGAGACAAACCTTGGCACAACCTGAGTTTAAAGACGCCATCGACCTGATTTATCAACAAAACCCCAATAATGCGCATGTTAATTTATTCTTGGCTGAGTTTTATACCCTTAATAAGCAGCCAGATGAAGCTTTGCCCTTTTATATAAAAGCCATTGAAGAAAATCCAAAACTGGCTGAAGCCCATAATGATTTAGCGGTATTTTATCAACAACAAGGCAATTTCGAAACGGCTAAGGTAGAAGCGTTAAAAGCGTTAGACTTGGCGCCATTGGCTAAATACAGAAATAATCTGGGTGCCATCTATTTTAAACAAAAGCATTATGAAGAAGCCATTAAGGAATATGGCCGAAATAAAGAATTTCCGCTATCTGATCTTGAAAGCTCAAAAATATATTGGCGTCTTGAGTATTTAAGCCAAGCATCCAGTTATCAAAATAAAGCACTGGAATGGCTAAATGATAAAATCGTGATGTCGAAACTTGAAAACCAAGAACCTTGGCAATTTGGAAACATTTCTGGCAAAAACATTGAACTAATTTCTTTGGAAGAAAAAAAGAATTATGCTTATTATTGCTTATCGGCCAGTCTTTTTTTTCAAGGGGATAAATTAGGCGCGGAAAATGAGCTAAAAAAGTTAAGTGACATCCCTTTTATGCAAACCAAGCAAATTCATTCTCTATTAAGTGCTGATTTTGATGCGCTGGTTAACTCAAACGATAGTTTTAGCAAAAATATTACCGAATATAAAACCCTTTATTTACAAGGCCCAAGGCTTTGACAGGTGATAATTTCAGTTATTCAACCTATATCGAGACATCATGACGCCCATTTTTTATCGACCTGCAAAAATTCGGGCTATGGCTTTTTTGGGATTGTTATTGTTGGCTCTGGCTATTCTGGGCGGAATGATCTGGCGTAATCTTCATCATTTTGAAACGGTTTTATCTTATGTAAACTATTCTCACCGCGTTCAAAGCGTTTCTGTAGGTTTGCAGCAATCATTAATTGGTTATGTAACTGAAACCGTTCCGGATTCTCAAGCGGCCTTATTAACCAAAACCCTCAATGAAATGCAGGCGTTAATAACGGATAACCGCTATTTATTACCAGCTACCAAAAAAAGCCTGGAAACGGTTAGCAACCTTCTGGCTAATGTCAGCAAATTAGACAAATTGGAAAAAAATGCCCGGCTGATACAAGCGCTTGAAGTGATGAGTCAAACACTCGATGAAGAAGGCTTACGACGAGAAAAACTGCTGGAAGATATCAATTTTGATACGCAAACCGAGCTTTACATCGCCTTAGTCACCTTTACCTTGATATTGTTGGGTGCGATGTTATTTTTGCATTACCGTATATTGCATCCACTTAATGATCTAAGGCAATTACTGGAACGACTAACCGACGAAAATTATACGCCTATTACTATTAATCATTTGGACCCATTGCTGTTTCCGGTATTTAACAGCTATAACGAAATGGTCATTCATCTCGCCGAACTGGAAGAAGCCAAACACTTGTATGCGCAATCTTTGCAACGAGAAGTTAGATTAGCCACCCAAGCCCTTTTAGAGCAGCAATATAGTTTAGCCAGAGCTGAGCGTTTAGCAGCCATTGGTGAAGTTGCCGCAGAATTAGCCCATGAAATCCGTAATCCTTTAGCGGGCATTCAGATGGCTTTTAATAATTTACGTCGTGAAATAGCGGATGAAAACCAATGCGAAAGAATGGATCTAATTAGTAGCGAGCTAAAGCGCCTGGCAAGGTTGCTTAGCGATATGCTCGAGCAAAGCCGTCATTCACCTGAAACAGCGACTGATTTTGACATGACCACTCTTATTAAGGATTTACTGACCTTAACCCGTTACCAGATCACCGAAACTATAGATCTTAACTGTGACACCTTAGGTACGTTGCCAGTTCATCTACCCGAAAGTGGCATTCGTCAGGCTTTATTAAATTTGCTACTGAATGCTGCCGATGCCTTGGATAACCGCTCTGGCTTAATTCGTATCAAAGCACGATCTGAAGCCCAAGGCTTACGCATTGATGTATTTGACAATGGCCCCGGCTTTTCTCAAGACCTTCTTAACTATGGGATACGCCCCTTCCGTACCAGTCGCCAAGGGGGTACCGGCTTAGGATTGGCTATGGTACAGCGTTTTGTTAAAGACGTCGGCGGAACCATTAAGCTAAGCAACCAGCACCCTCATGGTGCATGTGTTACAGTGCTATTACCTAAACAATGCTTGTCTGGAAATAAGTCATGATAGAAACCCTCCTCATCATCGAAGATGAAAAATTATTGGGTACTGAACTCTCTCGCCACTACCGGGCACAGGGTTGGGATGTAGTATTGGCAGACAGCCTGGAAAAAGCCAAGACCTTGCTACTAAAAAATCGCCTTGAGCCGCTACTGATTCTTTCAGATATGAACTTACCGGATGGTAATGCGCTGGACTTTATGGAAGCCATTAAAAAGCAGGTTAGTTATGCGGAATGGTTGTTTTTAACCGGTTACGGTAGCGTGCCTGATTCGGTTCGGGCTTTACGTTTGGGTGCTTATGACTTTCTGGAAAAACCTTGTGATCTGGAGCGTCTTGATCTGGTTGTTACCAGCGCTACCCGCAGCGCCTCAATGCAACGCCGGGTTATTGACCAAACCAAACAAGGTCATCGCCGTTACTCACCCGACGCTTATTTGGGACATAGTCAGCAAGCCATTAATGTTCGAGAATTATTAGCAAAACTAACACAAGTGCCCTTTAGCGCTCTGATTATTGGTGGTGAAAGCGGCACCGGCAAAGGTTTAACCGCACGAATCTTGCACTACGGCGGTTCTCGCGCCCAACAACCTATGATTGAAGTTAATTGTGCTGCATTGCCGCGTGAATTATTGGAGTCAGAATTATTTGGCCATGAACCCGGCGCCTTTACCGGCGCGTCGGGACGACATCGCGGCTTGTTGGAGCAGGCCGATGGCGGCACATTATTTATGGATGAAATTGGTGAAATGCCACTGGACTTACAAGCCAAGCTACTTAAAGCTATCGAAGATCATAAAGTTAGGCGCTTGGGTGGAGAAAAAGAAATTAGTGTTGATGTCCAAATAGTTGCCGCCAGTAATCGTGATCTAGAACAAATGTCACAAGAGGGCAGTTTTCGAGCTGATTTATATCATCGCTTAAGTGTATTTAAGGTAATACTGCCGCCCCTGCGCGAAGCTGTTGAGGATCTTGACGAACTGGTGCCGCTATTTGTCGCAGAATATAATGCCAAAGCCGGACGACAAGTAAAAAATATTCCAGATGATGTCTGGCATAAACTTAAAGCCCATTACTGGCCGGGTAATGTTAGAGAGCTACGGAATGTGATTGAACGTTGTGTATTATTTTCTGACGGTGCGACATTTCCCGGGCAATGGCTACAATTGCCCGGGCAGCCCACACCAACCGGGATAATAAAAAATGATAGCAACCTCGACGATGTGGATAATCATTCCCAGGCAAAAGCCAATGAACAAGGTATTTATTTACCCTTGGATGGCAATATGGCTTTAGAGGATATGGATCGATTTATTATTAAAACGGCTTTGGAACGGGCCGATAATAATCTAACCGCCGCTGCCAGAGCGTTGGGTGCAACGCGTGAAACACTTCGCTATCGGGTACGAAAATATAATCTAAATACCGTTGATTAGCGTTAAAAAAAAAGCGTGCAAAGCACGCCTTAAATAAAATGGCTTTTGACCAAACGTTTTATTTACTCATATTCATCATTTTTGGATGATGCATCGTCATCATTTGCATATGCTCTGCTTTAATCAGTTGAAGTTGTTCATCTTTTAATGCCTGCTTTTTCTTGGGATCAGTTTCGGCAAGAATCTTAGTTGAAAGGTCATGCATTTTTAAAATTTGCTCCTGCCTCATTTTTAAATGTTCCATCATTTTTGCTTCATCCATTTTTATTTCTGGTTTTTCTACCACCGGCTCAACAGCAAAACACAACTGATTGATAGAAACCCTCAACAGCAAAACACAACTGATTGATAGAAACCAATGCCAAAACAACAATTAACTTAACAAGTATTTTCATGTGAGAACCTTTTTAATTTGTGACTGAAGAATAATTATTTTACACTGATATTCAATAAACCAATATGTAATGAATTCAAATTTAAAACAATAATTGACTTTTTTGGTGCTTAAGACCTGATGCCCCATACTAGAAAAAGACTCTGCCCATCCCGTATACTTTCAAATGGTGAGAGGGCTGGGTTATGTCATGGCTCAATAAGCCTCTTTGAATTAAGTTAAAAAGCATGATTTGATTTCCCTCTTTATACCAGAAGATTTTTTAGATGTAAGGAGGCTAAGTCTGTCCGGTATCTTTTTTGCACAAGAGATTTAACGAATGAAATATCTACCTAAGACCCTATTTTTTCGCTTATTCCTGTTGATTCTTGGTTTCATGCTATGTGTCCTCGTAGTGATAAGGTTAATGTTTGCCTTGTTTGTAGCGGAAACAGCCGGTCAACAGCTTGCGATTTATAGTCATTCGATAATTCTATTTGCACAGGAAGTCAATCAGTTGGGTACGACTGATTCTAACAGACGGTTTGCTGATCAGTTGCAGCAAAGCACAGGGATGATATTGCGACAGAATGCCAATCAACAGTTTGATCCCATTCCCGATAAGCCTCTTTTTAAAATGTGGCAAGATAGCGTAACCCAACGCTTAGCTAATGAGACAACCATGAGTTATCAGAACGAACTGCAACAGATAGTCTGGTTTCATCATCAAAAGCCGCCTGAGTTTTCCTTAGGGATGCCTTCTATTATTAACATAAATACTATTACAAATTTTGCTTCAACATCACTCTTGGTGGCATTCACTTTGTCATTATTTTCTGCTTATGTTGCTGCGTATTTTTTGAATCGTCCTTTAAGAGAACTAGCTGAGAAGGCGAAGCTGATTGGCCAAGATATTGACAGTATTGCGATTGAACCAAGCGGCCCTAATGAAATTCGTGCGGTGGCGCTGGCCATGAATAAAATGCATACGAATCTTGATGACATGAGGCGTGCGATACTGGAATCCAGTCCGGACGCCATATTTTCGGTAGATAATGATGGTTTCATTAAAAAGTATAATCCCTCAACCTTATCAACCTTTGGCTATACACATCAAGAAATACTCAAGAAAAACTGGATTGATCTATTTATAGCTGAACCCTTCCGTGATAATGATCAGCTTAATCATTCAAAATATACCGAAAGCTCGCAAGACCGTTTGGTAAACTCACGAATTGAGTTAATGGGTTGTCGTGGTGACGAAGAGTTTCCAATAGAAATAAGTATTACGCCAATCAGAATAGGCTCGCTAAACTTTTTTTCTGTTTTTATACGAGATATCAGCGAACGCAAACACGCAGAAGCGTTTCTGCGCGAGGGACAACAACAGGCAGAAAATGCCAATCTAGTTAAATCGCAATTTCTGGCGATGATGAGTCATGAAATACGCACACCTTTAAATGTCATTTTAGGCGCCCAGGAATTACTGGCCGATAGCCCTCTGGACACTATTCAACAAAACCATCTTCAACTGGCGACAAATGCCGGCAAAAACTTGCTGTCGTTGATTAACGATATTTTGGATTTAACCAAAGTCGAAGCCGGAAAGCTCGTTTTAGAAGACGCCATCTTCGATGCCGTAGAGCTGATTGACCAGTGCATAAAGCTATTTTCTACTAAAGCACAAGAAAAAAACTTGGCACTCTCTACCGAGATAGCGCCTGAGCTTATGCCTTGGATTAGCGGTGACCCTTGGCGTTTTCGGCAAGTTTTACTGAATCTATTGAGTAACGCGCTCAAGTTTACGACTGATGGCAGCATTACCGTCAAACTGTCACCAAATATAGCGAAAATGGATGCGGGTGTGCTACTGATTGAAGTTATAGACACCGGCATTGGCATCGACCAAGATGTTCAGGCCGGTTTATTTGAAGTCTTTACTCAGGCTGATCCTTCAGATACGCGTAAATATGGCGGTAGCGGTTTAGGGTTGGCTATTTCCAAGCGCTTGGTAGCATTATGGGGTGGTAACCTGGGATTGAATAGTTGTCCAGGTAAAGGCAGTTGTTTTTGGTTTAGTATTGGCCGAACCGCAACAGCTCCTCAGCCTTTAGAATCAACTGAAGTGATAATTGCAGAAAACCTATCGCCTGCTGTTGCCGCCAAATTGTTATTAGTTGAAGACAGCCAGATTAACCAAGTCGTGATCAGCACCTTATTAGAGGTCGCCGGCCATCAGGTGGATATTGCCAATTGTGGTTCTGAAGGAATTGCAGCTGCCTCTGCGAACTACTATGATTTGATTTTTATGGATGTATCCATGCCGGACATGACGGGCATGGAGGCCACACAACAGATTAGGCAACTGGGTGGCACCGCTGCTACGACGCCAATTATTGCCATCACCGGCCATGCCCTTAAAGGTTATCAAGAAATGTGTTTGGCCGCGGGTATGAATGGTTATGCCACAAAGCCCATTAGCAAACTAGATTTGTTAGGTTTAGTAGATAAATGGTGCGACAGCTCAGCGACAGCTCAGCGACAGCTCAGCGACAGCTCAGCGACAGCTCAGCGACAGCTCAGCGACAGCTCAGCGACAGCTCAATCAATCTTAGACCGGACCGCCTTTAAATTGGTTATTTTAAGGGCAAGGCACTACAAACTGAAGAAACATGAGCGATATCAACTTTTGCAAGTCAACCTAGG
>JAPLRP010000060.1 GCA_026399095.1 Methylococcales bacterium | reverse complement strand
TTAATATATTTATTATCTCGATATATAGTATAATAAATCATCGAAAATTTATCGATTCATTTAATCTACGGCAAATCTTCATCTGGACAATGCAAATGAATCTTTAAATTAAGCACAGCAAACTAAAACATGATACCGCCTCGAAAATTTGACGACACAAAACAATAATAATTTTTCTCTGGATCCACAAAAATGATGAAAAAAAATTATGCAGACAAATCTTGGATATTAGAGGACCTGGACGCTCATTGGGATGAACACGAAATTAATCCTTATGTAAAAATTTGTCGCCTATCTCTCATAACATTCGTGTTGGCGGGAATATTAATTAGCTTTATATTATTAATAATTCCAACGACCAATGCAGCCAATGCGATGACAACCATAACCGGCCATGAGGTGTCGAAATGAACTTACCAAGCGTACTTCACAAGAACCTACTACCAGAGCAATATATTGCAACTGATCGCATTAATAATTCTGATTTCAAGGTAATCGACAAAACCCTTCTACGCTACAAACAAAAACCATACCAAGAGAAAAAATCCAGAACGATGGCGATGGAATATGCTACTCAATTTACCGCGTCACAACATTATGTTTTATTGGATCATTATTGTGTTGCGCCAAAATTCGATGAGTGCACCAAAGAGGGCAATCTGGTTTGGCCTGACCTGGAGACCGGCGGCAAAATAACGTCAATCAAAAGCTCAAGCGCAACGACTCATAACTACATGCAACTGATTTCTAAGAAGCCAGATATTGAAGTAAATAATTAAAAACACTTAATAGCAAAGAAGATCACAAGAACTACCAAAACCAAATAATTTGCCTTACGACGATAACTTTCAATTTTAAGAACTACGTCATAACATTAAGTAGAGTAAATAAATGGAAGTCTTGATTACCTTAGACCATTTAAAAACCGCCACTGGTTACGACCGACCAGCTGATATTGAACGCTGCATGAAAAAGAATGGCATTAGATTTTTATATGGACAAGGAGGAAAAATATTCACTACAATTGATGCAATTAATGCCGCAATGGGATTGAAGGCTCAAGACTCTAATATAACCTCAGAGGAAATCGATTTTATCGATTGATAAATATGACCAAAGGCCCACCAAGATCAACCATTATTCCAGCTCACATAGATGCCAGTAAATTACCTACCGGATTATGGTTCAATAAGTCAGGCGCAGGAAAATGGATGTTAAAAACAAAAGATTCCGAAACTGGTCTCTGGCGATCAAAACGACTTTGCGGACCGAGCGCAACACTATCTGATATATGGCAAGCTTACGAATCCAAAAATAACCCTATGGTCGCCACCTTTTCGACTCTAAGCCACGACTTACAACTTACGCCCATATGGCGCAAATTAGCAATCTCAACGCAACGAGATTATTTAGATTGCCATCTGCACATTTGCAGTAGAAAAATATCAACAGCAGGCACACTTGGCGACTTACCATTATCAAAATGGACGGTTGGTTTAGTCCGCAAATACAGAGATTCAAGAGGGGAGTCATCAGAAAGCCGAGCGAATAAAGAGCTTGCTTATATAAAGCGAGTTTTTTCATGGGGCTATGAATATGAAAAAATAAAGTTCAACCCTACACTTGGTGTAAAAAAACTCACCATTAAACCTAGGCAGCATTATGCTGAAGATCGTGATTATGAATTCATGCTTGAGATAGCTCGTGAATCAAACTATTGGTATGTCTGGCCAGCCATGGAAATTGCTTATTTATGTAGAATGCGACTATCTGAAGTCTTAGATCTCACCGATGCGAACGAACTTCCAGAAGGACTCTTAATTAAGAGGCGCAAAGGCAGCAGAGATAATATCACTGAATGGAACATACGACTTCGAACCGCTTGGGATCATACTGTAATGAAAAGAAACTCGATATTAGCAGATCGCAAACAGCCACACCCAATAAAACCAGAAGATCGTCATGTCATTATTAGTGATCGCACAGGTGACAAAATTATGGTCAATAGCCTAAAAACAGCCATCGGCCGAATTACGGTTGCGACAAAACAAGCAGCAAAAGATAAAAATATTAATTGGGTGCCCTTCACTTTTCATGATTTAAAAAGAAAGGGGGTATCTGATACAACAGGCAATAAACAGGATGCCAGTGGCCATAGAACAGCGTCAATGATGAATGTTTATGATGTACGAATGAAAACGGTAAAACCGTCAAATGAATAGTTATTACTGGGGTGAACGACGGGGCTCGAACCCGCGACAACCGGAATCACAATCCGGGACTCTACCAACTGAGCTACGCTCACCATAATAATGGAGTTTTTTTGAATGGTGCGCTTGGCAGGACTCGAACCTGCGACCCCCGGCTTAGAAGGCCGGTGCTCTATCCGGTTGAGCTACAAGCGCTAAACTGGTCGGGATGGAGGGATTCGAACCCCCGACATCCTGCTCCCAAAGCAGGCGCGCTACCAAACTGCGCTACATCCCGATAACTCTTTAAAAATAATTTCTTGAAATCTAAAACCACCCTTGAAGAGCTGACTATTATGACGACACATCCAGACCTCGTCAATTGTTTTTTACAAAAAAGTAAATTTACTTATTATCAAACTGTAACGCATTGAATAACTAACTATTCAGGAGCTTATGCAAATTGATTAGACGAAATATAATTGACATAAGAACCTACGTGCACAACACAATCTAGAAAATACATAAGTAATTTCATCTTATAATTTGTTTTTAACCAATTGATAAATGTCTTCTACTGTTAATTCGATACCGTTCATAATAGAACTTAATTCAGCTAATTTATCATCAACGAACTGTTTGTCTTTGATATTGCCAGTATTTATATAAACATTAAGAGCAGCAATCTTCAAGCCACTATAACCAACCATCACTGCAGCTCCGGCATCACTTATAGCACCAAGATTTCCAATATTAGCAGCACATCGACTCAACTCGATAGCTTCTGCACAAGCTCGAGCACAATCCAAAGGGACTTCAGTCGCTGCTTTTAAAACTCGTTGTATAACCTCTGCACGTAACCCTTTCTCATCATCAGTGTCTTTTGGTAAACCGTAAGCCAACATTAATTGATCAAACACATCGATGTCTGCCTTAATCAATCCCGTCAATATTTCACGAAGATTTTCTGACTTTATCAACACGGCTTGCATTTCAATCTCAACCTCTGAGTACTTTGGCTTACCAATAGTTAGATTACAGACCATACTCGTCAACGCAGCAGATTGAGCGCCCAACAATGCAGACACACTGCCACCTCCTGGTGTAGCAGATTTACTGGCTAATTCATTAAGAAAATTTTGGATTGATTTGTTTTTAATTTCGGTCATCAGTTAAATTCTTTGTAATTAATTCTGTAAGTCGTTGTGTCTAAAAAATATGATAGGATGCTTTTATTATGGTATCAAACACATAATCCGTAGACATTTTTTAAGCTTAAATTAGTTTACAACTATTCTCGCCGCCAACTCGTTGTTCCATTTGGCGAATCTTCTAGAATTACGCCCTGCCCTTTTAAATCATCACGAATTTTATCAGCCATCCCCCAATCTTTTGCTTTTTTTGCATCTATTCGGGCTTGAATTTGTTGTTCAATCAATAAATCTGTATTTTCCGCACCTTTTACAATACCGTCTTTTAAAAAACTCTCAGGCGTTTCTTGTAAAATACCCAGTAAACTACCTAGTTTTTTTAATGTGGCAACTAAAAGATGTGCTTTTTTCTGATCTTCTTCCTTAACTCTATTTAGCTCTCTCGCCAAGTCAAACAATACTGAAACAGCAACAGGTGTATTAAAATCGTCATCCATCGCCTGCTCAAAACGGGCATTGTAATCCAAATCTTTTTTATCTACACCAGAACCGACATGTTCATAGCCTCGCAAAGCAGTATAGAGTCTTTTTAATCCAGCACCCGCATCGTTTAATTGCTCATCAGAATAATTCAAAGGACTTCGATAATGACTGGAAAGAATAAAAAAACGAATTATTTCCGGCTTATATTGTTTCAACACTTCACGCACAGTAAAAAAATTACCCAATGATTTGGACATTTTTTCTTCGTTAATACGAACAAAACCATTGTGCATCCAAAAGTTTACAAATTTCTCTCCGGTTGAACCTTCCGATTGAGCAATTTCATTTTCATGATGAGGGAACTGTAAGTCCATACCGCCGCCATGAATATCAAAATGATTCCCCAAGCAGCAAGTGGACATTGCAGAACACTCGATATGCCAACCCGGACGACCTAAACCCCAAGGTGATTGCCATGCCGGTTCATTAGGTTTAGCCATTTTCCATAAAACAAAATCCATCGGATTAAGTTTCGCCATATCAACATCAACGCGCTCACCCGCTTTTAGATCATTAAGATTCTTGCCGGATAATTTACCGTAATTTTTAAACTTAGTAACAGCGTAAAATACATCACCATTAATACCTACATAAGCCAATCCCTTGGCTATTAAAGACTCAACCATCACTATAATCTCAGGAATGGATTCTGTAGCTTTAGGCTCAATATCCGGAGACAATACAGCAAGTACTTTTTCATCTTCGTGCATTGCCTTAATAAAACGTTCTGTTAATTCACCAAAAGCTTCACTATTTGCGATCGCACGCTGAATAATCTTATCATCGATGTCCGTAATATTTCTAACATAGGTCAAATCATACCCAGTATGTCGTAAATAACGCGCAACTGTATCAAACACCACCATAACTCTGGCGTGACCGACATGACAATAATCATAAACAGTCATACCACAGACATACATTCCAACTTTACCTTCTACTCTCGGCTTGAATAGTTCTTTTTTTCGGGTCAGAGTGTTATATATTTTCAGCATAAATTATAAAATGAACCATAAGGCAAGATGTGAGCGAATACCCCCAATTCCCATAAAAAACTATATCATTGGATGGTCGCTTAACAACAAAACTGTACAATTTACCAAGCACATACTTCTCTTTCAAGATAAAAACACATAAAATCTATAATTCGTAACAACAACAAGGAGCGAAAAATGCGAAAAATAATTTTTTTCATGCTACTTCTATTAACTTCAACACACTCTTTTTCAACGGAAAAAATCATGTCTGAAACTCAAACAAAAGTTAAATTAACCACTACGCTCGGTGAAATTATTATTCAACTAAACACTGAAAAAGCGCCTTTATCATCGGCAAATTTTTTAACTTATGTCAATGAAGGCTTTTACAACGGCACTATTTTTCACCGTGTCATTCCTGATTTCATGGCTCAAGGCGGTGGTTTTGATACCAGCTTTAATCAAAAAGCAGTTCATGCGCCTATTAAAAACGAAGCCAACAATGGCTTGACTAATACTCGCGGCACTTTAGCAATGGCTAGGACCAATGACCCCAACTCAGCTACTGCCCAATTTTTCATTAATTATAAAGACAACACATTTTTAAACCACACCAGTCAAACTTCAAGTGGCTGGGGTTACGCAGTATTTGGTGAAGTCATTGAAGGCATTGATATAGTTGATGCCATGGCTAAACAACCAACCAGTAATCGCGGCGGACACCAAGACGTACCCAAAACAGACATCGTTATTGAAAAAGCAGAAGTTGTAAAATAAAACGACAGGTGCAAACTCATCTTAAAGCTTGCACCTATATTTCATAAAAAGAGAACTTTTAATTGAACCAAGAAATTCTGTTTATTTCAGACTTACACATTTCATTGGAAAAACCTGAAATAACACGTCGATTTCTTGATTTTCTGGAAAACAGAGCAATCAAGTCATCATCTGTATACATTTTAGGAGACCTTTTCGATGCCTGGATTGGCGATGATGACCCGACACCTCCCAACAACAAAATTCGCAAGCAACTAAAAAAACTGACCTCTTCAGGTACACAAGTTTTTTTGGTTCAAGGTAATCGTGATTTTTTGCTGGGTAACCAGTTCTGCAAAGATACTGGCGTTATACTTTTGGATGATTATACGGTCATCAACCTTAATAACACGCCAACATTGCTTACACATGGGGACTTATTATGTACTGACGACCTGCCCTATCAGTCTTTTAGGATTAAATCCCATTCCCCTGAATGGCAACAATCCGTATTGTCAAAACCTCTGTTCCTAAGAATATTAGCGGCTCGCTGGTATCGAATTCGCAGTTACTTTCATAAACGTAAAAAATCTCAGGATATTATGGACGTTAACCAAGAAACTGTAATTAACGTTATGCTCGATTTTAAATGCTTGCGTTTGATTCATGGTCACACGCATCGGCCGCATGTTCATAACTTTGAGATAAATGATCAGAGTGCACAACGATACGTGCTCGCTGCGTGGACCAAAAATGCCGGACAAGTTTTGTGTTGGAATGATAAGGGTTATCAAATAGAATTTATTTAAAAAACCGTATTACAGACTTAAGCCATTACTTTAAATCATTAAAGATAACTGTTATGGGCAAATTTTACATACCGTGATTAAGTTGGAAGTTATTTAAATTTGACTTTTTGAACAAAATCATTAAATCTAGTACTTGGTGTGAATAGATTTCTGACTATTTCAATATCTAAAACACAACCAAAAAACTAATATTAGTCTAAAAAAAATCATAATCAGTATTTTGTCTAATTAACAAAATACCAGGAGAAATATATATGAAGAAGCCTTTAAAAAGTTGGCTGCTTGCTTCAAGTGTAGCTGCATTATTAGCTGCACCAGCAATTTCAAATGCTAACAGTGGTGTTGAAACCCTTACAAAAGATCCAGCTAACTGGGCAACTTGGGGTGGTGATTACGCCGGCACTCGTTACAGTACGCTCGATGAAATCAACGTTTCCAACGTCAAAAATCTGCAACCTGCGTGGTCTTTTTCTACAGGTGTTTTACGTGGTCATGAAGGCGGCCCATTGGTTGTTGATGATGTCATTTACATCCACACACCATTTCCAAATACAGTCTATGCCATCAACCAAAAAACACAATCAGTTATCTGGGAATTTACACCTACTCAAGATGCTGATGTAACGATTCCTGTTATGTGTTGCGACACGGTTAACCGTGGATTGGCATACGGCGACGGTAAAATATTTTTGCAACAATCTAACACAGTTTTAACTGCATTAGATGCTAAAACTGGTAAACGCATTTGGAGCGTACAAAACGGTGACCCTAAACTTGGCATGACCAATACTAATGCTCCATTAGTTGTAAAAGATACCGTTTTAACAGGTATTTCTGGCGGTGAGTTTGGTGTACGTGGCTTCTTGGTTGCATATGATATTAATACCGGCAAGTTAAGATGGAAAGGTTATAGTATCGGACCTGATAAAGACACACTGATTGACGCTAACAAAACAACAACATGGGAAGACGGCAAAGTCACTCCAGTAGGCGCTAACTCTAGTATTAAAACTTGGGAAGGCGACCAATGGAAAATTGGTGGCGGCACAACTTGGGGCTGGACCAGTTACGATCCTAAATTAAACTTGATCTACTACGGATCAGGTAACCCATCAACTTGGAACCCTGTTCAACGTCCAGGTGACAATAAATGGTCTATGTCTTTGTGGGCACGTGACGCTGACACTGGCGCAGTTAAATGGGTCTATCAAATGACTCCACATGATGAGTGGGACTTTGACGGTATCAACGAAACTGTATTGGTTGATCAAGAAGTAAATGGCAAAATGCATAAAACTATCGTGCATTTTGACCGTAACGGTTTTGGTTATACATTGGATCGTGAATCAGGTGAATTGTTAGTTGCTGAAAAATTCGACAAATCAGTTAACTGGGCTTCACACGTCGACATGAAAACAGGTCGTCCACAAGTTGTATCTAAATACAGTACAGAACAAAACGGCGAAGACGTCAGAACTGACGGCGTTTGCCCTGCTGCGTTAGGTAGTAAAAACCAACAACCGGTTTCTTACTCACCACAAACCGGCTTGTTCTATATTTCTGGAAACCATTTGTGCATGAACTACGAACCTTTCGAAGTTTCTTACACAGCAGGTCAACCTTATGTAGGCGCAACTTTAGATATGTTACCAGCAGGTGCAGATGCTATAACCGGCAAACCTGATGGCACTACTAACTTGGGTCAGTTTACTGCATTTGATGCAAAAACCGGTAAAATTGCCTGGTCTAACAAAGAACCGTTCTCAGTTTGGTCTGGCTCAGTAGCAACTTCAGGTGGAATCGTGTTCTACGGTACATTGGAAGGTTACTTGAAAGCAGTTGATGCTAAAACAGGTAAAGAATTATATAAATTCAAAACACCTTCCGGCATCATCGGTAACGTTAACACTTGGAGCTATAACGGCAAACAGTATGTTGGCGTTCTCTCAGGCATCGGCGGTTGGGCGGGTATTGGTATCGCTACTGATTTCAACAAGCAACTGGAAGAAGCTCAAGCCAAGGCTGCAGCAGAAACTGATCCAGTGAAAAAAGCTGAGTTGGAAAAAATAGCAGTGAAAATATCTCAAGAAGGTTTAGGTGCTACCGGCGCTTATGCAAGCTTGGGCTCATTCACTAAACAAGGTGGTGCATTTACAGTATTTGCATTGCCTAGCAACTAATTTATCTAGTCTTTAGATTAATTATTAAAAGCCCTGGTTGTTTTACAGCCAGGGCTTTTTTTGTTGGTTAACAATAGGATTGCGTTATTATAAATAAGAGTTAGCCCTATCATTTCCTTACATCAATTAAAATGAATACGCTGTTAATTACTTGTTTTTTTACACTCAATCTTTACTTATCCGCTTTTGCTCTTGCTGAAGATGACAATCTCACGTCTGAAGCAGAAAATCGCTCAAGACAATCCACTATAAAATTAGACACTGAAGCACAAAGATTATCAGGCATTGAAACAATAAAACTAAAGCCAACCACCTATCAACCCGAATTTACCGCACAAGGCAAAGCCTTAAGCTTACAACCTTTACTGGCCTTAAGAAATCGTTATTTGCTTTCAATTACTTATGGTAGCAGTGCTGAGGCGAGATACAAGCAAGCTGAGCAGAGCATAAACAGACAGCAAGATTTATATCAAAATGGCATAACTTCAAAACGAAACTTACAAGAACAACAGTCACAATGGCAATCATCGAAAGCCCTTGCTGAAGCCACTCATCTTCAAAGCAAAGCAATCATTGATGAAGCACACCTGATTTGGGGAAAAGAACTCACCAACTGGGCATTATCAGCAAATACAGAACAGTTAAATGGCTTTTTAACCAACCAGTTAAAGCTCCTCCAAATATCGTTACCTACCGGCAAACATTTAGTTGACTCTACCAAGATCATTTATATCGATGTAACTGGAAACCGGGGCAAAGCAAAAAAGGCAGAGCTAATTTCAACAGTCACACAAACCGAAACAATTGGACAAGGGGAAAGCTATTACTTTAAAACCAACGACAAAAAAATCATAAGCGGCATTTACGTTACAGCCTGGATACCTGAACAAACAACACAAACGGCAGGGGTTATCATTCCCAAATCTGCTTTAATCTGGTACATGGATCAAGCATTTGTTTTTGTTAAAACAACGGATGAAAATTTTAGTCGTGTGAATATAACTAATTATTCAGCGACTAATGATGGTTATTTTATTCAAGACGCAATAAAGCCTGATGATCAAATTGTAGTTAAAGGAGCCCAAATGCTATTGTCGGAAGAGTTAAAAGGCCAGATCCCCAAAGGAAATGATGACTAAATAATCATTATTTCATCAGTAATCTACTTAAAGGACTATCACTTTCAATAGTTAAATCTTGATCATCAGAATAATCACATCGTTCCAAAATAACCAAAAGCTGCTTAACCTGCTCTTTATGCTCTTGAGCAAGACTTTCGATGATGCTTTCAACCTGGCTATCAATGATGCAATAAGAGGTTGTAAGGCCCGTTTTTATCCCCATTAGCGCATTGTTCTTTAAGGAGGGTTGCGACTTTTTAAGAATAAAATAAGGAATCAACCAAGTCATTGCAATTAACAAGCTGCTATGGATAGCAAAATCGACACCTAGATAATGGTTTTCAGCCATATTACTGGCGTAGTAACCCATAAAAACTTTATAACCCACCCATGCCATTGCACATAGTGGCAATGTTATTTCACATAAACGCATGCCCTTTAAAAATAATCGCTGGAACACATTTCCGGGATTCGCCAATGCCATGCGTGTCGATAATTCAGTTTGAGTCTGCATGATTTTAGATGCGCTTTCACGTACCACCGATAACGGCTGCTTAAACGGCAGAACAGAAAGGCCTAACTGATCAATATTTACAATTAATTCATCTATCGCATCAGCAAAACGTGCTTGCGCCCAACCATCCCATAAGGATGGATTGCTATTAGCAGAATGGCTAAGTAAATCGGCAGCATGATCTGCATAATAGTTAGCAGCGAGCTTGATAGGCCATTCAAAACCCTGATTTAACTGCTTAACAGTACGTATCCATTGACTGTGCCATTGTACTTTTAGGTTTTGAAAAGCCGGCTCAGAACCAAACAACTTTTCCGTATTTTGCAATTTATTCTTTAATTCCTTTTTACGTAAGTGCAAACCTCTTTGTTCAAGTTGCTCAATAACATGTTCGGTGGCCAAATTTACAATCGTTGCTTCCAAACCACTAAATTCATCAGCTACCCATCCTTCTGCACAACTTGTTTTAAAAATAACAGGCGCAACAAAACTGGCTTTTTGTAATTGCCCATTAAAATCTTCATATTGCCCTGATTGCCCCCTGTCCCACTGATTAAAAGCAAACAACCAAGCATGTCTTGCGCCTTCAGCAATTAACAAACGCCAAGCTTTATCATCCCTATAACGTTCCGGACTCACCACATAAATAAGCACATCAATATGAGGCAGCCACTGCAATACCAATTGTTTATTAGTTTGTTCTGTACTATCAAAATCAGGCATATCAATCCAAACGATATTTTTCTTTGTATCATCGTTATGTTGCGATATGTTGATTTTAGTAAGCGGCAATTCTTCCGGCAGAAGCTGAATAGCCACACTTTGATGATGATATAAAGTAACTTCCCTTGAAGTAGGTCGCTCTATTCCTGCCTTGGCAATGGCTTTTCCCGCCAGTCGATTAATCAAAGAACTTTTACCAACCCCCGTACCACCCATAAAAGCAACAATTAGGGGTCTGGTTAAATTATTAGCACCCAAACCGGAACCGGGAAACAACGTTTCAGGTGATCGGGTATCCAACTCACTTAATTTTAAAGCCTCTTCTGCATTAATCCAGCCTAATTCATTGGCTTGCTCAGTCCAGCGTCGGGTTTGTTCTACTAAATCAGAGTAATCGTAAGCCATGTCGTTTTTCTATGAATTGTTGTTCAACAGCCTGTAGTTGCTCAGGCGATATATTAAAATGAGTTGATCTTGATAATTGCCCTTGAAGTGCTAGCAATTTTTGCCCGATACCATCAACAAATAATGATTTTTTTACAGTCACCAATTGCTGTTGTTTTAACTCATACTCAACTTTGTGCATATAACTACCTATAGCACTTTCAGTTAACAAAGAAGTAATAGTTAGCATTGCCGGTGCAAAAATCAAATCATGCAAACCAATCCCTCCCATTTGTAAAGTCAATGCGATAGCGACGGCATCAGCAGTTACCCGGGTCGCACGAAGACTATTTAATACCATAGGTTGCTCTTGCAACTTATGATACAAACGCTGCGCGGTATTTTCTACATCTTGCTGAAAAGCCAGATGATAAGCCTGCGCAATAACGCTAAATTCCTGCAAAATCAATTGACGTTGATGACGCAATAAACTGCCAAACTCTTTCCACAATAAACGCTGATGACGTTCTTCAGCATTATCAAGCAACGTGTCTGCCAACTGAATCAACAAATGCTCGGCAATCTGATTTAATAAAATTAGCTCTTGACTACTATCAGCAATATGTAAACTCTTACGCCCTAAATTCATCATTTTTCGTACAGGCCATGTCAACACTTTACGCGCCCCTGTCAAAACATCAGCAACGCCTGGTATTTCTAATAAGGTTAATAATTCTGCCAATGCCTGCTGAAAGGTTTCATAATGACGCGGATGATTTAAATAATCACGTTGATAGCTTTCCAGTCCTTCCTTAATCACGCCATCTATCAACCCTTTCCAATCACTCAAAGCATGATGCTCTGCGACAACCGGTGTCAGCCATGTCTGCCAATATTTTTGAATCAGTTCTTGTTCATAACGTGGCTGTTTTTTATGCGCTATCTGTTTAACCAAATCCTTAAGTAAATTGCCTTTAAGCACCGGCCATATAGGGTGACCGGTTTGTTTCTTATAATACAAAGGCACCACTTCAGGAAAATCGTCTTTTCTGGCAAGCGACCATTTCTCTTTCAAAGAGCCCGTTAGTAACACTTCAGACCCTTCACTTAACTTATTTAGGCAAATAATGGTTGGTTGATGCAACGGTTCAAGTGCAGAAATAATGTCCCATACCGATTGATCGGCATATTTTTCTTTACTAACAACAATAATAACAACATCAGCAAGTGCCATCGTCCTAATCACCCCCTCCCTGTATAAAGCCGAATCAATAGAATCAAAATCAGGCGTATCCCATAAGACACAAGGCGGTAAATAAGGAGAATCAGAGAGTGATTCAGTCAATGAATAACAGTCGAAACGATCTCTTGGCATCAAAGTCTGTTGCATCTGTTGAAAGCGACCAAAATAACGCTGTAACCCGTCACAATCCGTAATCTCAACCCCCTGACAAAAACCTTGAGGATGAATGGTGAAACTTGCCAAAGGACTAACGCCCGCAACTTGACTGTTTAGCAAAACATTAGCCAATGAGCTTTTGCCTGCTTGAGTGGGGCCAACAATTGCAAATTGCAGAGGATGTGCAGGTGATAAATTTATAAGCTGACCTTTACGCATAAAGGCTTCAGTCAAAATTAGCTGATCAATTCGTTGCTGATAACTTGCTTTAGACGCCGCATTTTCCGGCTGACTACAAATTATCTGATAACGTTGTTTTAATAATTGAATAAATTCCAGCATATAAGCACAGCTCAAGGTAATAATATTTGACCATTTTACTTTGTTTGGTAAACTGGGGATATAAATACCATAACATGAACCCATACCTAACTTCGAGGTTATCTTTAATGAAGAAACTACCTGCTTTGCTGCTTATACTTAGTTGCACATCCCTACTGGCTTGCAGTAAAGGGCAAGAAATAAATGGACATAATACTTCTACCGCCTTCAGATCTGTTAAAGCCCTTAAAAATCGCCTGCCTGTTGAAAAACGCATTGAATTTGAAGTTGCTTTTTGGACCATCAGAGATGCCAAGAAAAATGATACAGAATTTCTCAATGCAGTCGATGGAAAAACACCACAAGAAATTATTGAAGCTGGTCAAGCAATCTATCAAGAACGAAAAGCTGCCGGCTTTAAAGACTATGATACTTACACAAGCTGGGATGATATGATTTCAAAATTCGGTAAAGAAAGATCAGCCCAAGATAATAAAAGACTAAAATCCAAAGAAGATCCTGATAAAAGCAAAGACAACAACTCACTACTTTATAAACTTTAAGCTCAACAAAAAAAAATTAATATAAGATACAAGAAGCTGTATGCTTTAATGCCAATATAACGCCAAAAACTGATGGCATTAACGACCCGGCAAGGCTTTTTGCTTAACCGATTTTTGATCGACTAACGTCGAAAAGAAACGACTGGCCTCTTGAATTGTTTGCTCCATTGCTAAAATGAGCTGCGAAATATCAACACTCATCTCAATAAACTCATGTTGCAAGGCAGCGATAGCTCGAGAATTAAGATTATGTTTAAGGTATAACACCTGATCTTTAAAGGCGGCCAACACCGGATGAATTTTACTTTCAGCCCGTTGCATGGCCTTAATAAGCCGGGCATAATTTTGCCTGGCTGCTTTTAATTGCTGCTTACTGCTATTCCGTAAAGCACGATTACTGTATTGGTCTAATTCGCTCTCCCACTCGATAAACAACGCCTCACTCACTTCCTGAATCGCTCTTATCTTATTGCTGACAGCATCCGATTTTGAACGACAAAATTGATACTGCCTGTTAAGCAAGTTATACCTGTGATCAAGCCCCGAATCATTAACACACACCAAACTTTTAAACCGTTCCAGCGTCTCTTCAAACTCTTCTTTAGTCTCTTGAAGACTAATACAAGCCTGTTCAACCTGATAAACAACAATCTCCCGTTTATGATCACCGATCGACTCTCGAGTACTGTAATAAACCTTCCTGAAACTTTTTGATAAAAAACGACTGATAAAACTTAAAACCATTGAAACGTTATTCGGATTAGCCATTATATGTATTATAAAATTACTTACAATCAGGGTGATTACTGGTCAATATGTCATTAGGTCTATTATAAAAGCTTTCTAAAAACTCACCAATCAACTTTACAATATACACAAAATAACGACTTTCTTTAAGGCATCAGACTGATGCCGCATTAATGATTAAACTGCACATCTGAAACAACCAATCCATAAAATAATTTACAAATTATCCTACTGGGGTCTGGTTTATTTTTGTAGTTACTATATAATAACCAGCTTACCAAAGTTAGATGCCTCGGTGGCGAAATTGGTAGACGCAAGGGACTTAAAATCCCTCGACTGTGAGGTCATGCCGGTTCGATTCCGGCCCGAGGCACCAATAAATACAAGGACTTAGGCTTTTAGCCCAGTCCTTTTTTTATGCCTAAAATTTCTGTGGTGCACTGTGGGTGCACTTTTAAAAAAACATCCGCAAAAACTGCCAACCATTCAGGCATAAAAAAACCCGTATCGCTACGGGTCGGACGTTTGCTAATCTTGGTTGACGCCTTGCACCTCACTTACGAACCGCTGAGTCATTACAGCTTGCAGTTAAGAAAATCTGGTTTATTTTTATAGGCGAACCGGTAAACGTCTATTTATTGGAGACAGTTAACTACCTCCAATAAATTCTTATTCCCAATCCTCTGCTTTGCTTTGTAACTGCTTAAATCCAGCAGTATGGTTCGGGCGGCTTCATCCATTGACCTGGACACAAAAAAGACTTCCCCAATAATCAAGGCGCCAGGCCAAGTCGCTTGTATGATATTTCGACGTTTTGCGCGTCTGATACGCTTTTACAAATTATCATAATGGCGCCTCATTTACGCTTCGGTTTTATCGCCGATTCTTTTGACCATACCTAACGGAATAAGCGTTTTCGCACCTACATCCAGTCTTGCTTTTAGGTTCATTTGTTTTGTATGGCCATTAGACAACATGCCATAGAACCCCAATTTATGCCTGAGTACATTACGACTTATATCGAGCAGTTTTGCTGTCTGAACCTGATTTTCTTCGCAAAATTCAAATGCAGTTCGGATAACAGTCTCTTCTAAAATATCAAATAACTTGGGTGGTGCTTGTTCGCAAAGCTTTTCCAAGGCGCTTTTTAAAGACGTAGTTGAAACTAATAACCCTTGATCGACATTCCTAATACCTGAAAGCTTGAAATCTTCCGGACGTAAACGATTACCTGGACATACCAAAAGTGCACGATGGATAGCATTTTCAAGCTCACGAATATTCCCCGGCCAATCATAATTCAGTAATGCTAATTCAGTAGCTGCGGATAATTTGACCTCACTGTAACCTAAGCGATCCCCATAAATTTTCAAAAAGTGCCTTGCCAAAGGCATGATATCACCCGGCCTTTCCCTCAAGGGGCTTAAGTAAATGGTTGCGACATTAAAACGGTAATATAAATCAGCACGAAAATGCGAGGCCGCAACAGCCTCTTCAAGATTGACATTAGTTGCCGCTATGATTCTAACATCAACGGGAATCGGTTTTCTGGAGCCTACTTTAACAACTTCACGTTCTTGAAGTACGCGCAGTAGTTTTGCCTGCATGCCCATAGGTAAATCACCGACCTCATCAAGGAACAGACTTCCTTTATCAGCCGTTTCAAACCAACCATCTTTACTCGCAAAAGCACCCGTGAATGAGCCTTTTTCATGGCCAAACAATTCACTTTCAATTAAACTTTCACTCAATGCTGCGCAATTTAATGCACCAAAGACATTTTTACTACGCTTGCTAAGTGCATGAACATGCCGAGCAACCAGTTCTTTACCCGTACCAGTTTCACCAATAATTAATACGGTTGCATCGCTAGGTGCGATACGTTCAATCTGTTCCAACAAACGACGGGAGACTGGATCCTCAAATACCAAAGCTGTCGCTCGAACAGAAAGTGAAAGGGAGCGTGACTCCAATTCATCAAAGGCCAACAGTGTCGAAGCCGGATCATCAAGTCCAATACCAAAATTACTGCCTAAGTATGTATCCATAATCATTTTCTCATTTGCTCTGCAGAAGGTGTGAACTCAAAATTTTTTAGGATATTATCTGAGTGGGTTAAATCTGATTTGCCAGATCACTCAATTAATCATGTTTTGTCCTAGAAAATGCCCAGCTTTAGCGAACATCGTAGAGTAATTAACATGCCTGATAAAACGTTATTATTAGATGTATATATCTTATAAATTGATGCTAAAAATCATTCTTGTAGCGTCTAAATGAACATTGAACCATCAAAACTCATATACCACTCTAAAATCGATACGCTGCTGACCAACATTAACAGTGCCTTGAGGATTTAGCGGATAGGCCCAATCAAATTCTCCTATAAAATGCTTGAATGTTAACAATCGCATGCCCATTCCGGTAGACGCTAACTTAGCAAGTGCTGGAGTTGGAGGTAATGGCTGATAAGTCCACACGTTGGCCCAATCAACAAAAGCAAATAACCTGAGATTTTGTATTTCTTCCCACTCAAGAGGAACCAACCTTGGCGTATACAATTCCAAAGACAAATTAATACCGTTATCACCCAGTACTTGGGTTTGGTAATAGCCGCGAACGCTTAGTGGGCCACCGGCGGAAAATTGTTCATTACTTACCAGCTCTGTTGAACTGATTTGCCCATCAGCCCTTGCCTGGACACGGAAATCTTTAGGTAAAATGTGTTGATGTTTAATGTCAGTAACTAGATACAAAAAATCCGGGCTCGCACCAAAACGCTTATCTGCAAATTCTTGCTGATCATTCACAAGGCCTCGAAAGGAAAAATGGGTCGCCAAACTTAACGAACTTATCGACGAATCCCTTTGCCAACTACCGTCATAACCGGTCATAAAAGACAAATAACTGATTGATGACAGCGACCCAGAATTTTGATTAGCCAGGTTTTGACCCTGACCAAAAGTTTTATAATCAAGCCCACCTGTAATACTTTGTAAAAAATTATCCGAACTCGGCAACGGCTTTACCAAACGACCACCGAAGATATTACCGGCACCGACCACTGACAAGCCACCCACATCGACACCTAACTGAGTGTTAGAACTAATGCCAATCCCATACATCGCTAGTCTTGTATCTGCCCAACCGGTAGGAAGCACATAAGTGCCTGCCCATACTTGGACTTCATCGCTATTTTCTGGGGAAACCTGATACTGCAAAGAAGCACTATGAAATTTTTGCCATAAGTTATCATAGTGCACCGAACCAATAAGACGGGTATAAGTAGTGTCTTGAGATTGACGGCTGTTCATTTCAACGCTGCCATGCAAAGGTAATTCATCCTTCACTCGCAATTCCACTTCCATTTTACCGGGCGTGGAGCCGGCCCTAAAGATCGGCGTGACATTACGATCTGGAGATTGCTGGGCCAAAGTGGCAACCTGCTCCTGCACTTTAGGCATATCCGGCACCTTACCTTCTGCCAACGCTGGCACCCCTGCAAGTATTGGTGCTAACTCATGATATTGTGAGCCGGTTACACGCAACGATTCAATCGAACCCTCAAGTACCGAGAGGCGGACTTGTTCAGCATCAACATCTTGTTCCGGGATGGACACAACTACCGTCGGGTAACCTTTTTTTCGATAAACTTCTTCTAATGCGGCGCGCGCTTTTTCAACATCCTCGACTGTTTTATCAGGCCCCAAATAAGGATAAACTGCACGCTCCAAAGACTCATCATCCAACACGGTGTTTCCGTCTATCTGGAAATCAAAAATATTAAATAAGGGCTTTTGTTCAGCAACGACTGCAGCTTGTTTTGAAGAAGAATCAGCCGCATACATCGCATCACTTAAACATAGCAGGCTGACTGCCAGCAAGTAATGACTCTTCATTGCTTGGCTGCCTCACTCCCGGCCGACGCAAAATCCTGCTCGCCATCTACAGCCTCTGATTGATTTGTTTCTGCTGCTTTGAAAGGCGTAATCTTAAGTTGTTGCAATTTATACTTATAATCTTGTACCACGTTTTCGGTCGCTACTTTGCCAATACCCGTCAAAGGATCCAGTTCTGCCAATTGCTCCCAAACCCCTTTTTCTTTGTACTTGTTCAAAATTTCAAAATAGAACGTTTGTAGCTTTTTATTACGAGCCCCACATTCAGTTATCCATTGCTCACGTTCCTGAACAGCTTGCACCAATAACTGATTATCCGCAAAAATAGCATTGGCTTTGGTTACTACATCGGTATGCTTTTGCTGCAAGGCTTGTTCACGTTGGCGCTGCTGGCCAAGCTGTGACTCCAGGCTGGTCTTGACAGACTCCAGTCCCGACTTGTAGCGCGCCACCTCGCCTTCCAAAGGCTGTAGCTTTTTAACTAGCGCTTCAAGACTACTCAATGTTGAATCCTTTGCGATTTTCTCAGCTTCCCAAGTTGTTTTTTCGGCGACTAAAGCTGATTTCTCCAGGGTTAACTGCCTGATGATACCTTGGGCTTTTTTAATCGCGGCAGAACTATCACTTGCCCTAGGTGCTGCAAGCGCCGATTCAAAAAGACCTAATACACCAAGCAACAAACTTAAAGCCGCTAACCAACAAAGATAATTTCTACTAATTTTCATAGACTGCCCCATCAGAAACGAGCATTTAGATCGAGGTTAACGGTATCAACACTGTAATTTGGCCCATCAATGGCATCGGTACTCAACCAACGTAAATTTAACCAGGTATTTTTAGCCAAACCGTATTGTGTACCCAACACCCAACCTTTGGCATTGGTACCACCTTGATGAAAAATTGAATCCGTAAAGGCATCCAGCACAGCATCACGTTGAACGTAACGGTAAGCCAAACTGACGCTCCAATCGGCAAAGCGTCTAATTTCAGCCATACCCACGTCAACTCGAGTTTGGTAGGCATTGGTGCGTGGCGTAATGTCTTGATGGAACTCGCTCAATATTTGTTGCTGATTAAAACCAAGGTTTTTCGCGTAATCGGCTGTAAACATAACATGAGCAAAATCAAAGCCCGCATAATCAAACATGGCCGTGGTATTGAAGATTTTAAAGCCCGATGCCAAACCAAACAAACAGCCTCCAAGAGTATCTTGACACACTTGACCCTGACCGGAATATTGATCGGTAATAGCCACCATGGAGTTACCTTTTTGAACAAATTGTGGCGCAGTCCAATTATTCGCATAGCCATTCCCGTTTACAGTATTGTAGCGGGCAGTAATATTTTGATACTCGTAATAAGAGCTGGCAATATTAAAGCGTGTTTCATCAAATACTAACCAATCAGCCCCAAACTGACCCGCATATAACCATTTATTAACAGCAGAAAAATTAACACTTTGAATCGGATACACACCCATAGTAAGAAATACACTATCGGGTGTTTGTAACCCTTGATTAATACCATTTCGGCCTGTTGATCGAGGCGTTCTATAATGCTGCACCTTAGGATCATCCTGATTAAAATGATACCTAAAACTACCCGTGACACCTTCAAAACTAAGATCCGGGTCAAACACAATATCCGTAGAGACAAATGGATTTATTGTACGACCACCTAACAAAGTAAACCAATCGGTCCCCTTGCTATCGACAAAATCATATTGCAAATAGGCACGATCTATTGCGACCTGCCATGACGCGCCGGTATTACCCAACGTTTGATCATTCGATACCGGGTTATAAATATTACTGGTTGCAAGCCGAACTCCTGCCTTTAAGCCATCCGCTATTTTGGCATCAAAGCCAAAACGTAATCGCTCGCGTATCCTCAACCGGTCTTGCTGATTATTAAGAAATAATTGATTTTTATTCTGCGCATTTTGCATACCACCATCATTATTAATTGCCAACCAGTCATAAGGTCCTGAATTAGGCCCGACGCCATAGACCTGCTGATTATCATTACCATACAGTTCATCCGCAAAACGAAGACGCAAATCAAAAGTGGGGGTAATATTAGCGACCCATTCCGGCAAAGCAGCCGGAATTCCCCAACCTTCTTTTTTTGCATCCTGTTTAACATCCTTAATCACTTCAGCTTTTAGCTCTGCCCTGACTTCATCACGAATTTCTTTTTTGACAAACTCGGGTACATAACTGACATGTTTGGATTGGCTACCACTTTTTCCAACAGTCGTTCCGTTAATTACCTCAGCTGGCTGCAACTCAGTCTCTGCCGCATGAGGAGACTTTGAGTGATGAGTAGCATGCTCTTCAGTAGCCGCTTCTTGTTCGGCAGCGGTAACTAAACCGCTACCTTCTTGTTTATTAATAACACCCCGCTGCACAAGCAGATCAACCAGATTAACAAAAGTAGATTTTTTGACCTTAAGAATCTCCTCGGACTGTTCAGCCAAAGCGTTGGAAACCAGTGCGCTTGCCAATAAAGCTAGCAGGGTTTTAGTTGCAATATTCATTTAGTTAGATTCTTTATGTTTTGATAAATTGTCACGATTTAACACACTTGCAAACGTCTCTATACCCTAGATGTCAAACGTATTTTAATAGGCTGTGGCATATTTTCCGGAGGCGCTTTCCCTAATACCAAGCGCAACTTTGGCAAGGCCGCCCTTATAGCTTGATCGACTTCCGGCTTACCACTACCGGATGCCAATTCACTTCGTTCAATATTGCCGTTTTGTCCCAACCAGACATTAACAACAACAGCATAACTATCTTTACTAGCCGGCGTATCAGCCAACAGTGCCTGCAACTCGTCTTCAAGTAGGCGTTTGATTTGACCGCCATACCAAAGAATAGAACTACCGCCACTACCGCCCAATATTGATCGACCACCTTTACGAGCTGCCAACCCAAAACCATCTGAACCAGCTGCGCCATCAGCATCCAAACCCAGCTCCTCGGCGGGCGGTTCGTTAGATTCTTCAGGTGCCGGCTCCGGTTCTTGTTCCGGCTCTGGTTCCTCTTTTTTTTCTTCCTCGACTTCCGGCTCAGGCGGCTTAACCTCAGGCGGAGGAGGAGGCGGCGGTGGGGGCTGAATCATGGTGATTTGCTGCACTACCTTTTTGGTATGCGGCGGCTTATGAAATAAATCTTTCAATAAAAACACCGCTACCACAATCAACAAGGTAAAACCTATCCCAAGCAACACCGGTAAACGGCGCAGCCATGTGTATTTTTTATTCATAATGCTTATTGCCTACTACTTAACCAACTTTTGAGTAACCAAGCCCAGTTGGGTAATTTCAAGGCGAGTGACTACGTCGAGTACTTCAATCACATTTTGATACTGAACACTGGCATCCGCTTTAACGACGACCGGTAAATCAGGCACCGCCGCCTTAAATTGTGCCAAACGTGTTTCCAACTCTTGAATTGAAACCGGATAAGTATCCAGATAAATAGTGCCGTCCTGTGTAATTGACACCGCCTTGGTCTTTGGTTTAGAGAGTGACGGCGTACTGCTGGCCTTGGGTAAATTAACAGTAATACCCTGCACGGTTGCAGTGGTCATGATGATAAAAATCAATAACAACACATAAGCCACATCAAGCATGGGTGTGATATTAATATCGTCATAGACTTTTTCTTCTGATTCGACTTTCATTATTTACCCGCCTTGTTTTCTTGTTGTGCCGCTCTCATTGATAATATTGCCAAAAACTCATCGGCAAATATTCGCATACTGGCGGTAATATCCTTAACCTGGGTTAACAGATAGTTATAAGCAAACAACGCAGGAATAGCCACAGCAAGACCGGTTACGGTAGCCAACAGAGCCGCCGCAATACCGGGTGCAATTGAGTTAATATTGACATCACCAGAGGCTGCAATGGCCGCAAACGTAATCATTACTCCGACGACAGTTCCAAGCAAACCTAAAAAAGGGCCGCCGGCAATCGCGATAGTTAACAACACCATATTTTTATTAAGGCGCTGGCTTTCAGTCACGATTTGAGAATCCAGCTTTACGTGCAGATAATTCCAAGCTTGCGGTGTAACCGACTCATTAACATCACCCTGTAATTGCTTAAGCTCATGTATAGCCAGGTGATAGAGATGATAAAGGGTCGAACTCTGAAAATGATCGTGCTTACCCACCAGCGCAGCCAACCAGTCCGAATCATCAAATTCTTGATCCTCAGGGTTATCATCTTGATCAAGGTCACCCAATTTCTTGGGATCAAGCTGACGATATTTTTCCAAGAAGGCACGGTTATCTTTAGTGACTCGATTGATAAGAATGGTTTTAGTCACCATCACCCAAATAGCGATGACCAACATAATAAGTGTCAGCCCGATAACCACCCAACCATCAATAGTTACGTTTTGGACAATAACCATAAAGTGGCCACCCTCGCCACTACTATTGGATTCATCTTCACCAAAACCAAGCACTGAAAAGTCCGGACTTTGACTACGAAAACTTAATTTTATCCAATCCGCACTTCTTGCAATCGCTGCAATTTGCACTTCATCAAGCAAACCATTGAAGTTAGTACCCAAAGCAATTAAAGGACTAAGTGCTGCCAGACTTAACGGCGTACTGGCAACTGATGCACCATCAACATACAGTTCCAACTTATCAGCTTTGGCGACCAGTACTAACTGCTGCCATTTACCTTGCGTTAGGTTAAAGGGAGTGGTTTCTGCCGAGACACCCGCGTTTGTCCAACGCGCAACCAAGTTTGTGCCTTGTAAGCTTAACGTTAAGTCGTTTTCACCCTCACGCGCAGTCAATAACTCGGCATTTACTTGTGGTTGATCAAATTTAACCCAGCTTGAAAATGTCCATCCCTTATCGGTTGCGATTGCCAGTTGCGGAGCCGGATTAATAGTAAGCGGTCCGGCGCCCGTAAATTTTGCAGCCGCGCCAATCCAGCCGGCGGCTTCAATTTGAGCTTTTGAATCGGAAGCATGCGTCGCATAAGCCGTTGCATCTTGAGGTAATAACTCACCTTCCTTAAAGTGATAAACCAGACTTTGGGCGGTGTCATAAAGACTTTTACCCTCAGAGCCATCAGGGGCATTAGCATTGCCGTAATACATCCAAAAAGCATCATTGGCAACCCCGCCTCGCACTTGCGGCAGGCGCACCCAAACCAGACCTATTTCACTCAGGGTGTCGATACTTTCAACCTGATAGTGCAAAGGTGTTTCATCGTCTTTTAAAAAGCGTATATCACGACCATTCTCGGCAAGCTCGGCAAAATAACCAAAATTACCCGCATGCAATCTAACCAATAGGGGCACATCACTCAGTGTTTCCTGAATATCAGCACCTGTTGCTGCAGCATCAACAGTAACCTGTCGACGTGATGCCCAGTCGTCATTCCACCAAGCCGAAGCGATTACCGGAAATAAAAGTGCAACAAGCCCAAGAAGAAAATATTTTTTATTCATTATTTGTTTTTTACCGAGAAAAAGTTTTGAACCAATTCACCCATTACGCTGCCAAGTTACTTGGAATTTAAAAAACACCGACTCAAACCTGGAAAATTCCCCAACAGTCATAAACCGAATAAAACCAAAACCTTCAAATTTCGAGTGTTAATGTTAAATTTTATTTTTTTAAAAGACTTTTCAACTTAGTCGACATACTTAGGTTATAAGCAGTTATCATGCCAAAAATATTAAGACTAATATTCAATACGTTATGCCAACCAATTGTTACATGGCTGCTGATAATTCAACACTTACTGCTGATGCTCTGTTGATATACAAACACTTGAGGTGCTGCTTTGAAAACAGTTAACTGTTGACCAACTGCTTATTGAAGGATTTACAAACTAAAAAGAATGACTGGTAAACGATAGTTAACAGCCGATAAATAAATAAAAATTACTTCTAATGATATGAGGCCTTCATCACTCAAACGACTAAACTCCCTTGAATTATAATCAATCATTGCGACTCAATTTTCATTGGAGCATGGAGTTATAGATGACAATTAAACTATAAGACATTTACTAGGCATCAATCACGCACCTATTTTCGTGCAATAAAAAGCCGCTCAAACAATATATAGTTTGAGCGGCTTTTTTTATAACTAGTGCCTGACCGAAAAAGCCACTTTTCAAAAAAAATCAGATTAAAATCAAAAAATATTTTTTGAAAAAATTTTCAGAGCCGGAAAAATCACTTATATCGCAGTTGACCAGCCAATATTCAGAATTATTTCTCCAAATCACAAATTCCAGGCGCAGCTTCCCTGTGGATAACCTTGCAGGTGCTATCAAAAAAGCGTCAGGCCG
>JAPLRP010000087.1 GCA_026399095.1 Methylococcales bacterium | reverse complement strand
TTGTTAAAACGTACCGCGTGCTTTGTTGAAAAACAAAGTTTGGGTGTGGAGTGCCACCCAAAGCAAACAGATATTCTGTATGCGTAAAACTAGACGATTAATAGCGATATGTTCGAATTATTACTATTTAATGTTACTCTCTATGCTTGATTACTTAAGCCGATAAAAAAGACTTGAGTTGATAATTGGTTAACATTAATTTACCTATATTTATTATTCAGGCTTGACAAAAAATTCTCATCATAGACACTAGAGACGTTTTCATAACTGAAGAGTAAACTTTCCTTGAACGAAATTCCCTTAAGTATGTTATTTGGCATACTTGTTTTAATGCTCATTCTTTCTGCTTTTTTTTCAGGGTCTGAAGCCTCCTTAATGGGGCTAAACCGTTATCGTTTAAGACAATTAATAAAGCTTAATCGCCCTGGGGCTATAACAGCCAATCATTTATTACAAAATCCGGAACGCTTGCTGGGCTTAATTTCATTGGGTAACCACGTTGTTAATAATTTTGCCTCGTCTATAGCTACAATTATTGCCATTAAACTCTATTCAGATGATGACGTTATTATTGCTCTTGCTGTGAGTATTTTAACTATTGTGATGCTTGTTTTTTCAGTGCAAATGCCCAAGTCGCTTGCGACCATTAAGCCAGAGCGGCTTGCTTTTTTTGCTGCCTGGATTTTAATGCCTCTATTGAAAATTTTTTATCCCGTTGTTTGGGTGGTTAATTTTCTTGTAAGATTGTTATTACGAATGGTAGGGGTTGATGTCAAAAAAAATAACAATGAAGCCATTAATAAAGAAGAATTAAAAAATATTATTACTGAGGCTGAAAGTTTAATGCCGGTACGTTATCAAAAAATGTTATTGGGCATACTGGACTTTGAATCGGCGTCAGTTGAAGATATTATGACGCCTCGTAATGAAATTGTTGGTATAGACTTGGAAGCTTCAATTGAAGATATAATCCAACAAATAAAGTCCAGTCCATATACACAATTAGCCGTATATAAAAAAAGTATTGACCGTGTGGTTGGTTTTTTACATTTAAGAAAAGTACCATTGTTGGTTAGTAAGGATGATTTTGATAAGCAAGTCGTTATAAATTTGTTGACCAAGCCTTCTTTTATTCCTGAAAATACTCCGGTGCATACTCAACTTCTCAGATTTAAAAATGAAAAAATTTGTATCGGTCTCGTTGTCGATGAATATGGCGACGTCCAAGGGTTGGTTACTCAATATGATTTGGTTCAAGAAATAGTGGGTGAGCTTATTACTGATGACGTGACTGCAAGAAAGCAAAGTGACGGCAGTTTTTTGATTGATGCAGGTATTACGGTTAGAGAATTAAATCGGGTGATGAAGTGGTCTTTGCCAACCGAAGGTCCAAAGACACTTAATGGGTTAATCGTTGAATTTATGGAAACTATTCCTGAATCAGGAACCAGTATTAAATTGCTGGGTCATCCTTTAGAAATAATAAAACGGGATGAGAACGCAGTTAAACTTGTCAAATTTCTTCCCGATAAAAAGAAGAGTGTTTAAAATTATCGCGTCACGCTTCCACCGATTCGAGCGGATAAGTTTAGATACTTTAAAGCTGACTATATTGGCAGTGCCAATACCAAATTAATATACAATTTTTTGAGATTTTATAAACTTGTTTGATGGTTTAATCCGTGTAAATAATTTATTGATAGTTTTAGAACCCGTGTAATATATATGCTCGGTAAGCATGAAATTTTAAATCAAGTTGTTAGGTCTAGATAACAATTACTAAACAAACTTATATTTTTCCCACCAGGCGATATTTTTCAATACCCAGATGAAAAGAAAGTTAGCTATTTTATTTGTACTCGCATTACTCGTTGTTGTTAATTTCAGTATTTGGAGTTATATAAACAATCCCTTGCAATTACAGCCATGGACCAAAACTACCATGGGGGTTACCTATGACCCTATGCGCAAGCAAGATACGCAAACGGGTACTTCATACCCCAGCGAAGCAGATATGGATTACGATTTATCTATACTTGCTGATAAGGTTCATGCAGTTAGAACATATAGTGTACTTAAAGGTCAGCACAAAATACCCGAGCTTGCTGCCAAACATAATTTAAATACCACAGTAGGTGCTTGGATTGATGGTAATCTGGAAAAAAATCGTCAGGAAATCGAAACCTTAATTGAAGTTGGTCGCCAGAATAATTCTAGAATTATTCGTCTGATGGTAGGTAACGAGGTGTTGTTGCGTGCTGATATTCCTAAAGCAGCCTTGATTGATTATATTCGCGAAGTTAAAAAGGCGAGTTGGCGACCGGTAAGTACTTCTGAAACATGGGATGTTTGGTTAAAAAATCCTGATCTGGTTGCCGAAGTTGATTTTATAGCGGTGCATATTCTACCTTATTGGGAGGGTATTTCTGCAGATGATGCGGTTGATTTTGTCTTTGATCGATTTCATGCTGTACAGCAGGCTTACCCCAATAAGCCCGTCATTATTACAGAAGTTGGCTGGCCATCTGATGGGCAACCTTTTAAACATGCTGAAGCATCAGTATCCAATCAAGCAAGATTTTTACGTGAGTTTTTAAATAAAGCGGATGCTGAAAAAATAAGTTATTACATTGTTGAAGCTTTTGACCAGCCTTGGAAGAAATCTATAGAAGGTTCGACCGGTGCCTATTGGGGCATATTTAATGCTGATCGTCAACCTAAGTATCCAATGGATGCCGATGTTCTTACCATGCCAAGTTGGAGAAACTGGGCTGTTGGTGCGGCGGGATTTAGTATTGTTCTAATGGGTTTGTTTTTATTTACGCGTAGTGCTTTAAAACTGCCTGGAGTTTTGTTTTTTGGTTTAATAGCCAACCTTGCCGTTTCAGTAATTTTTTGGTCTGCGTCTATAGGTGCTCAGCAATATCAAACTAAACTCAGCGTTGTATTATGGTGCGTCATGTTGTTGATGCAAATTATGGCCGTAGTCATCCTGTTGATTGAAACTTTGGAAATCGCTGAAGTGGTCTGGCACAGAAATACAGCGAGAACTTTTAAACCATTAAAGCCAAGTGCTGATTTTAAATACCCTAAAGTTTCTTTACATTTACCTATTCATAACGAACCACCGATGATGGTGCGTAAGACGCTTGAGGCATTGGCTAAAGTCGATTATCCCCACCTGGAAGTGCTGGTGATGGATAACAACACCAAAGACCCGGCTGTCTGGGAACCTGTGCGCGATGATTGTGAAAGATTGGGGCCTATGTTCCGGTTCTTTCATTTGGAAAACTGGCCTGGTTTCAAGGCAGGCGCAATCAATCATGCTCTTGAACAAACAGCCATTGATGCAGAAATTATTGCTGTTATAGATAGTGATTATATTTTGTCGCCAGATTGGTTAAACTGTATGGTTCCGTATTTTGATAATGAAAATGTTGGCTTTATACAGTCACCACAGGATTATCGAGATCGTGATCAAAGCACCTTTAAATCTTTTTGTTATTGGGAATATGCCGGTTTTTTCAATATTGGCATGGTGCAAAGAAATGAGTACAACGCTATTATTCAGCATGGCACAATGACCATGATTAGAAAGTCGGCTTTACTGGAAGTTGGCAATTGGGCAGAATGGTGTATTTGCGAAGACAGTGAGCTTGGGTTACGTCTCTATGAAGCGGGCTATGACTCTGTTTATGTCAAGGATTCCTTTGGCCGTGGATTGATGCCCGACTCTATGTCCGGTTACATGACTCAACGTTTTCGCTGGGTTTATGGCGCCATGCAAATTATTAAAGGACATTGGCGCAGCTTTTTACCGACAAAGAAATCCCCATTAACTGCTGCGCAACGCTTTTATTTTATAGCCGGCTGGTTGCCTTGGTTTTCAGATGCGTTGGCTTTACTATTTACTACCGCCAGTTTGGTTTTAACGGCGATAATAGTCAGTGACCCGATACATAGTGAGCTACCCGCCAATGTCTTTTTATTGCCGACTGTGGGGTTATTCAGTTTTAAGATATTGCGTGGGTTATGGTTATATCAAGCGCGTGTGCCATGCTCTGTTTGGCAATCACTGGGCGCCGCTTTAACGGGCTTGTCATTAACGCATACTGTTGCCAGAGGAACGGTGCAAGGTTTGTTCACTTCTGGTAAGCCGTTTATGCGTACACCTAAATACGAAAAACAAGGGCCATTATTCGCAGGTTTAATGACTATCAGACAAGAATTGTTTCTGTTGATCTTGTTAAGCTCAGGTATTTACGCAATGAGTTCTATAGAGCATTTTGATAATTTAAGTGGAAGGTTATGGATAGCTGTATTATCGGTGCAAGCCGTTCCCTATGTAGCCGCATTAGTCACATTATTGATAAGCATTGCGCCAAATTACGGTAGAAAGTCAAAGCTTCTTGCTGAAGAGTTAGACGAGTAGGGTTACGTATTAACTTAAAACATAGCGCCATTAACAGACTAAGATTTATCTTGGTATTCTTAGTCTTTTATTGGTGTCGTTAATCTTATAGTCGGGCTTTCTCCTTAACTTGAATTGGCGCTAGCAATTCTAAAGTCATACGGTAATTAGTCTTGACCACGCCACAGGAAAAATGGATGAGCCTCATTCGTCAAGATGATTTTATTCAAAGTATCGCAGATTCGCTGCAATTTATTTCATACTATCACCCACTCGATTTCATTCAGGCTTTAAACGCTGCTTATCAAAAAGAAGAAAGTCCAGCTGCTAAAGATGCTATTGCGCAAATTCTCATTAATTCCCGGATGTGTGCTGAAGGGCATAGGCCGATCTGTCAGGATACCGGAATAGTCACTGTTTTTTTAAAAATTGGTATGAATGTGCAATGGGCCGCAGATATCAGTGTGACTGATATGGTTAACGAAGGCGTTAGACGCGCTTATAGTCATCCGGATAATATTTTACGTGCCTCAATATTAAAAGACCCAGCTGGAAAACGAATTAATACTCAAGATAACACCCCCGCAGTTGTTCATATGGAAGTTGTCATAGGTAATACAGTTGAAGTAGAGATTGCCGCAAAAGGGGGTGGTTCTGAGGCTAAAGCAAAATTTGTAATGCTTAACCCATCTGATAGTATTGTTGATTGGGTGCTAAAAACCGTGCCCACTATGGGAGCCGGTTGGTGTCCTCCAGGAATCTTGGGCATTGGTATCGGTGGTACAGCAGAAAAAGCCATGATACTTGCCAAGCAAGCTTGTATGGAATCAATCGATATTCAAGAATTAATTACTCGGGGTGCAAACAATGCCTTGGAAGAATTGCGACTTGAGCTTTACGACAAAGTAAATGCGCTGGGCATTGGCGCTCAAGGCTTGGGTGGTTTAACGACAGTACTGGATATCAAAATCAAGGATTATCCCACTCATGCCGCTAACAAGCCTGTTGCCATTATTCCCAATTGTGCAGCAACCCGTCATGTTCATTTTGTTTTGGATGGTTCCGGCCCTGTTGAATTTAAGCCACCTAGTCTGGAAGACTGGCCAAATATAGTTTGGGATGCGGGTACTACTTCTCGCCGAGTTAATTTGGATGCGGTTACCAGGGCTGACATTTCAACATGGAAGCCTGGAGAAACCTTGCTTTTAAGCGGTACGATGCTTACGGGGCGTGATGCAGCCCATAAGCGCATCGTTGACATGCTGGAACGTGGTGACCCACTGCCAGATAGCGTCGACTTTACTAACAAGTTCATTTACTACGTAGGTCCCGTTGATCCGGTAAGAGAAGAAGTAGTTGGGCCAGCTGGCCCAACTACAGCTACACGCATGGATAAATTTACCGAAACAATGCTGGCTAAAACCGGATTGCTGGGCATGATTGGTAAAGCTGAACGTGGACAACAAGCTATTGACGCTATTAAAAAACATCAAGCAGTCTACCTGATGGCTGTCGGTGGAGCTGCTTATTTGGTGTCAAAAGCCATTCGCAAGTCTCGTATTATTGCCTTTGAAGATTTAGGGATGGAAGCTATTCATGAATTTGTTATAGAGGATATGCCCGTAACTGTCGCAGTCGATAGCCAAGGCATATCAATACATCAAATAGCACCAAAAATATGGCAGAGCAAGATTGGTAAAATTCCGGTTGTTAAGGAATTTTAATCGATCTTTTCTAGTATTTTATGTTGTTGTTTTGCCTAATATTTAATGCGTTAATCACTGTAAGGTTGTGATGCCTTCCGCTTGGGCAATTAGGCTAGAAAAAAAATCAAACCTCTTGAAATTATCAATTCGTATTTTGACAATATGGGTGTTTAATTTTTAGTGTGCTGGTGCTTTAATAGTTTAGGCTCACAATTGCTTTATCGATAAAAGACAGTATATCAAAGTACAATTTGAGAACTACGGTAGCATCATTGAATTAACCTGATCTTGTTGGCTATCAGACTAAATTTAGGTAATATTTCACACACAATAATTATAAAAAAAATGGAACACATGACTAAAGCAATTGTTTTAACCGGTATTACAACCACGGGTACACCGCATTTAGGTAATTATGTTGGCGCTATCAGGCCTGCTATTGTTGCCAGTAAAGATGATAATGTCGCGCCTTTTTATTTTTTGGCCGATTATCACGCCTTGATTAAATGCCAAGAGCCCGAAAGAGTAAGGCAATCGAGTTTGGAAATTGCTGCTACTTGGCTGGCATTGGGTTTGGATACATCAAATGCAGTGTTTTATAGGCAGTCAGATGTGCCTGAAATTATGGAATTAACATGGATGTTGACTTGTGTCGCATCCAAAGGGTTGATGAATAGGGCGCATGCCTACAAAGCGGCTGTTGCTGAAAATGAGCAGAGTGGCGAAAATGATTCGGATAAAGGCATTAACATGGGATTGTTCAGTTACCCTATTTTAATGGCTGCCGATATTTTAATGTTTAATGCGAATAAAGTACCGGTCGGCAAAGATCAGATTCAGCACATTGAAATGGCCAGAGATATCGCCGGGCGCTTTAATCATATTTATGGCGAACATTTTGTTTTGCCCGAAGCCATCATTGATGAGCATAGCGCAACCTTGCTAGGGCTTGATGGTCGTAAAATGAGCAAAAGCTATAATAATACGATTCCTTTATTTGAGCCTGAGAAAAAATTAAAAAAACTGATAAATAAAATCAAAACTAATTCTTTAGAGCCCGGCGAGCCCAAAGATCCGGTTGATTGTACTTTGTTTAGTATTTACAGGTCGTTTGCTACCACTGAACAAATGCTTGAGATACGTCAACAATATGCAGAAGGTATTGCTTGGGGCGAAATGAAGCGGGTATTATTTGAGCATATTAATGATCATATAACGCCGGCAAGAGAACGCTACGAGGCGTTAATGCAAGCACCAGAACATATCGAACAGCAATTGCAGGAAGGTGCAGTAAAAGCGAGGGCGGTCAGTGCCCCTTTTATCAAAGAATTACGTAAAGCAGTCGGTATTGCCAGGATTTCATTATGAAAAAACCAAAGTTCAGTGATTGGCTGAGAGAATCTTTGGTGTTTGTTAGTAGAGGACCTTTGGTTTGGGCTGGCTATACGATTTTTGTTGGTATTATGATGACGATTGGTCGAATCTCTCTTGCTCTGGGCATTGTGCTTTCGGTAATGTCATTATTTGTAGGAATAGCCGTTGCCAAATATATTGACCTTAAGTATTCAGCTGAAAATCCGGTGGGCTTTTATTGGGCTATTAATAAAAGCTTGCCGTTAGCAGTGTTGGCTGGGCTCAGTATTGTGATGTTTTGGTTTTTGTTTATGTTAATAGCCAATCTTTTAACCGGTGAGTATTATAAGATTGCTCAATTTTTCTTTTATTTGGAGTTAACTCCTGAAAATATTAATCAAAGATCAACTCAAGAGATAGCTAATTGGGTTTATTCGTATGCTAATATTACTTTAATTTTTACGCTATTAATGCTTACTACTTTTGCTAGCTGGTTTAGTTATCCATTGATGCTTTTCAAAGATAATAGTTGGAGTCAGGCTATAGAAAAAGGTAATTACGCGATTGCAAGGAATCAGAAAGCAATTTACAAAATGCTGGGTTTTATATTTGTCGAAGCTCTGCTTTGTACAACAGTAACTCCATTGTTAACGCCCGTTTTATATATGCTGACATCAACGATGATGTATGTTTCCTATACGAGTTTATTTGAGGGTAGTCAATAACGCCTATCTTTGTGCAATCATATTTTGAAATGCACCAAAATAGATAATTTATATAGCGTAAAGTATCGCTATTAAGTCAAAGTTATTTTTTTTAAATAAAATAAGCCAATTAAAGATTTATCATTAGCTGTGTGGTTTACGCTTAAGCAAAGTTCATGCATTGCAGTGACGCTGCCTGGTATTAATCTATGGTTTTCAAATAGCTAAAGTTTTTTTGAGGGAATATATTTGTCATTTTTAAAAAGTTGATTAACGGTTCAGGCCTGGTCTTACTAATGTTTTAAGTTTTGTAATATTTACAGTGCCGATTAACTGTTATCCTGGTGTAATAATTGCTTTTAATTTTTGTAGTCTCATGAGGCGTGCAAAAATTAAAGTGTAGTTAAAAACATCATTATTCAATGCTAAAAAATTATTGAGTCAGTTAATACATAATTAAAAGCTTAAGTACGTCAGGGTATAACATTATTTAGTACCAATGCTCAGTATATAGAATCTTGGATTCTGCCTGGGACTTTACATAAAATCATGGATTCAAAATGAGTCCAACGTACATTGAAAATATACGAAATTATGACTCCTAAATTCACACCTTTAAAAGATCACGATACGCCCATTAAAGTATTGTTTACCGGTTATCTCTGTACGGTTGGCATAGGCTATCTTTTCGCATTAATTCAAATATTGTTCACGCATGGTATGGCAGATGGCAAGTTTGGTTTGTCCGTTGATGATATTGTTTATAGCTATTACGGCAACCGCTCTGGTACGGTTCTGGAAAACCAGCTTAACGGTGCTATGAAAGCAAATGCGCCGGATCAGGAGCGCTTCAAGATTATGGAGTGGGTTAGAAATGGTGCAGACGTTGATGCATATAAAGATGACGGGATTGATAAAATCATCGAAACCCGTTGTGTGATGTGCCATAACAAGGACGCATCCGGACTACCTGATTTTAGTAGTTTTGAGGGCATAAAGCCTTATACAGCACAAGATACAGGGGCTACTTTTGCTTCATTAACACGAATATCGCATATTCATTTATTTGGTATCAGCTTTATTTTTATGTTTGTTGGTTTGATTTTTAGTTTCGCTGAAACGACAACGACACAATATAAATGTATTGCTATAGGCATGCCTTATGGGTTTCTTGTGGCAGATATCATGTCATGGTGGTTGACTAAAATTGATCCTGTTTTTGCCTGGTTGGTTATTTTTGCTGGCATGGGCATGGGAATTTCATTTATGTTTATGTGGGTGACATCAATTCTTGAAATGTGGTTGTTTAAGCCGGTATTTATAAATGGCTTTGGTTCACGTTATTTAGAGTGGCGAGATAGTCCTGAAGCTTCAGTTGCAGACCGCATATGGGTTGTTATCAAGACTCTTTCGCGACAGATTAAACCCGCAGCATTGTTTGCAAAAGAGCAATGGATAAAATATGCTTTGCCCTTTATACAAAATCTATTAAAAAAATAATGTAGTAATGGATTGGGCCACGACTGCTTTTTGCAGTCGTATCTCAATGCATATATTCTCAGAAAGTACGCAGTTCAACGCAAGAAGAACACCCATGACTGAATTGCTTTCAGCACATTCTATAAGCTCGGCATTAAATCAATCTAATAATCTTAAGCATATTTATGTAGGTTACAGTGGTGGCGTCGATTCACATGTTTTATTGCATTTATGTACGGCAATAACAGATCTTAAAGATAAAATTACTGCGGTTTATGTGCACCATGGGTTGCAACTAGAGGCTGATGCTTGGGCCAATCATTGTAAAAATACAGCAGAAAGATTGGGCGTTAATTTTATAGTATTGAATGTGAATGCATTTCCAAGTCAGGGAGAAAGTCCTGAAGAAGCCGCCAGAAATGCACGTTATAACGCTTTAAAGTCCTTAATTAATGCAGGCGATGTTTTGCTGGTTGCGCAGCATAGGGATGATCAACTGGAAACGGTATTGCTGCAACTATTTAGAGGCAGTGGTTTGCAAGGATTATCGGCGATGCCGGAGGCCATTTTATTTGGTCAGGGTCTTATGCTTAGGCCTTTGCTAAATGTTTCAAAGTCTGCCATTAATGATTATGCACAAGCACATGCGTTAAGCTGGGTTGATGATCCTAGTAATTTCAGTAACGATTATGATCGTAACTTTTTACGCAATGAAGTATTGCCTTTAATAAAAAGGCGTTGGCCGGCTTGTGATAAAACGGTTGCGCGTTCAGCCAAGCATTGTGCAGATGCGCAGGTTTTAATTTCAGAACAGGCGGAAAAATTATTTCTTGAAGCTTATAGTAGCATAGATAATACGCTGGCTATCAGTGAGTTAAAGAAACTTAAAGTCGATCAACAGGCTCTTGTTATCAGGCAATGGTTTCGAATATGTAACTTAAAAATGCCTGCGCAAGCATTTATTGAGCGGTTGCAGTCTGAGGTTATTTCTGCGAGGGAAGATGCTGATCCGATATTGTCAGGGCAGGGTTATTCAGTAAGGCGTTATCGTGATAAATTATATTGTCTTAAAATTGTTGTCCCGGAAATAATACCGCCTATTATTTGGCCTTCAGGTCAATCATCAGTCAAGTTTTCTGCGGATCAAACTTTGTGTTGTATCGCTTCATTACAGGGAATACCATTAGAGCGATGGCAGGGCTCAACTGTGACTGTTAAGCCTAGAAGTGGTGGTGAGACTATAGCTATAGCCCGACGTGCAGGTCGTCATGATTTAAAGAAACTATTTCAGGAAGCAGCAATTCCACCTTGGGAAAGACAGTTTATGCCTTTGGTTTATATCGATGACAAGTTGGCCGCTGTTGGAGATTTATGGATAAGCGCAGATTTTTATAATGATAAAACCCAAGACTGTATCAGCATTGTTATACAAAGAGAATAAGACGATAAAAAATTGTCGGGTAAATTATTATTTACCCGATTAGCAACTAACCATCCAACTTAAGTAAATGATTTGGTGGTAAAGTTAAAATTTTTGCTGATAATAGATGGTTTTATTTACGCATAGATTTTTTGAATTTACTATCTAATTTATTGTTAGCTTCTTGTGATAACTGAGTGGCCTTATTAGCAGCAGTCTCGGCAGCTTCTGCTGTTGCGGCTGCGGATGTGGCGGTAGATTGTGCTTGATTTGCATCATTTGATGCTTCTTTAACAGATTTGTCCAAGCCATTAACCTGAGACTGAAGGTGTTCAACATCAGAGTTGGTTGCGCAAGCGGTAATCAAGCTAAAAGCCAGAGTAAGCATTGATAGTTTTATTGTTTTTTTCATAGTATTTTCAAAGTGTTAGATGATTGTTTAAGTCAATATTTTATTAAATAGCTCTAGTTGAGTTATTAAACTACATAGTGCATCCTAGTAACTTAATGCCGGCTTAACAGGATTGATTTTGGAAACTAAAAGCTAATTTTTGAGAATGACGAAGGAAAATTAGACGGGTTCTGCTTGATTTAATGATTTGTTTATTAGCTTATATTCAAATTTACCCTAACTATCGATGTATTAAGTGCTAATAGTTGGCTTGCAAACTCAAATTGGTGCGAAAAATCACTCTGTCCTTGGCTATTTCGGGTTTTGCCTAAATAAAGACAATGACGACAAGCCCATTGTCGATTAAAATAGACACGATTTACTTTAGCTGCCATCAGTTTTCTTCTGAATTCCATACATTCTAAATGACAAAATATATTTTCATTACTGGCGGTGTTGTATCATCGTTAGGCAAGGGCATTGCCGCGTCGTCGCTTGCCGCTATTCTTGAGTCTCGAGGCCTGAAGGTCACTATGACCAAGCTAGATCCTTATATCAATCTCGACCCCGGCACTATGAGCCCTTTTCAGCATGGCGAGGTATTTGTTACTGAGGATGGTGCAGAAACTGATTTGGATTTAGGCCATTATGAGCGGTTTCTTAAAACCACCATGGCTAAAAAGAATAATTTCACAGCGGGTCAGGTTTATGACAGTGTTTTGCGTAGAGAGCGTAAAGGTGAATATTTAGGCGCCACCGTTCAAGTTATTCCCCATATTACTGATGAAATCAAACGTCGTGTTTATCTCAGTGCAGAAGGCATGGACGTTGCTTTAATTGAGGTGGGTGGTACTGTCGGTGATATTGAGTCATTGCCCTTTATGGAAGCTATACGGCAAATGCGTTTTGAACTTGGCATGGACAGGTCGTTATTTATCCATTTAACACTGGTGCCTTATATTCGATCTGCCGGTGAAATTAAAACCAAACCTACTCAACATTCCGTTAAAGAATTACGGGCTATCGGTATCCAACCTGATATTTTGATTTGTCGATCAGAACGTCCAATTCCGGTTGCCGAGCGCCAAAAAATTGCCCTATTTACTAATGTCGAGGAAAAAGCCGTTATTTCTGCAGTTGATGCAGATTCTATTTATCGAATTCCATTAATGCTCCATGAGCAAGGTTTGGATGATATTGTCGTCAACAAGTTGAGATTGAATGCTCAGCCTGCAGACTTGTCAGAATGGACCAAAGTTATTGCGGCGCTGGAAAATCCGGTTAAGGAAGTGACTATTGCTATTGTCGGCAAGTACGTTGATCATTCTGATGCTTATAAATCACTAAACGAAGCGTTAATTCACGCGGGTATTTCTACACGAACCAAGGTGACTCTTAACTATATTGATTCTGAGCTTATTGAAGACGAGGGTGTTGCACGTCTGAAAGATGTTGATGCTATTTTGGTGCCGGGTGGTTTTGGAGAGCGTGGTGTAGAAGGCAAAATTGCGACAGTTCGCTATGCACGTGAAAATAAAATCCCTTATTTGGGTATTTGTTTAGGCATGCAGGTTGCAGTTATTGAATTCGCCCGTGATGTTGCTGGTTTGGAAGGTGCGCATAGTACAGAGTTTTTGCTTAAATCACCGCATCCGGTTATTGGCTTGATTACGGAGTGGATTGCTGAAAGTGGTCAACTGGAAACGCGTGATGAAAACTCCGATTTAGGGGGGTCAATGCGTTTAGGTGGACAGCAATGTCGTTTACAGGCCGATTCTTTGGCGTTTAATCTTTATCAAAAAGACGTGATTACGGAAAGACATCGCCATCGTTACGAGTTTAATAATAAGTATATCGACAAGTTGGAAAAGGCCGGAATGCGCTTTTCCGGTAAGTCAATAGATGGTCGCTTGGTTGAAGTGATAGAAATACCAGAGCATCCGTGGTTTTTGGCTTGTCAATTTCACCCCGAGTTTACTTCAACACCCAGAAAAGGGCATCCCTTATTTTCAGGTTTTGTCATTGCAGCATCACAATTTAAAAAGGTAACAAGTTAATGGAATTATGTGGTTTTGAAGTTGGTTTAGATCAGCCCTTTTTTTTGATTGCCGGTCCCTGTGTGATTGAAAGTGAGCAATTGGCGCTGGACACAGCAGGTTATCTTAAAGAATTAACAACAGCATTAAATATTCCGTTTATTTACAAATCATCGTTTGATAAAGCTAACCGATCGTCTCACGAAAGTTTTAGAGGTTTGGGAATAGAAAAAGGTCTGGAAATACTGGCAAAAATTAAGCAACAAATTGGCGTTCCCGTATTAACCGATGTCCATGAAGATAGTCCGCTTGCTGAAGTGGCTAGCGTGGTTGATGTGATGCAAACCCCCGCTTTTTTGTGCAGGCAAACCAACTTTATACAACAAGTTGCCTCGCAAGGTATACCGGTTAATATAAAAAAAGGCCAGTTTCTTGCGCCTTGGGATATGGTTAATGTGGCCAATAAAGCTAAGGCGACCGGAAACCAGCAGATCATGGTTTGCGAGCGCGGTGTTTCTTTTGGGTACAATAATTTGGTTTCTGATATGCGCTCTTTAGCGGTTATGAGAGACACCGATTGTCCAGTCGTTTTTGATGCAACGCATTCAGTTCAACTTCCAGGCGGACAAGGCACCTGCTCAGGTGGGCAGCGTGAATTTGTACCCGTTTTAGCCAGAGCAGCGGTTGCTGCAGGTATAGCCGGGTTGTTTATGGAAACCCATCCTAATCCTGCCGAAGCTAAAAGTGATGGTCCTAATGCATGGCCCTTATATAGAATGCAAGAATTATTAGAAGTTTTATTAACAATCGACAGGGCTGTTAAAGCACAACCCCTGATAGAAACAACCTTATAGGAAACAAAATGGCTGCAATAATAGATATTCGTGCAAGAGAAATTTTAGATTCACGCGGCAATCCAACACTGGAAGCAGATGTTGTATTGGCTTCTGGCGTTGTAGGCAGTGCAATGGTACCTTCCGGTGCTTCAACCGGTGAGCGTGAAGCTATTGAATTGCGTGATGGTGATAAATCACGTTACTTGGGTAAAGGCGTATTGAATGCTGTTAATAACGTAAGAACCGAGATTCGTGATGCAGTTATCGGTTTGGATGTTAATGATCAGGAAGGTCTTGATAAAGTCATGATCGCTCTAGATGGTACAGAGACTAAAGCCCGTTTGGGAGCCAATGCTTTGTTGGCCGTTTCTATGGCAGCCGCGCATGCAGCGTCAAAAGAAGCTGGACAACCTTTGTATCGCCACTTGAACAAATCAGGTGAATTTATTCTACCCGTGCCGATGATGAATATTATCAACGGCGGTTCACACGCGGATAACAGCGTAGACTTGCAAGAGTTTATGATTTTGCCTGTCGGCGCACCAACTTTCCGTGAAGCAATTCGTTACGGCGCAGAAGTATTTCATAACTTAAGCAAAGTATTAAAAGCCAAAGGTTTGGCGACTACCGTCGGTGATGAAGGTGGTTTTGCCCCTAATCTTTCTTCAAATGAGGAAGCGATTAGCGTTATTTTGCAAGCCATAGAGTTGGCAGGTTACAAGCCAGGTGTTGATATCTATTTAGGCTTGGATGCAGCGGCATCAGAATATTATTCAGAGGGTATTTATGATTTGGCTTCTGAAAGCAAAACTTATAGTTCAGCACAAATGGCTGATTTCTTTGTAGATTGGGTTGATCGTTATCCCATTATCAGCATTGAAGATGGTTTTGACGAAAATGATTGGGATGGCTGGAAACTGATCACTGAGAAATTAGGTGGACGTATTCAGTTGGTTGGTGATGATTTGTTTGTGACTAACCCAAAAATTTTGCAAAAAGGCATTGACAGAAATATTGCCAATTCAATCCTGATTAAAGTCAATCAAATCGGCACCTTGACTGAAACGTTTGCAGCGATTGATATGGCTCATAAAGCGTCTTATACAGCAGTTATGTCGCATCGATCAGGCGAAACTGAAGACGTTACCATTGCAGATTTAGCAGTAGCAACAGGTACTGGTCAAATTAAAACCGGTTCATTAAGTCGTTCTGACCGTGTTGCCAAATACAACCGTTTGATGAAAATTGAAGAAGAATTGGGCAGTTTAGCTAAGTACGCAGGTCGTAGCGCATTTAAAATGCTTTAAAACTTTTAAAGCTCAAGTTTAGCGGTATAGGGTGTAAATATCTGTGCCGTTACTCTTTTAATTCTACGTTAAAATTATGAAAATTCTTCTGGCATTCATTATCTTGTTGATTGCTCTTTTACAATACCGTTTATGGCATGGCGATGGCGGTCTTGCAGAAATATCAGCACTTCAGTTGCGGCTTGATGATCTTAAGGCACAGGTAGAAGAAAAAAAGGAACGTAATGAAACGCTTTATGCTGAAGTAGAGGACTTAAGAAAAGGGCAGGAAGCTTTGGAAGAAAGAGCTAGGGATGAACTAGGAATGATTAGGGATGGCGAGACATTTTTCCAGGTTCTTGAATAAGCATTAAGAAAGCAGACTCAAGACGCAAAGTTAAAGTTGTAAAACACTTTTAACTTTGCGTCTTTTGTTTTTGTATATCCGTAAAGCATTGTAGGTTGAACGTTTAGCCTCACTTTGGTGGGAAAAAACCTGCCTACCTTGAAATCATAACTTATGACTGATTTAATAAAATTCTGGGCTGTTGTTCCTGCTGCCGGTGTTGGCAAGCGCATGAACGCAGATCGACCCAAACAATATCTTGAACTTGCCGGAAAAACAGTAATCGAGCATACGTTGTTGCGTTTGTTAGGCGCTGAAGTTTTTGACGCCGTTGCTGTTGCAATTTCAGAAGAAGATCCTTATTGGCCTGATCTTGAAGTATCTGAAAATGAAAAGATAGTCACTGCCCCAGGTGGTAAAGAGCGCGCTGATTCGGTACTTTCGGCACTAAAATCAATACGGGTTGTCGCTTCAGATAATGATTGGGTATTAGTACACGATGCCGCCAGACCTTGTGTTACTGCTACAGATATTCACTTTCTAATTAACTCGTTGCTGAACGATGAGGTTGGCGGGATTTTAGCCTTATCTTCGCACGACACTTTAAAAAATGTTCAGGGCATCAGTATTATTGGCACCTTGGATAGGCGTCGTATTTGGCGGGCGTTAACTCCGCAGATGTTTCGTTACGGATTATTAAAAAGTGCCTTGGAAGCAGCAGAAGGTAATCCAGCCATAACCGATGAAGCCAGTGCCTTGGAATTACAAGGCTTGCAACCCAAAATCGTCGAAGGTCGTCCTGATAATATAAAAATTACCCGGCCTGAAGATTTGGCATTAGCGCAATTTTATATGGAGCAACAAAATGATTAGAGTCGGTATGGGATACGATGTGCATCGTTTCAAGGATGGTGGCGATGTTATTTTGGGTGGTGTAAAAATAGATTACGAACAAGGCTTGGAAGCCCATTCTGATGGCGATGTAGTGCTACATGCGTTATGCGATGCTTTATTAGGTGCGGCGGCCTTAGGTGATATTGGTAAACATTTTCCTGACACTGATCCTGAATTTAAAGGCGCAGACAGTCGGGTATTATTGCGGCATGTCTATAGTATCTTGCAGCATAAAGGCTATCAATTAGTTAATGCCGATGTGACTATCATTGCTCAAGCTCCAAAAATGGCACCCTATATTGTTGCTATGTGCCAAAACATTGCAGATGATTTAGCCGTGGATATTGATTGTATTAATGTAAAAGCCACCACAACAGAAAAGCTGGGCTTTGAAGGGCGTAAAGAAGGTATTGCCGTACAAGCGGTTGTCTTGATTGAAAAATAAACAAGGTGAAAAATAAAAAAGGATTTTTTCTTTACCGCTCGAACATAGGAACGTGAGCACTTAAAAAATATGACCATCAACACACAATCTATTGAACTTCCTAACTGGCCTTATGTTTATGGGCAACCATCTGGTTTTGGTAAACTTCGCAGTATCCCTCAAGACTTTATCGTTAAAGAGAATTTGGCTTTTGAACCGTCGGGTGCGGGTGAACATGCTTTTTTGCAAATAGAAAAAACCGGTGAAAATACCGACTATATTGCCAGGCAGCTATCCAGATTTGCTAATGTCAGGCAGCGTGATGTTAGTTATGCGGGACTAAAAGACCGACATGCGGTCACGACACAATGGTTTAGTGTTTGGTTACCCGGCAAGGCAGATCCGGACTGGTCGCAGTTTGAAACAGATACCATGAAAGTATTACAAGCTGTGCGTCATGCGCGAAAGTTAAAGCGCGGCGTCTTGTCAGGTAACCGCTTTATATTGACCCTTCGTGATTGGCGGGGGGATAAAGATAAAACTATTCAGCAATTGGAATCCATCAAAGCCAATGGCATTGCTAATTATTATGGTTCGCAACGGTTTGGTAATGAAGGTCAAAACGTCAATAAAGCAATAGCCATGTTTCTTGGTGCCAAGGTCGGGCGAGAGCAGCGTAGTTTGTATTTATCGGCGGCACGCTCTTATTTGTTTAATCAACTATTGGCTTATCGGGTTATTCATAAAAACTGGAATCAGCCCGTTGCTGGAGATACCTACCAATTTGATTTATCGCATAGTTGTTTTAAATCCGAATTGCCGGATGATGAAATTATCCGCAGACTGGAGATAAGAGATATTCACCCGACTGGCGTGTTATGGGGCAAGGGAGATTCAGGTGTGTCATTGGAGTCATTGGCCATTGAAAAAAAACATTATCGATGTCTACCCAGATATAGCTAAAGGCTTGGTTGCTTTTGCTGTTGACGTTGATCGACGTGCTTTACGCGTTAATGTGCAGGATTTATACTGGCAGTTTATTAAAAATGATGTATTGGAGCTAACGTTTACCCTTCCGGCAGGCAGTTATGCTACCTCAGTCATGCGAGAAATTATTGAAGAAGACTAACTTCATGGTTAAAGCCGCTCCTGCTCATCAGCATGATTGTATTTTTCAGCTAGTCGCAACAATACAAACACGGCTCCTGCGCCCCCGTCTTTTGAGGATGCAGAGCAAAATGCCTGGACATCTGTGTACTGTCTCAGCCATAAGTTAAGGTTGTTTTTTAGAACGGGGTGGTTATCCGCTGAGCGATAACCTTTTCCGTGAACAATATGTACACAGTGGCAACCTGATTTTACACAGTCATTTAAAAAACTCATGAGTTGTGCCTTAGCAGCATTGCTTGTTAAACCATGCAGGTCAATTTCTGCGTCTAGGTCAAAAAATCCGCGGCGTAATTTCTTTAGTACTTTGTTTTGTAAGCCGGGTGCTAAAAAGCTTATGCTGTCTTCAAGCCCGACTGTTTCAAGTCCTGTGATTGCCGACTCAAGCAAATGACTCGACTCATCAGTGCTCAGTTGCTTAGGGTAGGGTTTTGGTTTTATTTGTTTATTTAACAGTACTTTGTCGGCATTAACCGCACGAACTTTACCGATTGTTTGGCGAAATAAATCCTGATCCTCTACTGTGAGTGTTTTTTTTGCCACGAAAGCTGATTTTATTGGTTATTATTGCTAAGATGCTTGATTTTATAGTTTATTTAGCTATATGGCGAATTGATAATGCATATTTTGTTAAGTAATGATGATGGCTACTTGGCTGAAGGCCTTAATGCATTAGCTAACGCTTTAAGAGAGCATGCAGAAATATCGGTGGTAGCCCCTGATCGAAATCGCAGTGCGGCCAGCAATTCTTTAACGCTGGAAATGCCTTTACGCGCCTACGCAACTGATAATGGTTTCATTAAAGTCGATGGTACGCCCACGGATTGTGTGCATTTGGCGATAACGGGCTTGTTGGATCATGAGCCGGATATGGTTTTTGCCGGCATTAATCATGGTTCTAATTTGGGTGATGACGTTCTTTATTCAGGTACCGTAGCTGCAGCAACGGAAGGACGTTTTTTAGGATTACCTGCTATTGCCATTTCCTTAGTCGGTAGTAACCCCATTCATTTTGAAACCGCAGCTGATGTTGCCGTAACGCTATTAAAACAATTGGTCAAAAAACCTTTGCCAAAAGACACCATCCTAAATGTCAATGTGCCCGATGTTGCTTTAAAAGACTTAAAAGGCTTTAAGGCAACCCGATTGGGGCAACGGCATAAATCCGAACCGGTCATAAAAAGTAAAGACCCACGCGGGCGTATTATTTATTGGGTAGGTCCCCCAGGTGCTGAGCAAGATGCCGGTCCAGGAACTGATTTTTATGCAATTAACGAAGGCTATGTGTCAGTAACACCTTTACAAATCGATTTAACACGGTTTGAGTCTATTGATGCGTTAGCGTCATGGTTGCCAATGGAAAATAATATATGACCTTAAGCTTACAAGGTATGGGCATGACCTCGCTGCGAACACGCGAGCGTATGATTAAACGATTGTCTGAGCAGGGTATTCAAAATCAAAAGGTTTTGGAAATTATGAGAGATACGCCTAGGCATATTTTTATGGATGAAGCGTTGGCTAGCCGTGCTTATGAAGATACGGCCTTGCCGATTGGCTACAATCAAACTATTTCCCAGCCTTACATAGTCGCAAAAATGACTGAGTTGTTATTGGAAGCATCAACCCAATTGGGCAATGTGCTTGAGATAGGCACAGGTTGCGGATATCAGACCGCTATTCTTGCTCAGTTAGTGGAACATGTATATTCCATTGAAAGAATTTTACCGCTACAGAGAAAAGCAAAAAGTAATTTATGGGATTTAAAGCTTAAAAATGTCAGTTATATTTTTAATGACGGTAATCTTGGCTGGCCGGAATATGCTCCCTTCGATGCTATTCTTGCTTCTGCAGCGCCTGCAGAAATACCGCCTCAATTGTTACAGCAACTAGCAATCGGTGGCGTTATGGTTATTCCTATAGGTATAAATGGCCAGCAAACATTACAACGAGTGACTCGTAAAGCAAACGGCTATGAGGTTGAAATACTCGAGTCCGTCACTTTTGTACCTTTCTTATCAGGAAAAGAATAAGTATTTTTAACTAATCAACTACGTTTTTGATTCTCTATCTCACAGAGGCTTTTTAAGAGATATCGTTAACTATTTTTACGGTATTTAGACGCAGCATTTTTGAGTAAACATCCCATTTAAATTTAGGAGAAAACAATGAGCAATAATGTAAATTATTTAGATTATCTAGCTAAAAGCTGGGTAGTTACTTCTATACTGGGGCTTTGCCTAGCCTTATCGAGTGGTTGTTCAACTACTCAGAAGGTTGATATTAAACAAACTGAAGTTAACTGTGCCTTTCTTACAAAGGACTGTTCTTTGCTCACAATTGGAGGCAAGGAGCAGACGGGTCTGCGTTATATAAATGCCCGAGCAAAATGGACCCAATATAATAAAATCATGATTGACCCTGTAACCTATTGGGGCGGTGATGTTACAAAAATTTCTGCTAGTGATCAACAAATGTTGGTTAATTATTTCTTCGAGCAACTTAAAGAACAGCTAAGTGAGAAATATGAAATCGTCACTCAGCCGGGTGTGGGTGTTATGAAGCTGGATGTGGCTTTAATTGATGCCGAAACAGCAACGCCTGTCTTGCGAAGTATTTCAATGATTATCCCACAAGCGCATATGCTCTCAAATTTAAAATATTTGGCTACTGGTACCATGCCTTTTGTTGGCGCTGCTCAAGCTGAAGCCAAATTAAGCGATTCCTCAACAGGCGCAATCTTGTTATTAGTTGTTGATAAGCAAATTGGCGGCGGTGCATTTACAAACGGATTTCAGTGGCAGTGGGGGGATGCAGAGCATGCTATTGATCACTGGTCCGAATTGGCAGCCACCAAACTATCTGATTTAACTTCCGGTAAAGTATTGCCTCAATAAGAGTCCATTGATTAAGTAACGTTAAATGGTAACATATATACTCATTCATCCATAAAATGGACATTACAATGAGTAAGTATATTACACCACAAGAAGCACAGAATATGTTTGGTTTTCATCCAAAGACCTTAAACCGATGGGCGTTAGCTGGAAAAATTGAGTTTATCAAGTCACCGGGAGGGCACGCTAGATATTCAATTGATTCTTTACAATCAGTTTCACACAAAGAAGATAACCGGAAAATAATTCTTTAT